>CALDDP010000271.1 GCA_937936805.1 uncultured Gammaproteobacteria bacterium | reverse complement strand
GCTTTGCCGAATCCCCCGGTGGCCCCGGTTACCAGTATTACCTGGTCATTCAATAGCTCAGGAGTCGCGATAAAATTACCGGGTATACTTGTCATGTGAGTCCCACGAGTGGATGTTCGAGCAAATCCAGCGGCAGATCGATAACACCGTCTGCCTGCCATGCTTCGATAGTATCGGCATCCTCGATATAACCATAGGCCGCGACCAGGGTTGTCATGCCGGCGGCTTTGCCGGCGACAATATCGCGCTCATCATCGCCGACATAAATGCAACTGTTGCAACTCACCTGCAGACGCTCTGCAGCAACCTGCAAAGGCAGCGGATGGGGTTTACGCTGTGCCAGGGTATCCCCGCCGATAACCACTCCACAGCGTTGCGCGAGCTCGAGCTGCTCGAGCAGGGGTCGGGTTAGCCATTCGGGTTTATTGGTGACGATTCCCCAGGGAACAGAGCGTGCTTCCAGTTCATCCAGAATTTCGGCATAACCATCAAACAGTTTGGATTCATCTGCCACCTGCGCATGGTAGTGCTGCAGGAAGCGTTGCCGCAGCGGTTCGATTTCCTGCTCGGCCACTTTATCGCTGAAACCCAGCCGGGTCAGCACCAGGCCACCCTGAGAAACCAGCGGTCGAATGATATCCAGGGGCAGTGGCTCGAAACCTTCCTCGAGCAGCAGGCTGTTGAGCGCGCCGCCCATATCTGCTGCGGTGTCGATAAGGGTACCGTCAAGGTCGAACAGAATGGCTTCAATCATCGAAACGCGCCGTCATCAGGTAATTGACATCGATATCACGGCCCAGCGAGTAGTTCCCGCTGAGCGGGTTGTAAATCATGCCGCTGATATCGCTTATCTTCATGCCGCAGGCGCGCAACTGGGCGGCCATCTCCGAAGGTTTGATGAATTTCTTATATTCATGGGTACCACGGGGTAGCATCCGCAGAATATATTCGGCACCCAGAATCGCCAGTGCAAAAGACTTCGGATTTCGATTGATGGTCGATAAAAACAACACGCCGCCGGGTTTCAACAATTTCGATGCCGAGGTAATGATCGAAGCGGGGTCGGGAACATGTTCCAGCATTTCGAGACAGGTAACGATATCAAACTGCGCCTCGTTGTCTTCGGCAAATGCTTCGACCGTAGATAGCTGGTAGTCGATCTCGAGTGCCGATTCATGCAAATGCATTCTGGCTACCTTGAGTGACAGCTCGGCCATATCGATGCCGGTTACCCGGGCGCCTTTCTGCGCCAGCGCTTCTGCGAGGATGCCGCCGCCGCAGCCGATGTCGAGGATACATTTATCCTCGAGCCCCTGCGCCTGTCGCTCGATATAGGAAACCCGCAGGGGATTGATTTCATGCAATGGCTTGAACTCGCTCTCGCGATCCCACCAGCGACTCGCGATCGACTGGAATTTATCGATTTCGACAGGGTCTACATTCGACTCTACTGACATTGTCTAACTCCTGATTTTTTGCGCCCAGGAAGCGGCTTTGGCGATAATTTCGTTCGTGTCCAGATGGCAGAACTCGAAATCTTTCAACTGCGCGGTACCGTCTATCCAGACGTGCGATACCTGGCGGCTGGCGGCTGCATAAACAATCTGTGCCACCGGATCATAGAGAGGCTGGGTGTTCAAATCCGATAAATCGACGGCAATCAGATCGGCACGTTTACCGCTTTCGATACTGCCAATCAGATCAGCCATACCCAATGCCCGGGCGCCGTTAATCGTTGCCATCTCGATGGCCTGCCTCGCATCGCAGGCACGCGCGTTACCACTGCTGCCCTTGGCAAGCATGGCGGCGGTACGCATCTCGCCGAGCAGGTCGAGGTCATTGTTGCTGGCCGCGCCATCGGTTCCCAGGCATACGTTGACACCGAGTTCCAGCAGGGACGCCACGGGACAAATGCCGCTACCCAGTTTAAGGTTGGATTCGGGACAATGCGCGACGTTGACTCCCGCTTCTGCCACGCGCTCGATCTCAAATTCGTCGAGTTCCGTCATGTGCACTGCAATCAGGTTCGAATTGAGCAGGTTGAGTTGATCCAGGCGCTGTAACGGCCGCTGGCCGGTCTTTTGCTGGGCTTCGGCAACTTCGGCAGCCGTTTCGTGCACATGCATGTGTACCGGGATATCGAGCTCGTTGCTGTACATGGCTATCTGGCGCAACGGTTCGTCAGAAATCGTATAGGGTGCGTGCGGTGCGAAGGCGCTGCTCACCAGCGGAAGTTCCCTGATTTGATCATGCACCGCAAGTGCCTTGTGCAGATATTCAGTCGCGTCCTGCGCCCATACGCTGGGAAAATCCAGTACGATCAGACCGACGACACTGCGTATGCCGATCTGCTGCGCGCAAGCGGCCATTTCACCTGGAAAGTAATACATGTCACTCAGGCAGGTAGTGCCGGAACGAATCATTTCGGCGGCCGCGAGCCTGAATCCGTCAACTGTAAATTCGGGGCACACCCAGTTCGACTCGGCTGGCCAGATGTGATCGGTTAGCCATTCCATCAACGGCAAATCGTCGGCCATACCGCGAAACAGGCTCATCGAGGCATGGGTGTGACTGTTCACCAGACCCGGTAACAGGGCACAATTTGGCAGGGGGATGATTTCAGCCTGGGCGTAGCAGTCCAGTTCGGCAATTTCGTCGTTGGGGACCAGGCTGTGGATAAGATTGTCTTCGATTAGCACGGCGAAGCCCCGCAATACTTCGAAATCCGAATTTACGGTTACAATCCACTCCGGCTGGACGATTTGATAGCGATGTTGCATAGCCGAACCTTACAAGATTTACCAACGGGTGAAAACGAAAATCGCGGTTGCCGCCATCGCTTTAGACAGTTTCATCTACCGGTTGTCGGAAAACCCTCGAATCCGCTTATTTTAACGCTGACGGGGCGTTCTTATCAGTAGTGTTAACCCTTGGGTCTATGGTAAAATCCCGCAGATTCGAAATCAAACATTCCTGCGTCATTTCTTAGCACTGAGTACCTGTTTTTATGGCTGATATCGCCAAGGAAATTTTTCCTGTCAATTTAGAAGACGAGATGCGCCAATCGTATCTCGAATATGCCATGAGCGTCATCGTCGGGCGCGCGTTACCCGATGTTCGTGATGGCCTCAAGCCGGTGCATCGGCGCGTCCTGTACGCGATGAGCGTGCTCGGTAACGATTTCAACAAGCCATACAAGAAATCTGCACGCGTGGTTGGCGACGTTATCGGTAAGTACCATCCGCATGGCGATACCGCGGTCTACGACACCATCGTGCGCATGGCGCAACCCTTTGCCATGCGTCACATGCTGGTCGATGGACAGGGCAACTTTGGTTCGGTCGATGGTGATTCGCCGGCTGCGATGCGTTATACCGAAGTGCGCATGTCTAAAATTGCGCACGAGTTACTCGCCGACCTGGAAAAGGAAACCGTCGACTACCTGCCAAATTACGATGAATCCGAACACGAGCCTGTGGTCCTGCCGACCCGGGTGCCTAATCTTTTGATCAATGGCTCCTCGGGTATTGCTGTCGGCATGGCTACCAACATCCCGCCACACAATCTCGCCGAGGTCGTGGACGCCTGTATTTTGCTTATCGACGAACCTGAAGCCGGCATCGAACGTTTGATGGAGTGTATTCCTGGACCCGATTTCCCGACCGCAGGATTCATTAACGGCGCCCGGGGAATTCGTGAAGCTTACCGCGGCGGCAAAGGCAAGATTTATCTCCGCGCCAGGACCCATTTCGAAGAAGACAAGTCCGGACGGCAAAGCATCATAGTTACCGAATTGCCCTACCAGGTTAACAAGGCCCGGTTACTGGAGAAAATAGCGGAACTGGTCAAGGAGAAACGCCTCGAAGGCATTACCGGCCTGCGCGACGAATCGGACAAGGATGGCATGCGCATGGTCATCGAACTGCGTCGCGGTGAGCTGGCCGACGTGGTGCTGAATAATCTGTACAAGCAAACCCAGATGCAAAATGTGTTTGGCATCAACATGGTGGCGCTGGTCAAAGGCCAGCCACGGCTGCTAAATCTGAAGGAAATAATCGCCGCCTTCATTGTGCATCGGCGCGAAGTGGTTACCCGCCGTACTATTTTCGATCTGCGCAAGGCGCGGGACCGTGCCCATTTACTAGAAGGTCTGGCGGTAGCCCTGTCCAACATCGATGCCATTATTGCGATGATCAAACAGTCTTCGAGTCCGGCGGTTGCCAAGGCGGCCCTGCTCGAGACTTCCTGGGCACCCGGTGTGGTAATGGACATGCTGCAACGGGCCGGCGCGGAATCCTCGAGGCCGGAAGGCATTGGAGCTGACTTCGGTCTGGTTGGCGATCAATACCGGCTTACCGAGAAACAGGCACAGGCTATCCTCGATTTACGCCTGCATAAGCTGACCGGGCTTGAGCAGGACAAAATCATTTCAGAGTACCGGGAGATTCTCGAAAAGATAGAGGACCTGCTCGATATCCTGAATCGCGATGAACGCCTGAAACAGGAAATACGGCGCGAGCTTGATGAAATAAAGGAAGAATTTGCCGATTCCCGGCGCACTGAAATCATCATCGACCATTCTGACCTGACAGTTGAGGATTTAATCAGTGAAGAAGACGTGGTGGTTACCATTTCTCATCTTGGATACGCCAAGGCGCAGCCACTGGAAACCTATTCGGCACAGCGCCGTGGTGGCAGGGGCAAGGCGGCTACACGGGTAAAGGATGAAGATTTTGTGGAGCAGATGTTCGCCGCTTCGACCCATGACACGCTGCTTTGTTTTTCCACTCGTGGCAAGGTCTATTGGCAAAAGGTTTACCAGCTGCCGATCGGCAGTCGCACCGCGCGTGGACGACCGATGATAAACCTGCTGCCGCTGGAAGAGAATGAGCGCATCACGGCGATATTGCCGGTACGCGAATACCCGGAGGACCAGTTTATTTTCTTTGCCACCGCGAGCGGCAAGGTCAAACGTACCTCGTTATCTAATTTTTCACGGCCACGGGCAAATGGCATTATCGCACTGGACCTGCGCGACGAGGACAGCCTGATCGGCGTGCAGTTGACCGATGGCGGGTCTGACCTGATGCTCTTTACCAGTGCCGGCAAAGGTATTCGTATTGACGAAAACGATGTGCGCGCCATGGGCCGAACCGCTGCCGGCGTACGCGGGATCAAGATTAAACCCGATGACGAAGTTATTTCCCTGATCGCGGTTGATTCTGATGCAGGGCAAATTCTGTTTGCAACTGAAAACGGGTATGGCAAGCGCACCCGGATCAGTGACTTTTCGGCACAGGGCCGTGGTGGCCAGGGCGTCATATCGATACAGACTTCGGAGCGTAACGGTCGTGTTGTCGGTGCAATCAAGATTACTGGTGATGAAGAGGTCATGCTCATAAGTAACGGCGGTACGCTGGTGCGCACACCGGCGGACGATATTTCGATACTGGGACGTAACACCCAGGGCGTTACGCTAATTCGACTTGGTAATGACGAACAACTGGTGCAGATTGAGCCCGTTGCCGCGAGCGTCGATGACAATCCTGACGTCGACGGCTAAAATGCATTCATGACTGATGATGCACTGCAAAAGCTGCGCGAGCGCATCGACGCGATCGACGAACAGCTGCTGGAATTATTCAATCAGCGTGCCGGCTGTGCGGTCGATGTCGCCGCGGTAAAACGCAAGCTGAGCGAAGCAGTTGATGAGAATATCGATTTTTTTCGTCCCGATCGTGAAGCGCAGGTAATCAACCGGTTGAAATCCTTGAACAGGGGACCGCTCAGCGATGACGAGGTCGGTCGGCTGATTCGCGAGGTTATGTCAGCCTGCCTGGCGCTCGAACAACCGCTAAAGATTGCTTACCTTGGTCCGGAAGGCACTTTCACACAAAGCGCTGCACTCAAGCACTTCGGCCATTCCGTATCGACGATTCCAATGAGCAGCATTCCCGATGTCTTTAACTCGGTGGAATCCGGCCATGCCGACTATGGCCTGGTCCCGGTCGAAAACTCGACCGAGGGCGTGATCAGCCATACCCTCGATATGTTTATTGATTCCAACCTCAAGGTTTGTGGTGAAGTCGAAATCCGGGTACACCATCATCTGGCAACCCGGTCGCAGGATATATCGGCAATCAGACATGTCTATTCACACCAGCAATCATTCGCGCAATGTCGCCGTTGGCTCGATCAGAATTTTCCTGACATCGAACGAATTCCGGTTAGCAGCAACGCCGAGGCGGCAAGACTCGCCAGCATAGAGAGCGACGCTGCCGCGATTTGCGGACTGCCGGCGGTGGAAATATTCGGTTTGAAGATTTGTTACCAGAATATCGAGGATCTCTCCGATAACACCACCCGATTCGTGATCATCGGTAATCAGGAGGTGGGGCCGAGTGGTAATGACAAGACTTCGCTGCTGATTTCGACGAAGAATATTCCGGGTGCATTACTCGGCCTGCTGCAACCCCTGGCCGATCACGGTATCAGCATGAACAAAATAGAATCTCGGCCCGCACAGGCGAGCAAATGGGCCTATGTCTTCTTTATCGACATCGACGGTCACCAGCTCGACGCTAATGTGGTCGAGGCATTAAATGAGCTGAAACAGCAGGCCGCATTGTTTAAAATCCTGGGCTCTTATCCTAAAGCCTCTCTGTGATGTCTGTTATCGATTCCGCGCTGGTGCAAATCCGGCAATTGCAGCCTTATTCCCCGGGTAAACCCGTCGAGGAACTGGAGCGTGAGCTGGGCATTAGCAATGCAACCAAGCTTGCCTCGAATGAGAATCCGCTCGGGTTTTCACCACGGGTAGCAGAGGTACTCGCCCGTGCGAGCGAGCATGTCGAACTTTACCCGGATGCCAACGCTTACTACCTGAAACAACGACTGGCACAACAGCTCGACGTCGAGCAAAATCAGATTACCATCGGCAATGGTTCCAATGACGTTCTTGACCTGGTAGCACGCAGTTTCCTCGATGGCAGCACGGCGGCGGTATATTCTCAGTATGCCTTCATGGTCTACGCCATGGTGACCCAGGCCTGTAGTGCAACCGCCCGGGTTGCCGCGGCCGCGGGGCCGGACGCGGGGCAGCCTTATGGGCATAGCCTGGATGCGATGCGCGCACTAATCAGTGATAACACCGCGGTAATCTTCATCGCAAATCCGAACAACCCGACCGGTACCTGGCTGGAAAGCAACGAATTGAAAGCGTTTATCGAACAGGTCCCCGAGCATATTGTCATCGTCATCGATGAAGCCTACTTCGAATATGTTGAATTCGCCCAGTATCCGAATTCGCTGCAGTGGTTGGATCAGCACCCTAATCTGGTGGTAACGCGCACGTTTTCCAAAATTTACGGCATTGCCGGATTACGAATCGGCTACTGCGTATCGAGCCCTGAACTGTGTGATCTTTTCAATCGCGTCAGGCAACCGTTTAATGGTAATACGCTGGCATTGGCTGCTGCACAGGTTGCCCTCGACGATGAAGACTTTGTCGAACATAGCCGACGCTGCAACCGTCAGGGCCTGGAATATATGCGGGCCTGGTTTGATAAGCGCGGGATTGCCTATATTCCCTCGGCTGGAAATTTCCTGACGGTACGCTTTGGTGAAAGCAGCGCACGGATTTACCAGGGCCTGCTCGAACGCGGGATAATTGTCAGGCCAGTGGCGAATTATGATATGGCTGATTTTTTACGCATCAGTGTCGGTACCAAACCACAACTTGAACGGATGTTCGCCGTACTGGAAGAAATTTTATGATCGACAAACTCGCGATTATCGGGGTCGGGTTAATTGGCAGTTCGCTGTCGCTGGCGTTAAAGCAAGCTGGCGCTGTCAGGCAGGTGATCGGCTTTGGTCGCAATCAGCAGAATCTTGCCAGAGGAGTCGAACTCGGCGTTCTCGATGCTTTCGCCGATTCCATCGAAGCCACTGTCAGCGATGCCGATGTCATTGTAGTTGCGGTTCCACTGGGAGCGATGCGACAGGTATTTAGCGAGTTAAGTGCAGCCACCAGGATAGACGCTGTCATCACCGATGTCGGCAGTAGCAAAGGCTCGGTCGTAACCGCGGCGCGCGATGAACTGGGGGCCAGATTTTCCCGTTTTGTGCCAGGGCATCCGATTGCCGGTACCGAGAAAAGCGGCGTCGAGGCCGGTTTTCCGAGCCTGTATGAAAATCGTCGGGTCATCATCACCCCTGTGCAGCAAACCGATCAGGATGCTATCTCTGTAATCGATGAAATGTGGCGTCATTGCGGTGCCGTTATCGAGTACCTGGATGTAGAGCATCACGACAAAGTGCTCGCCGCTACATCGCATTTACCGCACATGCTCGCCTTCGCACTGGTGCATCAGCTGTCACATTTAAACGATCACGACGAGATTTTTCGTTACGCTGCTGGTGGATTTCGAGATTTCACCCGCATAGCTTCCAGCGACCCGGTGATGTGGCGCGATGTATGTATTGCCAATGGAGATGCGCTGGTAAGCCTGGTCGAGCAGTACCAGCAGGAACTCGACCGCGTCAAGGCGGCAATAACCGCTGAAGACGCCGATGAGCTGCTCAAGCTGTTCAGCAGAGCCAAGTCGGAACGTGATTCACTGATTGGAAACTGTTAATAATGCAATTCATCTGTAGCCCCGGGGGCAGAGTCAGCGGCGACATCCGCGTACCCGGCGACAAATCGATTTCTCATCGCTCCATCATCCTTTCCTCCATCGCCGAGGGAACCAGCAATGTATCCGGTTTCCTGCAGGGTGAGGATAGTCTCAATACGATCAAGGCGTTTCAGCAGATGGGAGTTTCGATCGAACGTAACCAGGACCAGGTCAGCGTTTGCGGCGTCGGGTTACATGGTCTGAAAAAACCTGGCTCTGATCTCCAAATGGGCAATTCCGGTACCGCGATGCGCCTGTTGCTGGGCCTTCTGGCTGGACAGAGCTTCGACTCGCGACTGATTGGCGATAGTTCGCTTTCGTCACGGCCAATGCGACGGGTGATCGACCCCCTGCAATTGATGGGCGCGTCAATCGAAAGCGAACCCGGCGGCCGGGCGCCCCTGCTGATCAAAGCGAGTAGCTGCTTGAAGGCGATCGAATACGATATGCCCGTTGCCTCGGCCCAGGTCAAGTCCTGCCTGTTGCTGGCCGGTCTCTATGCCCATGGAGAGACCGTGGTGCGGGAACCCGCACCGACACGCGATCATAGCGAACGTATGTTGCGCGGGTTTGGTTGCGAAGTGTCAAGCCAGGCGGGCGAAATCCGCCTTGCGGAAAATCAGGTTTTACTGGCTCGTGACATCGAAGTGCCGGCCGATATTTCATCAGCCGCGTTTCTTATGGTGGCGGCATCGATAGCGACAGACAGCGAAATCAGGTTAACCCACGTTGGCATTAATCCGACCCGTACCGGGGTTATCGATATTCTCAAGCTGATGGGGGCAGATATTGAGCTGCTTAATCAACGCGATATCGG
>CALDDP010000270.1 GCA_937936805.1 uncultured Gammaproteobacteria bacterium | reverse complement strand
GCCTGTATCCGTTCGGGCTGGCAGGCGGTCGATCTCGGCTTCCTGATGGCGCAGGCCTGGTGGCGTCGGCTCTACCTCGCCAGCTTGTTACCGCTGCTGCCACTGGCGCTTGTGTTGCTGCTGGTATTCTCGCATAGCCCGCTTTGGGTACTGCTGATCGTGTGGTGGTTAAAACCTTTCTGGGAGCGCCTGCCCCTGTTTATCGCCAGTCGCATGCTGTTCGATGAAGAACCGGAAATCTGGGCCAAGATGAAGACCTTGCCGCTCAACGATATTCTGCCATGGCTGTTATGGCGTCGATTTTCGCTGCAACGCGCCTTCAATAACCCGGTCACGGTGCTCGAGGATCTGAAATCGAACGCGCGCCGTCAACGCTTGCGCGTACTTCACGGTAAATACAGCGATGTCGCATTGGGCAACCAGTTTGTCTGTTTCTGTGTCGAACTTCTGCTGGCTTTCAGCATTATGCTCATGGTTGATTTTTTTACACCGGACGCGCTGGGTATCAGGTATTACGATTCTTTCGGTGATCTCACGCTGACCGGCGAATGGGTTTATACCCTGGCCGGTATCGCCGCAATCACGTTGGTGATACCGTTTCATACGATGGCTGGTTTCGCGTTGTATCTGAATCGCAGAATCGAACTCGAGGCCTGGGATATCGAAATCAGTTTCCGCAGTATCGCCAACCGTAAACGATCATCCGCCGCGCGTGCAGCGGGTTTGACAGTGACGATCTTTTTCGCTGGCCTGTTAACTCTTGCCACGCCGGGTACGCTTGAGGCCGCGAGCGGGCATGATCGCGCATCCGCTGCGCAATTGATCGAGTCAGTGTTGCAGGGAGAAGATTTCGGCCAGCAAAGAAGCGTGCGTAAATGGCGTTTCAAAAACTGGAACCAGGAGGAAGACGAGAGCTTTCCCGAGTGGATTATCGACGTCATTGAATGGTGGGAGATAAACGTCGAATGGTCTGACGGCCTTGGCAATACCGCCAACTGGCTCAAGCTAATTCTGGTAGTAGCGTTTGCCGGCCTGCTGCTATACCTGCTGCGACGCTTTCGCGGGCCCCTGGCGAGACTGCTTCGACCCGTTCCCGAAGAAGAGGCCCCGCAAGTGCTGTTCGGTCTGGACGTTACCCCGCAAAGTCTGCCGGCGGATGTTCCTGCGCAGGTAATGCGCATCTGGGACGAGGGCGGTTATCGGGAAGCACTAAGCCTACTTTATCGTGCGTCGCTATCGCGTCTTATCGATAGATATGAACTCGCGTTTCGCGCCAGTTATACCGAGGCGGAGTGCGCCGCGCTGGTCAGGGCCCGCGGCATCGACTCGCTGAGCGATTACTTCTGGCAGTTGACCAACGTCTGGCGACGACTCGCCTACGGCCATCAAAAACCGGAAACCCAGGTTATTCAAAGCCTCTGCGATGGCTGGAGCATGGAGTTATCCGATGCGAAGGAATAGCATCTCGATCCGACTTGTGCTGGGAGGGCTGCTGCTCGGTCTTATCGCCTGGGGTCTTTACGCCAGCATCGAGTTTTATGAAGAAACCGAAGAATCGGGCTGGAGCATCGATGCCTTGCGTAACCCTTACCTCGCGGCACAGAAGTTTATGAGCGAGAGTGGCGTCGAAGTAACCGATGTTGATAGCCTGCTCAAACTCGAAGAACTCTCCACGCTGGGCACACTCTTTTTCAGTGATGCCAACCAGGTGCAGACTCCACGTCAGCTGCAACAGGTGATGGATTGGCTCGACGTCGGTGGCAATGTAATTTACACCGCCGATTCGGTAGCCCATGGCGATGACCTGTTGTTGAAGGAGTTCTCGGTCGAGGTCGAATGGCGGGAATACGAGACCGAGGAAGCGAAGGAGGAAACCTCGCTCAGTGAAACCATGCGCGAATACAATCGCCAGATCGAGGATGGCAAATCGAGGGAGGAGATCGCCAGTTCCATCGGCGACGCCGAAGAAGCGATCACCGAGGTCAGGTTCGATGATGATATCGGTGTGCTTGAAGTCGCCTTCAACGACGCAAAAATTCTGTCCCAGCCGCACATTGCAGACGCAGACAGTGACGCTGTCCATCAGCCCTTCAGTTGGTCTTACTCGGAGTATGGCGTGCATATGATGCAGTTCGAGGTCGGCAGTGGATTGCTGACCATAATCTCTGATCCCGGCATCTGGACGTCGTACCGGATCGATCAATACGATCATGCCTACCTGCTGTGGTTACTCAGCTCCGGCGAGGGGAACTTTGCGATTTTACGTTCGGTTATACGTGACTCGATCTGGGCCTTGCTGGCGCGAAATGCAAGCGAGCTCCTGATCGCCACGGGATTAATGGTACTGCTCTGGATCTGGCGTACGGGCTATCGATTCGGTCGCCTGGTACCGCGTGATCAGTCGCAGTCGCGCGCGCTGGGTGAGTATTTTTCTTCGATTTCCCATTACCTGTGGCAGCGTCGCCATGGCGAGTACCTGGTCGCGGCTCTGCGCGGGCGTGTACTGCGTCGCGCCAGCCTGACGCTGGGAGAATTTTTGCGCGCCGATCAACAGCGTCAGTTCGAATTGATCGCAGAACGTTGTGATCTCAACCCGGAATCAGTCACGCGGGCGTTCAGTATGAATGATTTCAACGAAACATCCTTTGTCCAAACTGTAAGACTTTTAAAACATATCGAGCAATCACTATGAATGATTCAACCAGCACAACCTCTGCGGCACTCAACGCGTTGCGGGAACATATAAGCGGTCGGCTGATAGGGCAATCGCAGGTCATCGAGCAGGTGTTAATCGCGATGCTGGCCGGTGGTCATGTACTCATCGAAGGCGTTCCAGGCCTCGGCAAGACCCTGCTGGTGCAGGCCCTGGCGGCCGGAATCGGCGGCAAGTTCAAGCGCATCCAGTTTACCCCCGACCTGATGCCGGGAGATGTTACCGGGCACGTCATGTTCGATATGTCACAAAGCAAGTTTGTGCTCAAGCAGGGACCCGTGTTTACCAATCTGCTGCTCGCCGATGAAATCAATCGCGCGCCGGCTAAAACCCAGGCCGCGTTACTTGAAGTCATGCAGGAGTACCAGGTCACCCTGGATGGCAAGTCGATGGCGGTGGGTAAACCATTCATGGTGCTGGCAACGCAAAACCCGATCGAACAGGAAGGGACTTATGCCCTGCCCGAGGCGGAACTGGACCGGTTTATCATCAAAATCAACATCGATTACCCACAGGCGGACGACGAGGTGCTGATCGCCACGCGCTACGCGGTGCAATCCTTCGGCAGCGATCGTGATGATACCCGGCAGTTACTCGATGTCGAGGCCGCGCAACAGCAATGTGCCGCCATCGAGGTTGACGACAGGGTCGCCGAATATGCCGTCAGACTGGTACGTGCCACGCGCGATACCACGCTGTTGCGGCATGGTGCGGGCCCGCGCGCGAGCATCGCATTGTTGCGCTGTGCGAGGGCGCTGGCGCTGATCAACGGAGTCGACTTTATCACCCCGGACGACGTCAAGGCGATGGTTTTACCGGTGTTGCGCCATCGTGTCATTCTCGCACCTGAAGTGGAAATCGATGGCCTCGGTGTCGATGAAGTTCTCGCCAACCTGCTGGACAAGGTCGACGCGCCACGTTCATGAAACCATCCCGGCTGCTGCTACAGTTGTTACTGATCTGGTTGTTGCTCGGCCTGCTGGCCGCAGCGGCAACCGTCTTCGAGTGGCCGCGTACCTATGAAGTCAAACTGTTATTCTGGTGCTGGTTTGCGCTGCTGGCGTTGCTCGCGATACTCGATGGCTACGCGCTGCGGCGACCGCGGCTGGAGGCAACGCGCTCGCTGGAACAACATCTCGCGCTTGGTGTGCGTCAACGGGTGGGCATCAAGGTCAGCAATCATGAACCACATCGCCTGCAACTGTGGCTGACCGATTTTCCGCCCGCGCATCTGCATCTCGAAGGCTTGCCGATTAAACTGGAACTTGATCCCGGGGCTTTTGCCGAGGTGCGTTACGCGATAACGCCACGGCGGCGCGGCCTTGCCGAGTTTGAACAAATATGCTGTCGAGTAAGATCCGGTTGGGGGCTATGGGAAAAGAATTATTATTTTGGCGAGGCCGGGCGATCGAAGATTTACCCGAACTACAAGCCGCTGTTTCGTTCATCTTTTGTCGGTAGCGATCAGCTATACACGGATCTCGGCCTGCAGTTGCGCCAGCGCCGTGGCGAAGGTACCGATTTTCATCAATTGCGTGATTTTCGGGTCGGTGATTCGCTGCGCCAGATTGACTGGCGCGCCACCGCGCGCTTCAATAAACCGATTTCCCGCGAGTACCAGGAAGAACGCGATCAGCAGGTCGTGTTTTTGCTTGACTGCGGTCGGCGCATGCGCGCAAAAGATGGCGAAATCAGCCATTTCGATCATGCGCTGAATGCACTGTTGATTTCAGCATTTGTCGCGTTGCGCCAGGGAGATAGTGTTGGCCTGCTCAGTTTTGCCGGGCAATCACGCTGGGTTGCGCCGATCAAGGGTCGCTTCCAGATCAGTCACCTGCTGGACCAGGTCTATGACCTGGATAGTTCGGCCGCGGCCAGCGATTACCTGGAGGTCGCCCGACAATTGATGACACGTCAATCGCGCCGTTCGCTGATCATTCTGATTTCATCGCTCGAACCGCAGGATCGCGACGATATGGTCAATGCCGCCAGGCTGCTGGCGCAGCATCACCTGGTGATGGTGGCCTCGATGCGCCAGCAAGTGCTTACCGACACCCTGGCCGCCGAGGTTGTTTCGATGGACGATGCCTTGAAATATTGCGGTGTTAGCCATCACCTGCAGGAGCAGGCGGCCATGTATACTCAATTGCGCAGCGATAATATTATCGTCGCCGATACGGCTCCGGCACATATGCATTCGACCCTGATTAACGAATACATGGCATTGAAGCGAAGCGGAATTTTTTAAATCGATTGATGCAAGTCAAAAGTGGATGCGGCGAGTTGTCGTAATCTGCCTTGATGGCGGGAGAAGGTCCGCTGCGCTGCATTGATCCAACAACATGGTAACTGCTTATGTTTGAATCATTGACCCACTGGTTTGACTCGCTGAAGAACGAAGGCAAACTTTTCGAACATCCTGACGATGAGATACTGCATAGTTCGCTGGCCTCGGTGTTGTATCACGTGATAAGTGCGGACCAACATGTCGACGCGCAGGAGAAACACGAATTTGCGCGGATTCTAAAACAGGAGTTCGATCTTGATGATGAACAGGTGAAGCACCTGTACGCAGCCGCGAAGAGTTCATCGGCAGACATCCACGGTGACCTGCATACGCTTAACTTCTACCTCAAACGCAACCCTGCGGTACGCATGGTTTTCATGCGCAAGTTACTGCAGTTAATCGATATCCACGGCACAGCTAAGGAAGAGCTGGATTTGTTTTACGAAACGCTGCACGAGGTGTTCCCCGAGGTTAAGGGTCTGAAGGACGAGGACGAACTTTAGTCACTCGCCGGGTCTTTAAACACCGGCCAGATAAATTCGATGCGTATTCCACCGGGTTCGTTGAACATCTCTACCCGTTTCCTCCCAGCCGAGGCAATCTGCAAAAAAAGATACGCTCTGATCCAGGTTTTTGACGGACAGGCCCGGATGATTTATGCCACGGGTCTTAACCATTTTTCACTTGCTCCCGGATTCATTATCTGGAGCCTGGTTCACCAGTCTGGTTTTGAGATAACGGACTATGTCGATTGATTCATAGAGCCAGCGAACATCACCGCTGCCGGTTTCTATGCGCAGGCACGGTACCTGGCTTTTGCCGCCGCCGGCAATTAAATCGGCATTGTTCTGCGCATTGAACATGATCTCCCTGAGCGGTATTTTCAGCCCCCACCAGATCAACGCAAGGCGTACGAAAATGCAGTAGGGACAGGTAGCGAAATAATACAGCTGGTGTCCTGTTATCGATTTTCGCTTGCTCACCAATGCGCAAACCCCCTGTCTGAGTGAGATCCGGTGAACAGCCTGACTACCCGGGGCAAAATTCAATACCCGGTTGTGCTGAGACTGGCTTTGTCGCTGTGTTCCTGCAGCGCCAACTGGATCAATCGGTCGATCAGCTCGGTGTAGGAAATCCCCGATGCCTGCCACAGTTTCGGATACATGCTGATGGCGGTAAAACCCGGTATCGTATTTATTTCATTGACGAATATTTTACCGTCCGCGGTCAGGAACATGTCGACACGTGCCATGCCCCGGCATTCAAGTACCTTGAATGCCGTCACCGATACAGCCTGGACGCGCTGCAGCGTGGCCTGATCCAGCTCGGCCGGTATTTTCAAAACGGCCGCCGTAGCGTCGATATATTTTTTTTCGTAAGAGTAGAAGCCGTCGCTGGTTTCGATTTCGCCGGCCGTTGATGCCTGCGGATCATCGTTACCCAGCACCGAGCATTCGATCTCGCGTCCAACTATTTCCTCTTCGATCAGAACCCTGGTGTCGTATTGCAGGGCGCTGTTGATGGCGGGAATCAGCTCGGCAGCATTCATGACCTTTACCACGCCCACCGAGGAACCCATATTGGCAGGCTTGACGTAGGCCGGGAACTTAAGTGTCTGCGCTACCTGTTCCGGCAATTGATCGCTTAGTTCATTTCGACGCAGGCACAGGTGGCGCGCAACCGGAATTTGCGCATCGCGCAGCAGGCGCTTGGAGACATCTTTATCCATACAGATTGCCGAGCCCAGGATATCGCTGCCTACGCAGGGCACGTTTGCCAGTTTTGCTAAACCCTGGACAGATCCATCCTCGCCATAGGGACCATGTAAAACCGGAAAGATAACATCGACAGCATCGATGGCGCCCGCGCTTTGCGGATCGACAAGTACCCCTGTCCGGTCACCCGCAATCAGCGAAACGGGATTATTGCAGTTGTTGAGGGCGACCAGGCGGGGATTATCCGTATTCAGCAAGGGCAGGGATGCATCGTTTAGAAACCATGCACCATTGCGATCAATAGCGATTAGAACCGGTTCATACTTTTCCCTGTCGATAGCGTCGAGGACATTTCGCGCCGATTGCAGTGACACTTCGTGCTCTGCCGAACGTCCTCCGAACAATACGCCTACACGAGTCTTGCGTTGCATATCATACCTGCTTATTTACTATTCGAAATTTATGCATCTACTCGGTGCCCAGGAACTGATCGGTGGTCGAGACCTGGGCGAAAGGCACGCGCAGGGCGGCCATGAACGCGGCCTGGACATTCGCGGCGCTGACCGGGCTGCCATTAAACTCGAGGTCCCTGGTGGCGCACGCGTCAGCGATCACATGACAGTTGTAGCCGAGATCGAAGGCCGCTCGAGTCGTGCTATCGATGCACATGTGAGTCATCGCGCCACAGATAACCAGCTCCTGCACCGCGGCCTCTTTAAGCATCTCGGCAAGGGGGGTTTCGCGAAAAGAACTGGGGTAATGCTTTACGATAACGACTTCGTCAGCCTCCGGCCGGACGCTGTCATGAATATCACATCCAGGTGTATCGGCGACGAAAAACGTTGCCCCCTCCCTTGTCGAGATATGTTGAATGTGGAAAATTTCAGTCTGTTGTTTACGAAAAAACTCGAGCAACCTGGCGCAATTCGCTGCGGCTGCATCCATGTTGACCAACTCCATGGCGCCACCAGTGAAATAGTCATTCTGAACATCTACTACTATCAATCCTGTTTTCATTTGCTATTGCCTCGAAATGAACTGTTAATTCTGGAACGGCAGATTTTAGTCATTCTGGGTGAGCAGTCGGCTTGCCGATTACGTTCAGGCGGATATCCGGCAGGCATACAGCACGTCGATTGCGAATTGATCCCATCCTTCTGCGCTCAACGCAATCGGACGGACTGTTTTTACCCGATCTATGGCCTCTGCGCTACTTATTCCCAGCTTTTGTTGTAAAAAATAGGCCATGAAAAGACCGGTACGGTCCTTACCCTGACGACAGTGAACCAGCAGGGAATTACCCGATCCTATTTCATCTAGCGCATATTCATAGGCCAGCGGCAGGCGCGTCAGGCACAACTCGAGATCGCCGTCCCTCGGTGGGGCATTGGCGGCGAGAGGAATGCAACGATGAGATATTCCTGTGGCGGAGAATTCATCCACATAAACGGAATCGGCATTGTTGACAGAGAGCACCGCACCGACTCCTGCGCTGCGCAGTTCGCCTGCGTCCCAGGGTTCGTGATTCGGGCCTGGCCTGCCGCAAAGCTGATCTTCGATCAACCAGAAAATATGCTTCATTTCAATTCTATTTCGACGAATACAAACTCGTATTCATTGTGATTGATAACATTGTGTTCCACCCCTGCGGGGCGGTCATATGAAATGCCGGCAACCAGCTCGGCAATGCTCTCCCCCGAGTCGGTCTGTATCAACAGCCTGCCCGTGGTCTGCGGCACGACGACATAGTCGTAGGCGTGGCGATGCCAGGTGGTTTCCGCGCCGGGCTCGAATCTCCATTCGGTAACAATCACGCGTTCGTTTTCGAGTTGAACGGTAGGTATCGCCGGCTTTCGTGCAACAGTCATCGGGATGTCCTTTCTAGTTGAACGAGGCGAGGGCATCGCCAAACTGGCTTTCCTGTGGAACGATGCCGAGTCCCGGTCCGGTTGGCAACTGGAAGTGGCCGCCGTCAACCTTGATGCCGTTGACGGGATCGTAGTTTTCCTCGATGTAAATACCCGAGGTCCATACCGCTTCTAGCAGACGCGGCTCGACGGTTGCCCCGATATGCAAAACGGCAGCAGCGACGATATCGCCGCCCCAGTTATCCTCGCAGGTATGCGGAATCGAGCGTGCGGCACAGATGTCGCGCACGGTCGCCATCGCGTTGAGGCCACCCAGGCGTGTCATCTTGAGCCCGAAACCATCGCAGATACCCATCGAAATGATGCGCAACAGGTCATCAAGACTCTCGGTGCTCTCGTCAATAATAATGGGATGCGGGATCTGCCCGCGAATTGCGGCGATTTCATCAATTGTATTACAGGGCTGTTCGAAGCTGAACGGGATATCGCGGCAGGCCAGGCTAAGCCGCATCGCCTGGCTCGCGGTCATGCCCCGATTCGTGTCCACGACCAGTTGCGCACGGTTGCCGACACTTTCCCATACCTTGTGTACGACGGCGATATCGATGGCGACATCGCGTCCCCCGGCCTTGATCTGGATCCTGCGGTAACCTTCGTCAACCTTGTCCACCGACATGCGGGCGATTTCATCGGGTTCACCGATGCCGGTCGCATAGTAGGCCGGCAGCCGCTCGGTTTCGGCACCGCCAAGCAGGTCGCAGACCCGCAGGCCATGGTGTTTACCGATCATATCCATCAGTGCGATGTCGATAGCCGCCTTGGCATAATTGTGACCCGTCAGCAAAGCGTCCATTTGCCGGCGCAGCAACAGGGGCGCCAGCGCGGACTGGCCGATCAGGGCCGGTGCCATTTCGTATATCGCGGCTCTCGCTCCCAGCGCGTGCTGAGGTTGATAAACGGGACCTAGCGGCGCCACTTCTCCCCAGCCAACGAGCCCCGTATCCGAGACCAGTTTAACTATTGTGCTATCGATAGAGTGCAGCGTGATTCTCGACATGGTGTAAGGCCCACCAATAATCGGGAGTTGCTTCTGGTAGACATGAATTTCGCTGATACGCATATTGAGAGGCCTCTTCAAACTGCTCGGTTACGCCTTGATGCCGACCTGGATGACGAGGAGGTCGATATCTTCAGCCGGGGTATTTGCTCTGCCTGTGCCTATCATGATCACGTCTATCGAATCACGCTAACCGATGAAATTTCGGAGTAACCATTAATATTACAGACCCCGGTGACATAAACACGAACCTGGACGCCTGATTTTATGCTTTCGAAGAGAACTTCAAACATTTTCTCCGAGCCGCTGGAACTGTAATCCCGATAAAACCAGACCTTATCCCTGCAGCCGCTCGGATTTTCCTTTACCGGAAGCCTGACCTCGAAATAGCGACGTCCGGTAGGCACCAGCTCGGCCACGCTGACGTAATCGGTCCATCCCGCGGCGGCGTGGGCAAAATGTGCAAACAGCAGGCAATTGAGCGCAATAACTATGGCGGCTAGAGCTTTCACGGGCTTGCCATATGCCTGACGTTCACGCATTGCCTCGAAGTTGCCGCGGCAGGTTGCATGGCTTTGCTATATCTCGTGCGGGCCATACTTTTTCCACAATAACTCAAACTGTTCACGGGTAATTGCTTCGCCGGAGAATTCCGCCCGCGCCAGCAGATCTTCCAGCTCGGGTATTTTGCCGACGCTGAGCATGGTGGTATCCGACGCCAGTAACTCTGATGCATAACTGACCTGGCCATCATGGAAGAACTCCAGTTTCCGTTTTTCGAAACCGTCGGCACCGATTTCGGATACCAGGCGACAGGGTTCATCTTTTGCATCGTGGTGCCATGTTATGTCGATGTATCTCAATTTCCCCACCTGCTCAAAAACAACGATATTTAATACAAGACTCGACGCTTGTAAATAATCATTAACAGAACCTTACCGCACTATCGGTTCCGCTAACCACGGTATGGCTCTACAGGCAGCGGCCATACATTGCCAGCAGTCTCTCCCAATGCCGTTCGGCTGACGGTTTATGGTATTTGCCCTGCCTCAACGGGAAAACAAAGCCGTGTTCAGTGCCGGGATATATCTCGATGCGATAGTTGATTCCGCTGTCGGCCAGGTAATCCGCCAGGTCGTCGATCATTTGCCGGGGCGCGTGTTCATCGGTTTCGGCACAGCCAAAATACATTTCGCCCCTGATTTTTGCGGCGTCGAGATGCGGCGAGTCCTCGGCGTCAACACACAGGCGCACTCCATGTATCGATGCGGCGGCCGCGATGCGGTCCGGGAATGCAGCCGCAGCGGCGAATGCAAACGGGCCGCTCATGCAATACCCGACACAGCCGATCTTGCCGATGCTGGCGGCATCTTGCGTTGCCGCATAATCCAGCATGGCCTGTATGTCCTGACAAACCATGGCGTTGCTCAGTGAATGCATGTGTTCGAACATTTCCTCTCGAGTCGAAGATGCCATGTCGAATTCGCGCAGGCGCCGATAGTAAAGATTGGGTAAAAACACGCAGTATCCTGCCGAACCGAGCCGACGTGCCATATCGTGTAGCTCTTCGCGCTTGCCCGGTGCATCCATCAGCAACAACACCAATGGATGCGGCCCGGCCTCTTCGGGATGGGTGATAAAGGTATTCATCGCGCCATCCGCGGTCTGAATGTCTATTTCTCGATCGATCATAGATTTTTACCCGGTTTCGCCGATACGGTTGGCAACCCATCTGGCGAAGTGATGCGATGGCTTGTCCATAATCGGGGTGAACACCCCGCCGTTAAAGGCGCTCGACCGGCGTCCCCTTTGCATGCCTTCGACCACGCCGATGTCTTCATTGAAGACTTTCGCCCAGACCTCGAGTCGATGCGCGCGCGCAGCCTCGAAGTCGGGACTGTCGGCGGCATCGCCGAGATAGTAAATCTGCAAATGATCGAGCGAGCGCTCGGCGGAGAGCGGTTGCACGATGCGGGTCCAGTAGTGATCGGCCTGCAGCCCGAGAAACACGTTCGGATAGAGAGTAGGGTACTCGGCGACCTTGCCCTGCCATCCCGCAAACAACGGGAAGTCGGCGAGATTGGTTTGCTCGTGGTCATAGCGGTAGCTACCCTGGCCGGCATACAGATCGTCGCCATAGAAATGATAGTGATCCTCGAGCTTCGACACTGCGTTCAGATCGGGATGCACTGTCGGCAGGTGATAACTTTCGAGGTTGTTTTCAACGCACAGTTTCCAGTTGCCGGCAAAATCGATGGTGTAGGTGCCATGAGTGGCTGCCGGTTTCAGCGCCGTGAACTGTTCCCGCGCTACCAGCCTGTCGATGCGTTGTTGTAACGGGCCGATAAAGGATTCGAAATCCGGGGCGTCGGCCGAGAGATTGACGAATACCAGGTCCATCCAGACGGCGGAACGGGCTTCACGCAGACCGAACTCGTTGTTGTCGAGACCATCGATAGTATGTACGCCGCTACCACCGACGTTCGGCGTGGCGAGTAGCCTGCCGTCGAGATCGTAGGCCCAGGCGTGGTAGGGACATTGGATAACCTTGTCGACGTGGCAGGCCTCCCATACCAGCTCATTGCCACGGTGACTGCAAACATTATGAAATACCTTGATGTCACCGTGGCGATTGCGCGACATGAGCAGCGGTTGACCCAGAAATCCGACCGGTTGCAGGTCTCCCACCCGGGGAACGCTGCAACCGTTACCGATGCAGGTCCAGGTACTGGCGAATAGCTTTTCCTGTTCGAGGGCAAAGAAATCCGCGCTCGTATAGGCGTAGTTGGGCAGGCCACTTGCCAGGCCTGATTCTCGCGTAACCGCTTTAAAATCAGATTCGGATAATTGCATGCTGGCCAGCTACTTTATCGATACAGGTGTCTCTATACTTGTGCCGACAGTCTCCCAGTATCGACTGTCGTAATCAATAACTGTTTCACCGGGGCTGCCCTGCCGATAGCCCGTTGAGAACACGCATTCGCGCGTCAGCGACCGGCAGACGGCGCAGTCTATCGGACCTCGAACTCGAACTTTACCGTGACCTGATATGCCACCGTCTCGTCGTCCGGCTGTGAGTCGCGGCCGAGATTAAAGTCAAGGCGGTTGACGGTGAAACTGCCGCTGGCAACCTGCTTATCGTCACTGTAGGTCAGGGTCACCGGGAACGAAAGCTTGCGGGCAATACCCTTGATACGCAGGGTGCCCGATGCCGAGTAGCTGTTTTCCTCGGACCGAACGAGCTCCCGGGAATCGAAGATCGCCCGGGGGTGATTGTCCGGGTCGAACCAGTCTTCGCCCATGAGTGTCGAGTCAACCTGGCTGTTTCCGGTGGTCACTGCAGCCGTGTTTACCGTTGCGTGGAGCCTGTTGGCAGCTGGATTATCCGGATCGATCAGCATTTCGACGGTCGATTCGCCAAACGATCCTTCCAGTGCCTGGTTCTGCACCGTGAATCCGAAACGTACCTTGCTGTTTCCGGCGCCTAGCGGGACTGAGTCTCTCCCACTATAACCATACATAACGAGGCCACCTATGATGAAAAGAATTGCAACGAATGTAGACCGGGCGCCGGCTATCCACCGGCCATCAGCGGCCTTTGGCGACATCCGCGCCATCACTTCATCGTGCAACACGAACCGGTGACGCAGAGACGCGCCAATGTGCGCGACCAACAGGAGCATCAGCAGGTAACCTGCAATCGCGTGAATGTCGCCGAACAGCAGGGCGATTTCTTTCTTGTTGGGTAGCTTGTCGAAGGGCGGCAAATGCGGCCAGGGAATCTTGTCGAACAGGAAGGTGGGCAATGCCAGCGGCGAGGCCGATACCATGATCCATCCGCTTAAAGGAAGCGCAAGGATTAACAGATACAGCGCGACATGGGTAAGACCGGCGGCCCGTTTTTCCCACGGCTGCAGATGATCAGGCAGGGTCGGTGGGGGATGAGTAAGCCGCCAGAGAATTCGCCACGCGATCAACAGCAGCGCAATGATACCGAACGATTTGTGCCATTGGGTCAGCGAGTACCGAAAGGGACTGGACTCGTCCAGCCAGACCATGTAGGTGCCGACAACGAGCATACCGAGGATTAATATCGCAATCACCCAGTGCAGGCAAATTGCGATGCCGTGGTAGCGTCGTATACGGTCGTTCATTGGCAGTCGACTGGGTTCACGAAGTCTTTCAACAGCTGCGGTTCTCGGCCAGGTATAGTCGTGCAGAATAGATCCCCGGTGTGCACCGATCTCGATCTACTTTAAAAGCGACAGCGCCCGACGGGCGCTGTCGCTTTACGCTCTCGAATCCGGCGGCCTTACCTGGCTTTCATTTCGGTGTTGATTTCGATGGCGATCGGGCCTGTCGAAAAAGAGCCCACCTTGAATGCCATGTGGTCGATTTCAGTGGTCGCCCTGAATGCGATCCAGTCCCCTTTGTAATAGTCGATAAAGGCGGCTACGGGATGCTTTCCCCGGTGCGTCATTTCGGCTTTGAGGACGACTGGTTTGGTCACCCCGTGCATCGTGAGGTTGCCGGTCACATCGAATGTTTTCTCTCCCGTCTTCTTGATGGAGGTACTTTTGAAAATGATTTCCGGATAGGTTTCGACTTCCAGAAAATCCTTGCTTTTCAGGTGCTTGTCCAGCGCCGCGAAGCCGGTGGAAACACTGGATGCGTCTATATTGACATCGATAGACGACTTTTCGATATCATCCGCGAGATTCAGGGTTCCCTTCGTTACGGTAAATTCGGCGTGCTGTCGCGATACGCCGGAATGGTTCCAGCCGAACAGGACCTCGGTATGCCCCTGGTCCGTGACATAAACCTGGGCGGCAGCCGCGCTACCTGGAACAGCAATCAGGGATACGATGGCCAGTGACAGGGCGGGTAAAAGATTGTTAAGTTGCATGACTCCTCTCCTTTGGGTTATAGAAATAATGATGAAGTTTACCGAATGCCGGTTACAAGACGGTTTTCAATGCACTGGGTAGCCAGGCAGAGGCTCGATAAGCAACGAGACTGCGGACGACCTGCGCTTCAAGTAATCTGGGGATTGTGAAATTGCAATTCAATATTTAAATATTCGAATTAAATAGGCAAATTTACAAACAAAAATTGAGCATTGGGACGATTTCCGCCATTTTTTAGCCATAGCCAGTGGAGGAACGCTGCGATGCGAAGCATAAAACAACTGGCCCTGCCAGCTTTCGGGTCAAATCATACGCCTGGTCGCTTCGCATAATCCTGCTGCTGATATGAGTCATCTCGACCGGCTGCAGCAGGGAGAGTGAGAAATTTCAGGTTATGGTCTCAGGACAATTTTTGGAGATGCGGCCTTACCTTCGTGAATTTCGCGAAATGCCTCGGCGCCGTCCGCCAGCAGTCGTGTTTCGACCCAGTCGAGGGGACCCAGCGCCCCGTTGTAGAGCAGGTCAATAGCGGCGCGCAGATCGATCACGCTATAGGTATAGTTACCCAGAAATGTAATTTCATCGAGGGTCAGGCGGCGTGTATCCAGTCCAGGTTCGTTATCCTGCAGGCCCACATGGGAGATGATACCGCCAGCCGCAACTAACTCGGAGGATGCGGCGCGAGTACGGCCGCTGCCCACCGCGTCTACTACCAGGTCGAAGCTCGCCGTTTCGGGCAAATCGTCACCGAGTGGGTCGTAAACCGTGGCGCAGCCCAATTTTTCAGCCGTCTCCCTGCGCAGGGGATTGGTATCACCCAGGTAGATTGTTGTGCAGCCCTTGTGCGCCAGCATCAGCGCGGCAAAGACGCCGATTGAGCCCCCGCCCAGTATCAGTGAGCGACACTCGGAAAGAGGGCGATGTATTATTTTTTCCGCCAGGTAAACGGCATGTAGCGAGGTAGCGGCGGGTTCGGCGAGGCTGGCTATAGTCGCGTCCATATCCTGGGGGATATCGAGCAGATTACGTTCGGGTATGTTGATGTACTCGGCAAAAGCACCCGCGCGCCGCATACCGATCAATTCCCTTTGCGCGCACAGGTTGGATCGGCCACCCTGGCAATGATTGCAGTGACCGCAGGTAATAAGAGGATTCAGTACCACTCGCTTGCCTTTCTGTTGACCGTTTTGCACAACACCGACCGCTTCATGCCCGAGGATCAAAGGGGGCACCCGGCGCGCATCGTGACCGTGGTATGCATGCATGTCGGAACCGCAGATGCCAACGGCTTCGATTTCAATCAGGGCTTCATCGCTGCCGGCAACCGGTTTGGGTTCTTCGCGATACTGCAGTTCGAGCGTATCTGTATAAACGAGTGCTTTCATAATCCTGCTCTATTTGGCGGTAAAGCCGCCATCAAGGTGAATGGTCTGCCCGGTAATGTAATCTGAAGCGGCGGCGGCCAGAAAAACAGTGACGCCGTCAAGGTCAGCCAGTTCACCATTGCGGCCAATAGCTGTCTGCGCGGCCAGCTTATCCAGCATATCGGAATTCTCGTAAACCGGCGCGGTTAATCCGGTCGGGAAAAATCCCGGGGCAATGGCGTTGCAATTGATTCCGCGGGCTGACCAGGCTTCGGCCATGGCGCGGGTCAACTGGGAAATGCCGCCCTTGGAGGCGCCGTAAGCCAGGCCATTGGCAAAAGCGCGACTTGATTGTAGCGAGGCGATATTGATGATCCGCCCCCAGGCCCTGGCCTGCATGCCCGGCACCAGTTCCCGCGCCAGAAAGAAAGGCACCGCCAGGTTCAGGTTGAGCGTTTGATCCCAGCTTTCCAGGGTGATTTCATCGACCGGCTGGCGTAAATTGATACCTGCGGCATTGATCAAGATATCGATAGAACCAAAATGATCGGCTGCCTGTTTTGCGACCTCGGTCAGCTGGTCGCGCGCGGTCAGGTCAAGTGCTAAAGCGGCCGCTTTGCCTCCCAGCGACTCGATCTCTGTAACGGTGGAGAGCAGCTGCTCCTCGCGACGACCGAGCAGCACGACGCTGGCGCCAGCCTGTGCCAGTGCCCGTGACTGCTGTTGGCCGATACCTGAGCTGGCGCCGGTCACCAGCGCCACTTTACCGCTTAAATCAAACAACGACTTCAACGTTCATCCTGCAGGTTAAATTCGATGGGATCAGCACAGGCAGGGCCAATTGCCGGTACCGGTGATGGCACCGGCAATGCACTGACAGGCCCGCTTGGGTGGCGCCAGCTCCGGTTATGGCTGAAGTTTAAAAGTTTCATCCGGAAAATACTTGCCCAGGCGATCGTCGCCGGTGCGGGCATGTGCTTCCATGCCTTCCAGGCGAGAAATTCGAGCGGCGGCCGCGGCCACTTCGCGGTTCGCCTCACGACTCATGCGCTGAGTGGTAACCGTTTTGATAAATTTGCCTGCATAGAGGCCACCCGTGTAACGTCCTGCACCCTTGGTTGGCAGTATGTGGTTAGTGCCGGAGCATTTGTCGCCGAAGGCAACAGTTGTTTCTTCACCGACGAACAATGAGCCATAGTTACGCAACCGGTTGACCCACCAGTCGAGATCCTCGGCCTGTACTTCGAGATGTTCGCCCGCGTACTGATCGCTGACCTGCGCCATTTCCTCGCGGTCCGAGCACAGAATTACCTCGCCGTAATCACGCCACGAGCCTTCCGCCGCGGTACGCGCGGTATCGGGCAGCTTTGCGATAAATCCAGGCATTAATTCGAGTACTTTTTCGCCGAGTTCACGGTCGGTGGTGAACAACCAGCAGGGTGAATCGAGGCCATGTTCGGCCTGTCCTACCAGGTCGCTGGCGACAATCATCGGATCCGCGGTTTTATCGGCGATAATGGCGATTTCAGTAGGCCCCGCGAATAAATCAATACCAACGCGACCGAACAGCATGCGCTTCGCCTCGGCCACAAACCTGTTGCCCGGTCCCACCAGTATATCCGCAGCATGTCCGGTAAACAGGCCGAAAGCCATTGCGGCGATGCCCTGTACTCCGCCCATGGCGAGAATGGTATCCGCGCCGCAGAGATTGGCGGTATAAATGATTGCGGGGTTGACGCCTTCCCCCGGTTTTGGCGGCGAGCAGGCGATGACATGATCGACACCCGCAGCCTTTGCGGTGGCAACCGACATCACGGCAGAGGCCACGTGCGCATAGCGCCCACCAGGCACATAACAACCCGCGGTCTGCACCGGTATCTGTTTTTGACCGGCAAACAAACCCGGTGAGAGCTCTACTTCAAAATCGACCAGCGCTGCTCTCTGCTTTTCGGCGAAGCCGCGTACGCGGTCGTAGGCGAACTGAATATCGTCTTTTACCTGCTGCGAGATTTTTGCCGCTGCCGCGTCGATCTCTTCCCCGGTGACAACGATGTTACCGGTATAGTTATCGAGTTTGGCCGCGTATTCGATGGCTTTTTCCTCACCACCGGCCTCGATCTCTGTCAACATCTGCGACACGATGTTGCGGGTATCGTCTTCTCCCGTGGCCGCCGATTTTTCAGCCTTTTTTAAGTACTCTATAGTCATTGGTCGTTATTCCTTTTATTGCTCGTTATTTCGAGGTTAACCTAGGCGCTTTCATAGAGCCGTGTCAGTACGAATTCCCGATGTCCCAGTGCTTCGGCCGCGGTCAGGCGCCCGTTGGCGGTGCGGAACATGCACTCCAGCAGCTTGTCGCCGGCTTCACCCGGGCTCATTTCCTTGCGCAACAGCCCTGAAACGTCGACGTCGACGTGCTCGCTCATGGTGCGGACCGTGCGCGGGTTGGCGCAGAGTTTGATAACCGGAAGTATCGGGTTGCCGATGATGTTGCCCTGCCCGGTGGGGAAGAAATGCACTACGTATCCGCCCGCTGCAGCCAGCGTTACCATTTCCGCCGCTGCCGATGATGAATCCATAAACCAGAGTCCCGGGCCGGTTGGTGTCTCGGCCTTGTCGAGAACACCATCAACCAGGCACTCCTTGCCGATTTTCTGGATATTACCAAGCGCTTTTTCCTCGATAGTGGTGAGTCCGCCCTCGATGTTGCCCTTGGTAGGCTGGGAGTCCGACAGGTCGGAAGTTTTAAAACGTTCTATCAGGTCCTGGTAGCGATTGAACATGAACATAAAACGTTCGCGGACTTCATCGTTACGACAACGTTCGGCAACCAGGTGCTCACCGCCGGTGATTTCCGAAGTTTCACCAAAAAGCAATGTAGAGCCGTGTGGGTACAACTTGTCAAACGCGTTGCCGACCGTAGGGTTGGAGCCACAACCGGAGGTAGTATCAGATTCACCACACTTGGTCGAAACCCAGAGTTCGCCAATCGGTGCTTCTTCGCGACGCAACTCGGATGCCCATTGCGCGTATTCCTTGGCAACCTTGGACGCTTCCATGATGGTTTCGTGGTCGCCGTGCTGTTCGATGCCAAAACCGGTCACCGGCTTGCCGGTAGCCGCGATGCCTTCGACAATTTTCTGCGTCCAGCCGTTTTCGATGCCAATGACAACGACGGCGGCGACGTTCGGATTGGAGCCGGTGCCAATCAGGGTACGAAAATGCAGCTCGAGGTCTTCACCGAACTGAAGTCTGCCGTAAGGGTGGGGTAGCGCCATGGTGCCGGAAATATTATTGGCGACTGCTTCACAGGCCGCGTTCGACAAATCGTCGACCGGCAGGATGATGACATGATTACGCACACCGACACGACCGTTTTCGCGCCGGTAACCTGAAAATGTAGCTGTACTTAAATCTTGAGACATTTAATTATTCTCCTAATAGGGGATGACGAATGTGTATATTGCTTGCCGATTACCAGCGCTTGGTCTTGATATTGTGAACATGGGCATGTTCACCGGTGTCGATATCCTCCACGACTTTACCAATATCCGTACCGTACTTGATCACGGTATCGCCTGCTTTCATCGCTTTGATCGCAAGCTTGTGTCCGATGGGAATATCGCTGGCTGCCTTGAACTTGATATCCACGTTTTGATCCATTACCCAGCCGGTTAACTCTTCACCGGCTTTTACGCCTTCGACGACGACAACACCGACACTATCTCCTTCGTCATGCACCACAAAATCAATCATTTCAGTCTCCAGGATGTTATAAATTTGCGCGAGAACCGCGTATTGCAAAAATCCTACACGGCGTTATACTTTTAGTCAAGTAGTCTTATATAAGACCTGGCAATGAATCAGACCCGCAGCTAACTGCCCGGCCCGGTCACCAATAGCCAGCCATCCCATAGTCGTCTGTTAATCGAGGTCAGTAGAACTTATGCTCACTACAGGAAAAGGCTCTATTTCGCTCTACATGCAAATCAGGGATCTGCTTGTTGCGAAGGTAGGAAAAGGTGAGTGGCTCCCCGGCAGTATCATTCCCAGTGAGATTAATCTCGCGCGGGAACTCGGCGTCAGCCAGGGTACCGTGCGTAAGGCGATCACCGAACTGGTGGAAAGCAACGTGTTAACACGCCGGCAGGGCCGTGGGACATTTGTTTCCACGCAT
>CALDDP010000269.1 GCA_937936805.1 uncultured Gammaproteobacteria bacterium | reverse complement strand
ACCATTAATGCGACATAATAGGACTTTCTTCGCAACGCAACCTCGAATACCCTGCCGGGCATGAAAACAATTTCTATATTTCAGCAGGCAGGCGATACAGCGCACAGGCTTACAGAGAATAAACCTGCGGCGACCAAGAGCCCGTTGCAACGACACTGGTTGAAACTGACAAATTTGCTGCTGGCGATAACGCTGCTTGGCACCAGCACGATATTGCCGGCTAAAGAATCGGAGTCGGTTGATTTCGTGCTGCTGCAGGAGCAGGCGCTATTGGCCAATGCCGCTTATCAGAGCGAAGACCAGGCCCGTGCCCTCGCCGCTGCAAATAATTACACGCTCGATATTTATCAAACCGTTGCGGATCTCCAGATCGCGTTTTTTCTGGCCACCAACGAAGCGGGTAAAACCCAGGTTATCTCGATACGTGGTACGTCGAACATCGAAAACGCAATGGTCGACGTATATCTTCAACTGGTCGACGATCGGAAAACAGGGCTGCGTTTACATCACGGATTTTCCCTGGCTGCAAGAAAGATTTACGCAGAATTGAAGCCCCTGCTCAAAGCCGGTTACAAAATTAACACCACCGGTCACAGCCTGGGTGGCGCAGTGGCGTTGATACTGGCGATATATCTCGACGCCGATCAGTTCAACATCGGACAGGTCACCACGTTTGGCCAGCCCAAGGTCACCAATGCAGCCGGCGCCGCTAAAATTCAGCATCTCAATATTATCCGCGTGGTTACTCCGCTTGACCTGGTGCCATTAGTACCCTTGTTAGATCCCCTGGATATTAACAACCTCGATATTTACTGGCATGCCGGTATCGAAGTCGTTCTGCTTACCGATAATAAGTATGCGCTTCTCAAGGGGATGGATAGTATGTTACGCGCGAGCAGGTTCACGCAGAAACCACTCAACGAAGAGAATTTGAGAAATCATCAAATGACTCTCTATCTCCAAATGCTGGACGCCAGGCTGACATCGGCGCAATTGATTCCATACCCGAACAATTTTAATTTGTTTAACCTGTTTGGCAGCGAATAAAGTTCAGTATTAGCAGACATCGCCGTAATTCTTCCCGCAGTGGCCGGGCGAAGCTCAGGCTGTTAGAAGAATCTCGTCTGATCAGGCATAAAAAAAGCCGGCACCCTTGCGAGCCCCGGCTTCCAGTTGGCAATAGATACCGCCTTAGTACATGTGCTGTCCGCCATTGATAGACAGGGTTGAACCGGTAATGAACCCGGCATCCTCCGAGGTCAGGAACACCACGCCACGCGCTATCTCGCTGGCTTCGCCGAGGCGACCCACCGGAATCCGCGCAACTATTTTTTCCAGCACGTTCTCAGGTACCGCACGCACCATTTCGGTGGCAATGTAACCTGGAGCAATCGCGTTGACGGTAATACCCCTGGAGGCGCCTTCCTGGGCCAGGGCCTTGGTGAATCCGTGAATACCTGACTTGGCGGCGGCATAGTTGACCTGGCCGTACTGGCCTGCCTGGCCATTGATCGAACCGATATTGACGATACGGCCAAAGCCGCGCTCGCGCATGCCGTCGAGTACTGCGTGACACATGTTGAAACAGGAAGTCAGGTTGGTCTGGATTACCTGGTTCCATTGTTCGAAGGTCATCTTGTGCATGGTGCCATCGCGAGTAATGCCGGCATTATTGATTAATACTTCTACCGGACCCACCTCGCTTTCGATCTTCGCAACTTCGGCCTGACATACTTCGTAATTTCCAACGTCGAACTTGTACACCGCAATTCCCGTATCCGCGGCAAATTTCTGTGCCGCTTCGTCGTTACCTGCGTAGGTGGCAACCACGGTATAGCCGGCATCTTTCAACGCCAGGCAAATGGCCTCGCCAATTCCGCGGGTGCCACCTGTTACTAGAGCTACTCGGCTCATGATTTTTCTCCTTTAGCTAAATTAATTATTGATACTTACCTTTCAACCGCCAGCGCGACACCCTGGCCGCCACCGATACACAAGGTCGCGAGGCCTCGTTTCGCATTGGTACGTTTCATCCCGTGCAGCAGGGTTACCAGAACCCGGGCGCCGGAAGCGCCAATCGGATGGCCGAGCGCGATTGCGCCACCGCTGATATTCACCTTGCTGGTGTCCCACTCCATGTCGCAGTTAACCGACATCGACTGTGCCGCGAAAGCTTCATTGGATTCGATCAGATCCAGATCATCAACCGTCCAGCCCGCTTTTTCCAGACATTTCTTCGACGCCGGTATCGGTCCGGTACCCATAATGGCCGGATCGACACCAGCACTGCTGTATGCCGAAATGGTCGCCAGCGGGGTAAGACCCAGTTCGTTTGCCTTGTCTTCACTCATTACCAGCAATGCGGCCGCACCGTCATTGATTCCGGAAGCATTGCCGGCGGTGACGGTTCCTTCACGGTCGAAGGCTGGACGCAATTTCGCCAGGCCCTCTGCGGTTGTGCCAGCCTTGGGGTACTCGTCCCGGTCAAAAACGACCGGATCGCCACGACGCTGAGGAATCTCTACCGCGACAATCTCGTCGTCGAAAGCACCATCGCTCTGCGCCTGCTCAGCCTTCTGCTGCGAAGCGGCCGCAAAGGCGTCCTGGTCATCGCGTGAAAACTGATATTTCTTCGCGATATTTTCCGCGGTAACACCCATGTGATAATCGTTGAAAGCATCCCACAGGCCGTCGACGATCATGGTGTCGCGCAGTTGCCAGTCGCCCATACGCTGACCGTCACGAGATTTGGGTAGCACGTGCGGTGACGCACTCATATTTTCCTGGCCACCGGCAATAACGACATCGGCATCGCCACACTTTATGGCCTGCGCAGCCAGCTGCACTGCCTTCAAGCCACTACCGCAGACCTTGTTAATCGTCAGCGCCGGGCATTCCTGCGGCAAGCCGGACTCTATTGCAGCCTGGCGCGCAGGGTTTTGTCCTGTACCCGCGGTCAACACCTGGCCCAGGATGACTTCGTCCACCTGGTCAGCCGCGAGACTGTTTCGTTCCAGCAGAGCCTTGATCACCAGCGCACCCATATGGCTTGCAGGCAATGATGACAACGCCCCACCGAAGGCCCCGATCGGGGTTCGCACCGCATCTATTATTACAACTTTGGTCATTTTTGAGTTCCTGTAAAAAAAAAGGCCCGGGGCATTATACCGCCGGGCCAATACTTTGGAGGAGTAAATCTTCTGAAATTATCCGATAACAAGCCGGATTGATTTCAGCGGGACTAAAACTAGGCAGCTTTTTTCTTGCCCGCTTTGTTCATTTCCTTTTCGATGCTTTCGACGGTCTTCTTGGCCTGCGCCTGAACTTCGGCAAGTGAACCTTCGAAAATCTTACCGGCTTCGCTGACCGCGGCTTCGACAACAGCTGCGTTTTCCTTGGCAACGGTAACCATCTTTTCATTCAGAGCTTCAACATACTTCTGTTGCATCTCAACCGCGTCGTTCAGGTCTTTGGTTTCCACCAGAGCCTGTACGTGGGCCAGATTGCTCTTCATAAGTTCAGCAGTATTTTCAGTCTGGCTGTTCAGTAATTTTACCGCCAGAGCAGTGTTGTTTTCTGCCAGTTTCAGCATCGGCTTCATGCTGTCCTGGGCCATTTTCATGAAATCTTCGTACATAGCTAATTCCTCGTTGATCAATAAATATCGGTTTAAAAAGTTTTGTTGCACTGCAACAATATGCATAATATAGGGATTGATTAGCAATAAGTCAAGAATTTTGTTGCACTGCAACAAAATAAATTTTACTACATGTAACTTATTGATTTCTAGATATTAATTTTAGCCGGAAGTTCACTCAGGCTGTTTACAACAAGCGTTGCATCAATATCCCAGGGGTCGAATACCACGGCCTCGGAGCGTTGTAGCCAGGCCGCCTTCATCCCCGCCGAGACCGCGCCGATTACGTCGAAACCGTTGCTTGAAACCAGCCAGCAATTCTGCGCGTCGGTGGCGGCCACATCGATGAAGTGCCGGTATACCTCCGGATCGGGCTTGAATGTCTTCAGCGTATCGACGCTGACCACGCCTTCAAAATACTGGTTGATGCGGGCGTGCTCGAGCAACCCGCTTACCGCGTCGGCAACGCCATTGGAAAAAGCAAACATGCGCAAACCGTCATCGGCAAGTGCCTGCAAACTGGCGGGCACGTCGGCGTAAGCCGGCAGCATTCGATAGACTTGCATCAAGGCGGTCTTTGCCGATTCATCCAGGCCGGTTTGCAGCAGGCTATCGGTGTAGTCCAGTGCCTGACGGGTACAAACCACAAAATTTTCATAGCGGCCCATCAAACCGCGGCGAAAGGTATACTCGAGCTGCTTGTCACGCCAGATACCGGAAAACTCCTGCGCGCGTTCACCGACATGCCGCGCCAGTTCGTCGACGACGCCGTGCGGATCGATCAGGGTTCCGTAGATATCGAAAGCCAGTGCAATGCTCATGCCTCGGACGTCCTCTTGGGTGGCGGGCGGTAAAACTCCGGCCAGCGGTTCTTGACCACTTCGCCGCTACTCGATAACGCGACACAGGTATCGATAATGGGTGGCTTGTCACGCGACTCGCGTTTGGCTTCACGCTCTTCCAGCGCAGCATGCAGGGTCTGGTAGGCGGTTGCCGCCAACTGCCCCAGCAAATCCATCAAGTGGGTGCAGCTGCTCTCGCTGCCGATGCGTTCGCGCACCTGCTTCATCCAGCCAGAGCCGATATGCAGACCAACCAGGCTGCGCATTGCCTCGGCCGCGCGCGGACAGATACTGAACGGGGTCTGATCCGAGGCGGCATGAACATCGTGGATCAGAAAATCGAGATCGATGGTAAAACGCAACCACATGTCATGCACCGCTTCTCCGGCCCTGATGACGCCACCCCGATGAAGCTCATCGTAGGCGCAGTCATAAGTGCGCGTATCGACCATGTGCACATCGATGTCCCACAGGCCATCGCTGCGCAGGAAACCCTCGCAGTCTATTTTACGGTGGTGTTTTTTCTCGCGCGCAAACGCTGGTGGCAGACCCATCGGCTTACCCGGCCTGTTTACGCAGTAACGCGGTCGCCGCACGGGAAACCGGCTCGCGCCCGAGAAAATCACTGATGAAGCGCCCGGCTTCAAGTAGCTTACCCATATCTACCCCGGTTTCTATACCCATGCCGTGCAGCATGTAAACCACGTCTTCGGTGGCGACGTTACCGGTAGCCCCCTTCGCATAGGGACAGCCACCCAGCCCCGCTACCGAACTGTCGACGACCGCAATGCCGCATTGCATCACCGCGTGAATATTCGCCAGCGCCTGGCCGTAAGTATCGTGAAAATGAGCGGCAAGTTGCGCCACCGGCACTTGCCGGCTGAGTACCTCGATCAATTCTGTTGCAAGTCCCGCGGTGCCAACGCCGATGGTGTCGCCGAGGGACACTTCGTAACATCCCTTTTCCAGCATTTTTTGCGCAATCATCGAAACCGTATCGAAACTGACCTCGCCTTCGTAGGGACAACCCAGCACGCATGAAATATATCCGCGCACCTTCACCCCGGCCGCAAGCGCCTCGTCGATCACCGCGTTGAAACGCTCGATGCTTTCAGCAATTGAACAATTGGTGTTTTTCTGCGAAAAGGTTTCCGTGGATGCGGCAAACAACGCGACTTCTTCTACGCCGGCCGCAAGCGCAATTTCGAGTCCTTTCAGATTTGGCACCAGCATCGGATAAGAAACATCGTCGCGGCGCCTGATCCGTGTAAAGACTTCCGCGCTGGTGGCCATTTGCGGCACCCATTTCGGCGACACGAAGGCCCCCGATTCGACTACTGGCAGGCCGGCGTCGGCGAGCATTTCAATCAATTGCACCTTGATTTCGGCGGGTACCGTGCCGGCTTCGTTCTGCAATCCGTCACGCGGACCGACCTCGACAATCTTAACCTGCCCGGGAAAACTCATTGAACTATTCAACCTCCAGTAAAACCAGGGTATCCCCTTCTTCGACCTGGTCGCCAACCGCAAACAGAATTTCGCTGACGCTCGCAGCTACCTGCGCGACGATGGCATGTTCCATTTTCATGGCTTCGATAATCATCAACTGATCGCCGGCCTCGACAGTATCCCCGACCGCAACCGGCAGCGCAACAACGGCTCCCGACATCGGTGCCCTGGGGTGGTCGGCATCCGCCGCAGCACTTTCCGCGCCATGAATGGCGGTGGGAATCTCGAACTTGAACGCCTGGCCCTGGCAGGCCAACGCGATACTATCGGCATCACGCAGCACCGCAAATTCGACCGACTCGCGATTCAGCTCGACCCGCATTCGTTGTTGGTCGATCCAGCTTCCCGCCAGTCGATAATCATGACCGGCACAGTTGAAGAGCCATCCACCAGGCTGCCGCTTTACCTGTACGTCGCAGGGCTCGCCCTCGTATTCCAGCCTGATGACCTGGTCAGTCGGCAAATTCATTCGCCAGTGGCTGCGTAAATCCCAGGGCGAAGTGGCGGAAGCGGTTGCCGGGCGATTATCGAGCGCGGGCAACATCGCCGCGGCAGCAAGCACCCGCGCTCGATGTAAATGCTCCTCATGTTGCGCAAACAGACGCTGGTGATGCGTTGCAATGAAACTGGTATCGAACTCGGCGGCGATAAAATCGGGGTCTCCTGCCAGCCTGGCAAGAAATGCCAGGTTGGTATTGAGACCGAGAATCCGGTACTCGTGCAGCGCCAGGACGAGCTTCGCCAGTGCTGCCGTGCGATCAGGACCATGCACAATCAGCTTGGCTATCATCGGATCGTAGTTGGTGCCGATCGAGTCGCCGCAGCGAACCCCGGTATCCACGCGCAAGCCTTCGCCGGGTTCGGGTAGCTGCAGGTACCTGATCTGGCCGGCCGCCGGCATAAAGTCACGTGCAGGCGTCTCGGCATAGACACGGGCCTCGAATGCGTGTCCCTGCATCACAATTTCAGACTGCTGCAACGGCAGGACTTCCCCTGCCGCAACTCGCAGTTGCCACTCCACCAGGTCCTGCGCCGTTATCATTTCCGTGACCGGATGCTCTACCTGCAGACGCGTATTCATTTCCATGAAGTAAAAGCTGCCATCTTCATCGAGCAGGAATTCGACCGTACCCGCGCCGACGTAATCAATGGCCTGCGCACAGTTGATCGCGGCGTCACCCATTGACTTGCGCTGGGCGTCGTCGAGGCCGGGTGCCGGCGCTTCTTCGATGACCTTTTGATGGCGCCGCTGAATCGAACAGTCACGTTCGAAAAGATGCACGCAGTTACCGTGACTGTCAGCGAATATCTGCATCTCGACATGACGCGGTTTACGCAGGTATCGCTCGATCAAAACCCTGTCATCGCCGAATGACGCACTGGCCTCGCGACGCGCCGAAACCAGGGCTTCGGCAAAATCCTGTTCGCACTCGACCAGGCGCATTCCCTTGCCACCGCCACCCGCGCTGGCCTTGATCAACTGCGGGTAACCGACTTGCCGGGACTCGAGCGCGAGGCTGTCTTCATCCTGCGCATCGCCGTGATAGCCCGGCACCAGCGGCACTCCGGCGGTTTCCATCAGCGCCTTGGCCCTGCTCTTCGAGCCCATCGCATCGATTGCATCCGCTGGAGGACCGATAAACACGATGCCGGCAGCGGCGCAGGCGCGTGCAAAGTCTGCATTTTCAGACAGGAAACCATAGCCCGGATGGATTGCCTGGGCGCCGCATTGCCGCGCCACCTCGAGTATCTGTGCCGCGTTGAGATAACTCTCGCTCGCGGCAGCACCACCGATGCAATAAGCCTCTTCACAGGCCTCGACATGCAGTGCCTTGCTATCAGCGCTCGAGTAAACCGCAACGCTGCTAAGGCCAAGCCGCCGCGCCGTACGGGCAACGCGAAGCGCAATTTCACCGCGATTTGCGATAAGAATTTTGCTGAACATTATTTCACCCTGATCCGTGACGGCCGACGTATGTCGTGCAACGCGTGGTGATCTTCACCCCGTTTGCGGGTAAGTCCGGCAGTACCGCAATTGTTGATGTCTAGCTGGATGGCAGGCATCTGCGTTACATCCTGAAGATACCGAACTCGGTGGTTTCGATCGGTGCATTCAGCGCGGCCGTCAAACCGAGTCCCAGTACCATACGCGAGTCGGCCGGATCGATGATGCCATCGTCCCAAAGACGCGCGGAAGCATAATAGGGATGGCCCTGCGCCTCATATTTATCCTGAATCGGTTGCTTGAAAGCGGCTTCATCCTGCTCGCTCCAGTGCTCGCCCCTGCCTTCGATGCCGTCACGCTTTACCTGTGCCAGCACGGTGGCCGCCTGCTCGCCACCCATTACCGAGATGCGCGCGTTAGGCCACATCCATAGAAATCGCCCGCCATAGGCGCGCCCGCACATCGCGTAATTGCCAGCACCGAAACTGCCGCCGACCACCAGCGTCAACTTGGGTACGCGCGCGCAGGCAACCGCGGTCACCATCTTGGCGCCATCGCGGGCGATTCCACCATGCTCATACTTTTGCCCGACCATGAAACCGGTAATATTCTGCAGGAATATCAGCGGAATCCGGCGCTTGGCGCAAAGCTCGATAAAATGCGCGCCTTTCAATGCCGATTCGGAAAACAGGATGCCATTGTTGGCGACAATGCCAATCGGAACACCGTAAAGATGCGCAAAACCGCAGATCAATGTCGTGCCGTAGAGTTGCTTGAACTCGTCGAACTCGCTGCCATCGACCAGGCGCGCGATGATTTCGCGAACATCGAACGGCTTGCGCAGACTGGTGGGCACGATGCCGTAAAGGTCTGCAGCCGGATAATTGGGTTCAATTGGCGTACGTAGCGCAACATCGGGTGTTTTCACACGATTCAACGTGGCGACAATATCGCGCGCCAACGACAAGGCATGTTCATCATTTTGCGCATAATGATCGACCACCCCGGAAATGCGTGCGTGTACGTCCGCACCACCGAGGTCTTCGGCGCTGACAACCTCACCGGTCGCGGCTTTCACCAACGGCGGCCCGCCGAGGAATATGGTGCCCTGCTCGCGCACGATGATGGATTGATCGCACATGGCCGGCACATAGGCGCCACCGGCGGTGCATGACCCCATTACCACCGCGATCTGCGGAATACCGCTGGCCGACATATTGGCCTGGTTGAAAAAAATACGCCCGAAATGATCCCGATCCGGGAAGACTTCGTCCTGGCTGGGCAGGTGCGCCCCGCCTGAATCGACCAGGTAAATACAGGGCAACCGGTTTTCGGCAGCGATCGCTTGAGCGCGCAGGTGTTTCTTGACCGTAATCGGATAGTAGGTGCCGCCTTTCACGGTTGCGTCGTTAGCGACAATCATGCATTCCTGACCGCTGATACGGCCGATTCCGGTGATCAACCCACCGGCCGCGACATTGTCATCGGCGTACATCTGGAAACCCGCAAACTGCCCGATTTCGAGGAACGGCGAACCCGGATCGACCAGCTTGTCGATGCGATCGCGCGGCAATAATTTCCCACGACCGAGATGCTTTTCACGGGCGCGTTCACCGCCACCGGCAGCTATGCCTGCCGTTTTCGCGCGCAGATCATCGACCAAGGTCTGCATCGCCGCCTGATTCTGCTCGAATTCCGCGCTGCGATTACTGATTCTGGACTCGAGAATACTCATGATTCCGCCGCCAGTTCGCGCGCAATGACGATACGCTGGATATCGCTGGTGCCTTCATATATCTGCGCAACGCGCACGTCACGCGCTATTCGTTCGACCGGGTAATCACGCAGATAACCGTAGCCACCGAGTACCTGCAGCGCATTCGAACATATTTCTTCGGCCGCCTCCGAGGCGAACAGCTTGGCCATGCTGGCCTGTTTCAGGCAGGGTTCGCCGGCATCGCGCAAGCGCGCGGCATGGTGCACCATCAATCTCGCCGCTTCGAGCCGGGTCGCCATATCGGCCAGGCGAAACGCAACCGCCTGATGTTCGAGCAGCGTTTTGCCAAAGCTGACACGTTCCTTTGCATAAGCCAGTGCGCACTCATAAGCCGCGCGCGCCATACCCACACTCTGGGCGCCGATGCCAATCCTGCCGCCTTCGAGATTCATCAACGCAATTTTGTAACCCTCGCCTTCCGCACCGATTAAATGATCTGCCGGAATCCTGCAGTCCTTGAAAAAAATCTGCGCGGTATCGGAAGCATGCTGGCCCATTTTCTGTTCCACTCTACCGACCTGGTAGCCGGGATTGTCGGTCGATACCACAAAGGCGCTGATACCCTTCTTGCCGGCGGTGGGGTCGGTAACCGCGAACACGATTGCCACATCGGCATTTGCGCCCGAGGTGATAAAGGCCTTGCTACCATTCAAAACGTAGCCGTCAGCCTGCTTTTGCGCACGCGTTTTAAGCGCCGCGGCATCGGAACCGGCCTGCGCTTCGGTCAGGCAAAAACAGCCCAGCTGCGCGCCCGAGGCGAGCGCTTTGAGATAGGTTTGCCTGAGATATTCACTGCCGGAGGCGAGCAGTACAGCGCAGACCACCGAATTGTTGACGCTGAGGATCGTCGAACAGGCACCGTCGCCGGCGGCGACTTCCTCGATCGCCAGCGCAAACGACAGGTAGTCGGCGCCACTGCCGCCCCATTCCTCGGGGATGAACATGCCGAACAAACCCAGCGCTGCCATTTCATCAAGCTGCTCGCGCGGGAAATGACTATCCCGATCCCAGTCGGCCGCAAAGGGAGCGACCCTGTCCTGCACGAAGTCGCGCACGCTGTCGCGAATCAGGCGCTGTTCTTCGCTGAGTCGCATCGCGCTGCTTACACCAGTTCCACGGCAATCGCGGTCGCTTCGCCACCACCGATACAAAGCCCGGCGACGCCTTTCTTGAGACCCTGTCGTTGCAGGGCCGCGAGCAGGGTAACGATGATGCGAGCGCCCGAGGCGCCGATTGGATGTCCCAGCGCGCAGGCGCCACCGTTGATATTGACTTTTGCGTGATCGAGCCCGAGATCGGTCATCGCCGCCATCGTCACCACGGCGAAGGCTTCGTTAATCTCGTAGAGATCGACTTCGTCGCTGGACCAGTTGGCAGCCTCGAGCACCTTTTTGATCGCGCCGACCGGGGCCGTGGTGAACCAGGCTGGTTCGTGGGCGTGGGTCGCATGCGCGCGAATGATTGCCAACGGCCTGGCCGCGCGTCTTTCAGCCTCGGCTTCTGTCATCAGTACCAGCGCCGCGCCGCCGTCCGATATCGAGCTTGAATTGGCCGCGGTCACGGTGCCATCCGCACGAAACGCCGGGCGTAAGGTCGGGATCTTGTCGATATTCGCATTGAAGGGTTGTTCGTCGGTATCCACGGTAACTTCGCCCTTGCGGGTCTTGATCACCACCGGGGTAATCTCATCGGCGAACGCGCCGCTCTCGATCGCTGCCTGGGCACGCCTGAGTGAAGTGATCGCAAACTCATCCTGCTGCTCACGCGTAAACTGGTACTTGTCCGCCGTATTCTCGGCAAATACACCCATTAGCTTACCCTTGTCGTAGGCGTCCTCGAGGCCATCGGCAAACATGTGATCAAGCACCTGCCCATGCCCCATGCGTATACCGCCGCGCGCCCCGGGAAGCAAATAAGGTGCGTTGGTCATGCTTTCCAGACCACCGGCAACCATGACCCGGTTGGTACCCGCCCTGAGCAGGTCATGCGCCAGCATGGTGGCCTTCATACCGGAGCCGCACATCTTGTTGATCGTGGTGCAGCCGGTTGCCAGCGGTAGCCCCGCACCGAGGCTGGCCTGGCGCGCCGGCGCCTGGCCCTGCCCAGCCGGCAGTACGCAACCCATGATGACTTCGTCGATCGCGTCGCCCTGCAGCTGGCTGCGTTCGACCGCGGCGGCAATCGCGGCCGCACCGAGTTGTGATGCTGTGGCAGCGGACAAAACGCCCTGGAACCCACCCATCGGGGTGCGCGCGGCGCCGGTTATCACTATGTTTTCGCTATTTTGGCTCATGATTTTCTCTTTTAAGGTTTGACTAAGCAGTTTCGTTGAATAATTCCCGCCCGATTAGCATGCGTCGGATTTCGGAAGTGCCGGCCCCGATTTCATAGAGCTTGGCATCGCGCAACAGTCGACCCACCGGGTAATCGTTGGTATATCCGTTTCCACCCAGCGCCTGGATCGCTTCCAGCGCCATCCAGGTTGCCTTTTCAGCCGCGTACAGAATCGCTCCGGCGGCATCCTTGCGCGTTGTCTCGCCGCGATCGCAAGCCTTGCCGACCGCGTAAACATAGGCTTTGGTCGCGTTCATCGTGGTATACATGTCGGCCAGCTTGCCCTGCATCAGCTCAAATTCGCCTATCGCCTGACCAAACTGTTTGCGCTCGTGTACATAAGGCACCACGGCATCCATGCAGGCCTGCATGATACCGGTCGGGCCCGCCGATAATACGGCGCGCTCATAATCGAGACCACTCATCAATACCGCGGCGCCTCGATTCAGTTCACCGAGCAGGTTTTGCGCCGGAACCTCGACATTCTGGAACACCAGTTCGCCAGTATTGGAACCGCGCATACCGAGCTTGTCGAGTTTTTTCGTGGTGCTGAAGCCGAACGCCTTTTCCACCAGGAAAGCGCTGATGCCACGCGACCCGGCGGCGGGATCGGTTTTCGCATAAACCACGATCAGGTCGGCATCGGGGCCGTTTGTTATCCACATCTTGGTGCCGTTCAGGACATAGCCATCAGCCGTCTTTTCGGCTTTCATCTGCATGCTGACGACATCCGAGCCGGAACCCGGTTCCGACATGGCGAGCGCCCCGATATGCTCGCCACTGATGAGCTGCGGCAGGTATTTCTGTCTCTGCGCGTCGCTACCGTTGCGATTGATCTGGTTCACACAGAGGTTAGAATGCGCACCGTAACTCAACCCGACCGAGGCCGAGGCACGGCTGATTTCTTCCATCGCCACGATATGTGCGAGGTAACCCATATCAGCACCGCCGTAGGTTTCCGCTACGGTAATCCCCAGCAATCCCATATCGCCGAGTTTCGGCCACAGCTGGTTGGGAAATTCATTGGAGCGATCGATTTCAGCGGCCATCGGCGCTATTTCGGCCTGCGCAAAATCCCGT
>CALDDP010000268.1 GCA_937936805.1 uncultured Gammaproteobacteria bacterium | reverse complement strand
CCACGTTGTGACGATTGAGCCCGTGCCCCGCGTTGACCTGCAGTCCCTTTTCATGTGCGTAGGTAATCGCATCGTCGATTTTTTCCAGTAGAATTGCCTGTTCCTCGCCCCGTGCATCAGCATAATGGCCGGTGTGAACCTCTATACAGGGAGCACCGCAATCGATAACAGCATCAATCTGATCTCGACTGGCATCGATAAATGGTGATACGCGTGTACCGACTTCCGCCAGGCGGGCGCAGGCCGATCTTACCTGGTCAATCTGGCCAACAACATCGAGCCCACCTTCGGTAGTCAGCTCCTCGCGCTTTTCGGGCACGAGACAAACGTCTTCGGCCTTGAACGTACAGGCAAATGCAAGCATTTCGTCGGTAATAGCGATCTCCAGATTGAGCTTGGTATTGACTACCTGCTTGAGCAAATGCGCGTCGCGTTCCTGGATATGACGTCGATCTTCGCGCAAATGAAAGGTTATCGAATCAGCCCCCGAATGTTCCGCTATCTGCGCCGCATAAACCGGATCAGGAAATCGGGTACCCCGGGCCTGGCGTAAAGTTGCAACATGATCGATGTTGACTCCCAGCGTAATCGGATTAATCATTTTCGTCTCGTCATTTCCAGGTAAACGTCCCGCGATTTTAGCGCTTTTCCATGCAAGTTAAAGTCGATCGTGCTGCGCAGCACCGATTTCGCCAGACGCAACACGCTTTCCTGTCGATAATTCCCCTCGGACCAGTCGATAACAGCCTGACCACTTACCGAATCCCTTGCAGAGTCGGAACAGGCTACGAACCCCCTGTTGATCACAAACTGATAATGCCGGTCGTTTCGAATTGCCTCGCCTGTGTCCGCATCGAGGAACACATCCGGAAAGTAACCCAGTAATTGCATCAACTCGAGCTCAAACTTACGCAGGATGATCTCATCGATTACCTCTACCGAACGCTGCAACAATGCGAGATAGCCGGCAAATACCCCCGGATTGGGTTCGCCCTGTGGCAACAAGGCTGATATCAACTCGTTCACGTATAGCAGCGGCAGGTAGTTTCCCTCATCTACCGGCAAGGCCTGACTTTCGATGGAAGTCAGTGTTTTCAATTCATGCTTGCCGCTCCAGTTGATGCTCGACATCACGAAAGGTTGGTAAGAGGCTTTCGCAGGATTGCGCCGCGCACCTTTGGCTATCGCGCGGATACAGCCATAGTCGCGGGTAAAGAAGTCCAGCATCAGGCTTGTATTCTGCCAGTCACGTCGACGTAGCAGAAATGAAATCTGGTCAGTGACTCGGGTTTCCATCAGAGTAACCAAATGCGGCCAGGGATTGTTCATCGTCTGCCCAGTCTTCACGCACCTTTACCCAGAGTTGAAGATAAACCCTGGCGTCGACAAGCCGTTCGATATCTCCGCGTGCGAGGGTGCCAATCTTTTTCAACAGGCCTCCATTCTTGCCTATGACAATCGCTTTCTGCGACTTCCGTTCTACCCAGATGGTTGCCGAGATCCGGGTTATATCGGTCTCCTCGAGGTAATGGTCTATGCTGACCGTAATCGAGTAAGGCAATTCCTGCTTGAGCACACGAAACAGCTTCTCACGCACAATTTCCGCACTAATAAATCGCATCGATTTATCGGTTAACTGGTCGTCAGGAAAATGCGGTACACCGACTGGCAGGCGCGCAACTATCAATTGCTCCAGGCGATCCAGGTTCTCTCCCTTGAGTGCGGATACCGGCACGGATTCGAAATCGGGAACCTGCTCCGATATCTTCTGCATCAGTGGCAGGCAGGCCGACTTGCTGAGTTGATCAATCTTGTTGATCACCAGCAAAACCTTGTCATAACTGCTCACACGCCGCAGGATTTTTTCATCATCACGATTAAAATTTGCAACATCGAGCAGCACACAGATCAGGTCCGCATCTTCAAGCATACCGGTGGCGGCACGGTTCATATAGCGGTGAATAGCCTTCTGGTTATCGTCATGAATGCCTGGGGTATCAACAAAAACACACTGGTACTCCGCGGTCGTCTTGATCCCGAGAATCTGGTGTCGCGTGGTTTGTGGCCGATGTGCGGTGATGCTGAGTTTCTCACCGACCAGCGCATTCATTAAAGTCGACTTACCGGTGTTCGGTTTGCCGATCAAAGCCACGTAACCACTGCGAAACTCGTTACTCATAAGCCCAGCATATTCAGTATTTTTTGCGCTGCCTGTTGCTCCGCCTTCTTGCGGCTGGAACCCTTGCCACTGCTTTGCATATCGAGGTCAGTCAGTTGGCATTTCACGGTAAAAACCTGGTCGTGGGATTTACCGGTAATTTGCTCTACCTGGTAACTGGGCAGGCTATTCTTACTTGCTTGCAGGTACTCCTGCAAACGCGTCTTCGGATCTCTTAAATTGGCGCCCGCATCGACGTTTTGCAACTGCTCCCGGTAAAGGTGCAAAACCGCAGCCTCGGTTTGTGCATAATCGCTATCGAGGTAGATCGCACCAATCAGGGCTTCCAGCGCGTCGGAAAGAATCGAGGCGCGTCGAAACCCCCCGCTTTTCAATTCCCCACCGCCTAGAAGGATGAAGTCACCCAGATCAATCTGACGAGCCACCTGGGCCAGGGTTTCTTCTTTAACCAGCGAGGCCCGGATTCGGCTTAAATCACCTTCATCGGCAGACTCGAAGCGTTGATAGATATGATTGGAAATAATTAGATTAAGAATACTGTCGCCGAGAAACTCGAGTCTTTCATTGTTAAGCTGGCGCGAATAACTGCGATGAGTAAGAGCCTGTTCCAGTAGCCTCGTCTGTCTGAATTCGTATCCGGTAAGTGCGCACAGTTTGTCGGCATTCACCGCTCGAGCACTACACTTTCGACAAACCTGCCGCCGATATACAGGTTACCGACA
>CALDDP010000267.1 GCA_937936805.1 uncultured Gammaproteobacteria bacterium | reverse complement strand
CGGGAAATCCCGCAGGTAGACTCTGGTCGTCTCGCTGAGCGGAGCCGAGCTGATCAGTACGTTTTGCAAACGCAGCGTGTCCCGCCCGAGCAGAGTTCTCATCTGACGCATGTAAAACAGGTTGTTGCGACACAACTCGTTACAGGTATCGCCGGCGAACAGCAGCAGGGTCCATTTACGCCCGAAGCCGGCCTCGTAACGTTGACCATCCACCGCCTCCAGAGCCGGCCAGTTTAATCTTTTGACCGGAGCAATCAGAGCGCCATAGTTCCCGCTCGCAGGCTTGACATCAAATACGTAAAGCGCAAGCCAGCCACCGATAAAGGGCGATAAAAAAATCGCGATCAGGGCCAAGAACTTGATCCGGTGCCAAAGCAATGATTTTGATTCTTCCTGGGTCATTCAATTTTCCGCAGATTTAAAATAACAAAAAACAGCAGCGACAGCAGCGCAAAGGCAAACCATTGCGTTGCGTAGGCTCGACTTTTTTCTGGACGCATCCACACCGGGTTCCAGTCACGCACATAATGTCCCTCCTGCTCGGGAGACAGCCACAAAACGATCGGCAGCAAACGTCCGCTAAACCGGTCCTGTAACGAAACGATATCGATATACGGGATCAACTTTGGCCAGCGCTCACCTGCTCCGGGATCGCCAAGACGCAACGCGGGTTCGCTCGGAAAATAAGCGATCCCTGCCACGCCGTCGACATTTACCGGTTCGGGCATAGCAATCGGCTCATCCCGGGATTCGCCCCAGGCCGCCCAGCCGCGGTTCACCAGAATCACAAAATCACTGTCGGCGAGCAGCAACGGAGTGAGTACGTAGAAGCCCGCCCGCCCTCGATGCAACTGGTTATCGACCAGCAAATTACGCGTATTGTCATAGCGACCTTTGAGCAATAGCTTACGATACTCGATGTCGGTCAGATCATCTGTCGACGATAGCAATTGATATGGCTCCTTCAATCGCTGCTCAAATTTGACCTCAATGGCTTCCTTGTAGGCCGCACGCTCGAGTTGCCACCAACCCAGGGCACTGAATACCAGCATGGCAGTAGCGGTCAACGCAATCGACCACCCGGCGGGCTTGAATCTGCGACCACCGATCACCATATCGACTTCTTCCATCGATGCAGTAAACTAAGTCCCCGAATCACTGGCCAGGAATCCATGTTAAGCGTAAAAATCATTATCTCAGTCCTGCTCGGGCTGATCGTGCTCAGCCTGGCCGCTAGCATGTTCAGCATGGTAAAAGATCGTGAAAACTCCAACCGCACGGTTAGTTTACTGACGATTCGCATTGCCCTGTCGATTGTCACTTTCATTTTCATTGCTATTTCGTTCTACATGGGCTGGATTCAACCCCACGGCGTTCTGCCCAGCTGACAAAACTCCCCGACTTTCAGCCTAGGTAACCCATGCGTGTCCATAGAGCACTTCGTAGGACGCAATAAACCTGTCATTCTCGTAACCGTTATCGCGATAACTGGCCTCCAGTCTGCGCAGCTGCCCCGGCGTCATCAAGCCGCGTCGCCGGCCGACCTCGGCATTACTGGCACCGATATCCCGCAAGTCGCCGAGCAGGGATCTGAAGTCCCGATATTCCATGCGAATCGTCTCGGCGTCGACAACAGGGTGCTCTAATCCCGCTGCCAGCATGGCGTCACCTACATCGTGCATATCGACGAATCGATGCACATGCGGGTGAGCGTCGAGTGCCTGCCAGCTGGCGGCAAGCTCCTGCAGCGTCGCGGGACCGAAACTGGAGAACATCAGCAACGCCCCGGGGCTCGATACGCGCGCAAATTCGTCAAAGGTCGTACGCAGGTCATTGCTCCATTGCAGGGCTAATGATGAAAACACCAGATCGAAGGTCTGTGCAGCAAATGGCAGCTGCTCCATATCAGCGGTAACCAGGCGTTTCCTGGATAGCAGGCGAAAACTGGATCGAGCCTGCAACAACATCTGATAAGCGATGTCGGCGCCGCAAACCCGGGCCTGCGGATAGGCCTTTTGTAGCCCGCGCACCCCTTTACCGGTGCCACAGCCGACATCAAGAATTGTCTCTGGCTGGTGACGCACGTACTGCAATCGCTCCAATAACCGACTTAGCAACTCTTCCTGCAAGATAGCCGCATTATCATAACTTTTAGCCGCACGATTGAAGGAGTTTTTTACAGCCTGTTTATCCAGCCGGGGTAGATTAAGCAGATCCAACGAGTCTCCTGGGTATAGTTAGGGGCGTGGACAGCCCGCATCTCAAAGACGCATGGCAACCACTGCCGGATTCGATAAAAATGGAGCATGGGCGGCACCGGCGACGGATTCTACCTGAATCCCGCTGGCAACATCAGCGATTTGTTGCTTTAACGCGATCGGCACCAGGCGGTCTCGCTCACCGAGAATCAGCTTAACCGGCTGTGAAAGCCGGCTCAGACCGGGGCGCGCATCGTAACTTTTCAGTAATTCGAGACCGAAGTCGAGCACCTCGAAGTCGGGCTCGCCGGCGGCGATCACCTGCCGCCATACCGAGCGCACCAGCTGGCGCGCTGCCTGCTCGCCCTGCATCTGCAATGCCAGGAAGCGGCGCATGGTACGTCGCCAGTCCTGCTTCAACTCAGTAGCAAAAGTATCGAGCACCGCGGCATCGAGTGCACATTCCCAGCCGGGCCGACTGGTAAAACAGGGATTGCAGGCAACCAGGATGACCTCGCTGAACTGTTGCGGGTAGCGCAATGCGAGCTCGATAGCGTAGAGGCCGCCAAGCGACCATCCCAGTAATCTTCCGCCGGGTAATTCCTGCGCCATTGCCTCGAGTTGCAATTCGAAGGACAGGCTTCCTGGCCACGGACTATCGCTGTAACCCGGCAGACCCGGGTTGATAACAGGTTGCGCAGTGTCGAGTAGTTCAAGCAGCGGCGCGAAGACCCCTGCGTTCATACCCCAACCGTGCAACATGATGAGTGGCTCGCTGTGCATCGCGCTATTGTAATCGATCCCCGGGCTGTAAGGATGGCTCTTATCTGCTAAAGTTCCGGCAAGTCCCAGGCCCGGTCAACCATGCTCGAAGCTATTGTTCTAATCTGTTTTGCATACCTGCTAGGCTCGATATCGTCGGCAATTCTGCTGAGCAAGGCCATGGGATTCGAAGACCCCCGCAGCGAAGGCTCGAAAAACCCCGGCGCTACCAATGTACTGCGTATCGCCGGCAAGAAAGCGGCCTTTTTCACCCTACTGGGAGACTTTCTGAAAGGCCTGATTCCGGTCCTGCTGGCGTATGCACTCGGGGCAGACCAGCTCGTAATCGCGCTGACTGGCTTCGCGGCTTTTTGCGGGCACTGTTTTCCGCTTTTCTTCGGCTTCAAGGGCGGCAAGGGCGTGGCCACCGCGATCGCCGCAACGTTGGGCTTTAACTGGATTGCCGGCGTCATCCTGGTCGGCATCTGGCTGCTGTTTGCCAAGGTATTCAGGATTTCCTCGCTGGCAGCGATTATCTCCTTTGCCGTGCTGCCACTGGCGATCTACTGGCGTGTACAGGATCTCCCGGTCAGTCTCGTGTTTGTCGCCCTGTCGGCGATTCTGATCTGGCGTCACAAGGACAATATCCAGCGCTTGCTCAGTGGCACTGAAGCGTAACCAAACGCAACGCCTGCCTGACCAGTTGTCGCGACGCGATCAACTCACCCGGCATCCCGCGCAAAACGCAAATTTTATATAACCGGCAAAGATTCGAGCGACCAGCGCGGCATTACGTCGACTACTGCCTCGTCGCGCTGACCGGCGAGCACCCGCAATGCGCCAGCGTAAGCAATCATTGCGCCGTTATCGGTACAGTACTCCAGGGCAGGGAAATAGACCCGCGCACCATCGGCACTGGTGACTCGCTCGAGCGTCGCACGCAGGCACCGGTTTGCGCCCACGCCACCGGCAACAATGAGGTTCTGATATCCGGTTTCGGCAAGGGCTCGCTGGCACTTGATACGCAACGTATCGACCACTGCGGACTGGAACGCATGCGCGATATCGGCTCGCAGGTCATCATCCAGTGGCTCATGTTTTCTGACCATCGTAAGCACCGCGGTTTTGAGGCCGCTAAAGCTGAACTCGAGTCCGGGTCGATTCACCATCGGGCGCGGAAACTCGAAACGGGAATGCGATACGGAATCCGCGAGCACGGCCAGCTCAGGCCCTCCAGGATAAGGCAAGCCGAGTAGCTTGGCGGTCTTGTCGAAGGCTTCGCCAACGGCGTCGTCGAGGGTTTCACCGAGAATGCGGTAATGGCCGATCGCCCGAACATCGACCAGCATGGTGTGTCCACCGGATACCAGCAATGCGACAAACGGCAGCTCGGGTTTCTCTTGCGCCAGCATCGGCGCCAGCAGATGCCCTTCCATGTGATGCACACCGAGCAAAGGCTTGTCGAGCGCCCAGGCAAGGCCTCGCGCCAGGTTGGACCCTACCATCAGGGCCCCGATCAAGCCCGGGCCACGCGTATAGGTAATCGCATCGATGTCATCGATGGAACCGATTTCCTGCACAATATCGCTGAGCATCGGTGCGGCCTTGACCACATGGTCGCGCGACGCCAGTTCCGGCACTACCCCGCCATATTCACGATGTTTTTCGATTTGCGAATAAAGACGCTGCCAGATCTGTCCGCTATCGCTATCGTAAACAGCGATCCCAGTCTCGTCACACGAGCTTTCGATACCTAAAACTTTCATAAAAACAGGAGATTAATTACGTTTGGCGATTGATATTTGGTGCTGCCTCCTTATAATTGTCCGGCTCTTGAAGCCGGGGCCATTTAGCAGGCACCATTTTTAACAAACTGGATCATCAAATATGCCATCAGTTAAGGTAAAGGACAACGAACCATTTGATTTCGCACTGCGCCGGTTCAAACGGTCCTGTGAAAAAGCGGGCGTGCTCACCGAGACACGTCGTCGTCAACACTACGAAAAGCCCACCTCCGTGCGCAAGCGCAAATCAGCCGCCGCGGTAAAACGCAATTACAAGCGTATTTCCAAGGACTTCGGTACCCGCAGACGCCTCTACTAGCTGCGCAATGTCGGGAACTCTTAAATCCAGGTTACAGGACGACATGAAGTCGTCGATGAAAGGCGGCAACAAGGAGCGCCTCGGTGTAATTCGGTTGATGCTTGCCGCGATCAAGCAAATCGAGGTCGACGAACGCATCGAACTGGACAATGACCGCATTACCACGGTGCTGGACAAAATGGCCAAGCAACGTCGCGAATCAATCGCCCAGTTCGATAGCGCGGGCCGCGACGATCTGACCGCGGTCGAACAGGCCGAACTGGAAATTATCCTCGAATACCTGCCGGAAGCACTTTCCGACGCAGAGATCAACGACCTCGTCGAACAATCCATCACCGCCACCGGCGCCGCTAGCATCAAGGATATGGGCAAACTCATGGGAATGCTCAAACCCCAACTGCAGGGACGCGCCGATATGGGTAAAGTCAGTCAGTTGATTAAAGCGCGGCTCTCCGCCTAGTTAAACAGCGTCGATGTCAAACGTATTCCAGTTTCTGGAAGTACAGCGTACCGATCCCGGTAAAACACCAGCATTTGTCCGCGTCAATGAATTTGGCGAAATTTACGGGGACTACCAGCAGCAGCAAGCCGCCGACCAGGCTGAACGCTGTATCGAATGCGGCAATCCTTATTGCGAATGGAAATGCCCGGTACATAACTACATCCCCAACTGGCTAAAACTGGTTGCCGAAGGCAACCTGATCGAAGCAGTTGAAATGTCGCACAAGACCAACAGCCTGCCCGAAGTCTGCGGTCGCATCTGTCCCCAGGACCGACTTTGTGAAGGCGCCTGTACGCTTAACACCGGTTTCGGTGCGGTTACCATCGGCTCGGTAGAAAAATACATAACCGACACGGCAATCGAACAGGGCTGGTCGCCCGATCTGTCTAACGTCTCGGATAGCGGTAAAAAGGTCGCCATCGTCGGCGCCGGTCCGGCCGGTATCGCCTGCGCCGACGTCCTCACCCGCAACGGTGTATCCTGCGAGGTGTTCGACCGATACCCCGAAATCGGCGGTTTACTGACTTTCGGTATCCCTCCCTTCAAACTCGAAAAAGACGTCATTACCAGGCGGCGTAAAATGTTTGAAGACATGGGTATCGAATTTCACCTCAATACCGAGATCGGCAAAGATATCAGCTTCGAGCAACTGCTTGCCGATTACGATTCCGTGTTCCTCGGCATGGGCACCTATAGCTGCATGAAAGGTGACTTTCCGGGTGAAGATAAAACAGGTGTCCACGAAGCCTTGCCATACCTGGTGGCAAACATCCACAACCAGATCGACTTCGCTGGCGACAAACCCGAGTTTATCGATTTCAACGGCAAACGGGTCGTCGTGTTGGGTGGCGGCGATACCGCTATGGACTGCGTCCGTACCGCGATCCGCCAGGGTGCCAGCAGCGTAACCTGCGCCTATCGCCGGGATCAGGCTAATATGCCGGGCTCGATGCGCGAGGTCGACAACGCGATGGAAGAAGGCATCGAATTCCTGTTCAACCGGCAACCGCTGGAAATCGTCGGCAATGGCGCGGTTACCGGCATCAAGCTGATCTCTACCGAACTGGGCGAAGCCGATGCACAAGGCAGGCGTCGACCCGAGATCGTGCCCGGTTCCGAAGAGATTTTACCAGCTGACGCTGTCGTGATAGCGTTTGGCTTTCGCCCGGACCCGGCCGACTGGTTTGCCGAGCATGCGATTGATATCGATGCAGGCGGTCGCGTGCTCGCCCCTGAGCAAAGCGCTTTTCCGTTCCAGACCGGAAACCCGAAAGTATTCGCCGGCGGGGACATGGTGCGCGGTTCCGACCTCGTCGTTACCGCTATTTACGAGGGCCGCCAGGCGGCGGAAGGCATTCTCGACTACCTGGAAGTCTGATGGCACTACCACAATTGAAAAACGATCGCCTGATCAGGGCTTTGTTGCGCCAACCAACTGATACCACGCCAGTCTGGATCATGCGCCAGGCCGGACGATACCTGCCCGAGTACCGCGCTACGCGCAAACAGGCCGGGAGTTTTCTCGATCTGTGCAAAAACACGGAACTCGCCTGTGAAGTAACGTTACAACCCTTGCGGCGCTTTGCGCTTGACGCCGCAATTTTGTTCTCCGATATCCTTACCATTCCGGATGCCATGGGACTTGGTCTCTACTTCGCCGAAGGCGAAGGCCCCAAATTTGAACGCCCGCTGCGCAGCGCCGCCGATATCAGTCGGCTGGGAGCCCCGGACCCGGCGGAGAACCTGCGCTACGTTACCGATGCCGTCAGCCTGGTGCGACGGGAGCTGGACGGCAAGGTACCGCTGATCGGCTTCAGCGGCAGTCCATGGACTCTCTCCACTTACATGGTCGAAGGCGGCAGCTCCAAGGAGTATCGCTATATAAAAGGTATGATGTATGAAAATCCGACCGCGCTACATCAGTTGCTGAGTACCCTGGCGCAGGCAGTAACCGTTTACCTGAATGCGCAAATCGAAGCGGGAGCGCAAGCCGTAATGATATTCGACACCTGGGGAGGCGTACTCACGCCGCAAACCTACCGGGATTTTTCACTCAATTACATGCAGCAGATCGTTGCCGGCCTGCATCGGCAACACGAGGGCCGGAAAATCCCGGTAACATTATTTACCAAGGGCGGAGCACAGTGGCTGGAAGACATGGCCGACACCGGCTGCGATGCGCTGGGACTCGACTGGACGATTGATATCGACGAAGCGCGCACGCGTGTCGGTAACCGGGTAGCGTTGCAGGGTAATCTCGATCCCTGCGTGCTGTATGCCGACCCCGACTCTATCCGCGAAAAAGCGCGCGAGATCATCAGCCGCTTCGGCAACCACCCGGGCCACGTTTTCAATCTCGGGCACGGCATCCATCCGGCAATCAACCCGGATCATCTCGGCGCTTTGATCGACGCCGTGCACGAGTTCGGATTCGATATTCGCAAATGACGGGCAGCAAGTAGAATTCCACGCCATCCCTTCGAGGGGGTCAGAGCACGTTTTTCGGTGCTTTCGGAGTCTGGGTTGAAAGTTATGGCGAAAACCGTGGTCTGACCCCGAACCTTACGGGCCAAACCCTGGGGGAAGGACCAGATTTTCTAACACGCTTGCCTTTTCGCTCCTCCAGCAAGGAAAATCTGCTCTGTCCCCCTCGAAGAAATACAGCAATAACAAATAATGAAAAATTTTTATCTGTTTGCGCGCAGGGATTTTTTCTTTTGCGAGACTTATAGCGCACGCAACGAAGGAGTTTATATGCACATAAATGACTGAGTGAGTACGATTCAAATGTCGCGAAAGGAACAAATAACAAGCACAGGCAGGTTAAAAAATGTCTTCGACGATTTCGTCTTCTGTCTCGGGGACATTAATAATGGCCCCACCCGAGCCATTGGCGGTAGATTTAACCACCGTCACCTCACGTGGCGCATTTTCGACCCGGAACACCTCAAACAAGCTGTTGCGAGTGCTCACATCTGCACGTTTACCGGTTTCGGCATCGATACGGATGGTTACCAGGCCCTCGGGTTGTTCCTGTAAATTCTCCGGCCGACCGTCTAGCGCTGCGCGCATAAATTCGATCCACATGGGCAAGGCCGCCCTGCCCCCGGTTTCACGGTTACCCATATGGCGCTGATTATCATATCCGACCCAACTGGTAGTCACTACCTGGTCATTGAAGCCGCTGAACCAGGCATCGATCTGATCGTTAGTCGTACCGGTCTTGCCAGCGATGTCCTTTCGACCCAGCGCCTTGGCCCGCACCGCGGTGCCACGCTGAACTACTTCACGCATCATCGAACGCATGATAAAAGCATTCTGGGCCGAAATGACGCGAGGTGCATATTGGTAGGCGAGGTCTGCTTCGGTA
>CALDDP010000266.1 GCA_937936805.1 uncultured Gammaproteobacteria bacterium | reverse complement strand
GGTCGTGGCGTTATCTGAAGTCCAGTTTCATTGATTCTTGCCACCGCCGCGACATGCTGGCGAATCGGCAACGCTGCCTGCGCGCGCCTGCCACTCATCCGGCGTCAGGGTATGTAACGCGAGCGCATGGATTTGCTGGATTTCCTGTTGTAGCGCTTTGTTCACCATTCTGTGTCGCTTGATCAGCATCTGATCATTGAACGAGTCGCTGACAATCGTAACCTTGAAATGCGATTCCGAGCCGGGTGCGACGTTATGCATATGGCTTTCATTTTCTACCTGCAGGAACTCGGTATTGAATTCGTTGGCAAGTTTCTGTTCGATGATGCTCTGTATTGACATTAGCTGTAAACCCGGCGGTTATCTTTCTTTCTGCTGCACTTCCTTGATCGTTTCCGCGACGTCTTCCATGGTCTGCAATCGGTCTTCAAGTTCGACTGCCATCAGCTTCTGCACCAGCAGGCTGATACGAGGACTCAGCTCTTTTTTGATTTCATGCACCGGTACCGCTTTACCTTCGAGATGCTGAAACAGCATCGACATGGGCTCGCCAGTGTAAGGCAGCTGCCCGGTAAGCATGCCGTAAGCGATGATACCCAGCGCGTAGATATCGCTGCGATGATCGGCATCCAGCCCCTTGGCACGCTCGGGTGACAGATAGGCAGGAGTGCCGATAATCGAACCGGTCTTGGTCAGGGTTGAATCGGTATTGGATGAAGCCGAGGCGATACCGAAGTCCACGATCTTTACCAGGCCGTCCTTGTCCATCAGGATATTACTCGGTTTCAGATCGCGATGAATGACCTGCTGATTGTGTGCCGCCGCCATACCATTGGCAACCTGCAACAGGATATCCAGCGCCTCTTTGGGTGCAAAACATTTCTTTTCCTTGAGGTATTCATCGATGCCCCGACTTTCGAAGTACTCCATCGAAATCGCGCTCAAGTTATCCTTGAACAGCATATCGTGGACACGAATGACATTCGGATGACTTACCTTGCGCGAATATTTAACCTCGCGCACGAAACGTTCTCGCGAAGCCTCTTCAGCAGTCAACTCGGGATGCATGAATTTCAATATCAGGGGCTCGCCTACCATCTCGTCAGTAGCCAGCATGACCCGGCCCATCGCGCCGCGGCCTATTTCCTTGTCGATACGAAAGCGATCCAGCCACAGGTCGCCCTTCTTTAAATCTTCGATATTCTGCGACTGTGGCTCTGCAGCCACCACCGGCGCTGCCGCTGCAGCCTGGTTGCCGGACTGATCGACCGCCTGGGTATCGAACTTGAGCAGGCGGGTATCGAAATAAGCTTCCTGATCGACATTGAGCGGCGCCAGCTCGTAGTCCTCGGTCAGTCGATTGACGACTTCACCAGCAGTATCGCGCACCGTGGCCTGCAGCGTGGGAACTTTTTGCATCAACTTGTCGCGCACAGTTTTCGCGTGCCGCTTGCTCGCCAGCTTACCAATGGCTTCCAGCGCTTCCCGCTGTATGAGTGCCTCGGGCATGCGCAGGCAGGCGAATGCGATTTCGAGCCCCTTGCTAAAACCGAGATCCGCCGCGGCCTTGAGTACCGCGGGCGCCGACTCAGGCCATTTTTCGATTACTTTTTTCAGAATTCCAATCGATTCACGCTTGTTCGATCTGCCAATGGCCTCGATGGCAGAATCGCGCACCTGCCAGTTTTCATGCAGGGCATTGTCCCAGAGTTGCTTTAGATCCGACGGATCGATACTTTGCGTAGCAAATTTCTGCGCCTGCTCACGGATAAATTCGTTTTCATGGTCGGTCAGGCCCTCGGCCGATGCATATAGCTTGTCGTTGCCAAACTTCTGCAGGCATTTCAATGATTGCTCGACACCCCACCACTCCTGTTGCTCGAGCAGGCGCAGGAAGGTTTCGAACCCCTCGGGAGTAACATGCTTGACGAACAACTTGATAAAGATTTCGCGGATTTCATCTGATTTGCCGCAAGTCCACGGTGCCAGTTTGGGAACGAGTTCCGCGTCCGCCTGCAGGCGCAGAACCTCGATCGCCATTTCCTGCTCGACTTCAGACATGGATTCGACAAACGGCAGCAGTACCGAGGCATCAAATTTAACCGGCAGATTTCTCAGCGCTTTGAGGGCCTCGATCACGACTGTCTTGTTGTCATCAGTCAGGAAGCGGGCTATTTGTTGCGCCACCGCCGCCTGCTCAACCTGGGCGAAGTAACGCAACAGCATGATTTTGATCGAAGGGCTTCCGATCGATGCCGGATCGAGGCGCAATACATCCAGATCCAGCGGCATTTCCGAATCCGGCGCCAGTTTGAGCAACTGCTCAGCATGGGTCTTATCCAGCTTGAGTGCGTTGATTATTAGTTGCTCGGGCTTCAGCTGGGCGCGCTGGAAAGCGAGAATATCGATAATTTCGGTTTTCGAAACATCGGATTCATGCAGTTTCTTGAACAGCTTGCTCGGATTTATCTGGTCAGTCTGGGAAAGTATGGCGGCAGCGGTAGTACGGATATCGGTAGCATCGCTATCCAGGCTTTTGAGAAACAGCTCCTCGGTACTACCCTCGACATTCTCGAGGCAGATTTCCGTCAAGATTGCTCGATGCATCCCGGAGGTTGCCGGGATCATCTGGATCAAATGTTCCAGTGAATCTTTGGACGTCTGGCGCAGCTTTTCAATCAACGCCAGGGCTTTAGGGCTTTCCAGATCATCGCAATCGAGAAGCTGTTTCAGCGTCCTTTTATAACGGATTGAGCCTAGCACTGCCATGTTTTTTGTATTTTCGCCCTTGCTCTGCGTGACTACAGCGTTCAGACAGAGATTATAGCCATAAATTGTAATAAAATGGCTAGCTCAACCTTAATTTATACCTATCCGCTCTCAGGGCAGCTGATGCTTGGTGAAACTGAAATGGCCAGCGTCGTCAATATCGACCACAATCTGGTCTCCCGCTTCAAATTCCCCCGCCAGAAGCGACATCGCCAACGGGTTTTCGATCAGCTGTTGAATCTCGCGCTTGAGCGGACGCGCGCCGTAGACCGGATCGAAACCCAGTTCACCAAGCAGATCCATCGCAGCTTCGCTGATCGAAATACCGATTTCCTTTTCCTGCAGACGCGCCGTCAGGGCCTGCAGCTGAATCTGGGCAATGGCCCGGATTTGCTCCTGAGTCAGCGGGTGAAAGACGACGGATTCATCGATACGATTGATGAATTCCGGTCGGAAGTGCTGGGAAACCTGCTGCATGACAGCCCGCTTGATTTCATCATAGTGCTGCTCTCCCGCATGGGCCTGGATCTCGGTTGACCCGAGGTTGGAAGTCATGACGATGACACAATTACGAAAATCCACCGTGCGCCCCTGACCGTCGGTGAGTCGACCATCATCCAGTACCTGCAACAGGATATTGAACACATCCGGGTGCGCCTTTTCGATTTCGTCCAGCAAAATTACCGAGTAGGGTCGGCGTCGCACCGCCTCGGTGAGATAACCGCCTTCCTCGTAACCAACGTATCCTGGCGGAGCACCCACCAGTCGCGCCACACTGTGCTTCTCCATGAACTCCGACATATCGATGCGGATCATCGAATCCTCGGTATCGAACAGAAAATGGGCTAACGCCTTTGTCAACTCGGTTTTGCCAACCCCGGTCGGACCGAGGAACAGGAATGAACCATTCGGCCGCGCCGGGTCAGCCAGCCCCGCGCGCGAACGTCGAATCGCGTCAGAGACGGCCTTTACGGCCTCGCGCTGACCAATCACTCGCTTACCGAGAGTGTCTTCCATCTGTAACAGCTTTTCACGCTCTGAGCCGAGCATCTTCGATATCGGAATCCCGGTCGCGCGCGACACAACCTCGGCGATTTCTTCTTCACCAACCTTGTTTATCAACAGCTTCATATCCTGCATTTCCACGTTAGCAGCCAGGTCGAGCTGTTTTTCGAGTTCGGGAATGCGCCCGTATTGCAATTCTGACATACGCGCCAGGTCGCCGGCCCGCTGCGCGGTCTCGAGATCTAGACGGGCCCGCTCGAGGGCTTCCTTGACGTGCACACTGCCCTGCAGTGCAGCCTTCTCGGCTTTCCATACTTCGTCGAGGTCTGAATAGTCGCGTTCCAGCCTGGTGATTTCGTCTTCCAGCGAAGCACGCCTTTTCAAACTTGCCGCGTCGCTTTCCTTTTTCAAAGCCTCGAGTTCGATCTTCAGCTGAATTAGCCGCCTTTCGAGCCGATCCATATCTTCCGGCTTGGAATCAATCTGCATGCGAATCCGGCTGGCTGATTCATCGATCAGATCGATAGCCTTGTCCGGCAACTGGCGATCGGTAATGTAACGATACGACAGCGTCGCCGCCGCCACGATCGCCGGGTCGGTGATATCGACCCCGTGATGCACTTCATAGCGCTCTTTCAGACCGCGCAGAATCGCGATCGTATCTTCGACACTGGGCTCTTGAACCAGAACCTTCTGAAAACGACGCTCGAGAGCTGCATCCTTTTCCAGGTACTGACGATACTCGTCCAGCGTGGTCGCACCGATACAATGCAGCTCGCCACGCGCCAGGGCTGGTTTGAGCATGTTGCCGGCATCCATTGCGCCTTCGGCCTTGCCGGCACCAACCATGGTGTGCAACTCATCGATGAACAGGATAATCTGCCCTTCCTGTTTACTCAGATCATTCAACACTGCCTTGAGGCGTTCCTCGAATTCTCCGCGGAACTTGGCTCCCGCAATCAGGGAACCCATATCCAGCGATAACAGGCGCTTGTTTTTCAAACCCTCAGGCACTTCGCCATTAATAATACGTTGCGCCAGACCTTCGACGATCGCAGTCTTGCCAACACCGGGCTCACCAATTAGCACCGGATTATTCTTGGTGCGGCGTTGTAATACCTGGATTGCGCGACGAATTTCCTCGTCACGACCGATGACCGGGTCAAGCTTGCCCTGCTCTGCGCGCTCGGTTAAATCGACGGTGTATTTTTCCAGCGCCATGCGCTGGTCCTCGGCATTCGCATCATCTACCGACTGGCCGCCTCGAATTGCCTCCACCGCAGCGGCGATCGATTTCTTGTTGGCACCTGCTGAAAGCAAAATATCCTGTAGCGGTCCCTTGTCATCCATAACCGCGAGCACAAAAAGTTCGCTGGAGATGAACTGATCCTTGCGTTCCTGGGCTAGCTTGTCGGTGACATTGAGTAATTTACCGAGCGCATTGGAAATATGCAGTTCGCCGGCGGTGCCTTCGACGCTCGCCTGTTTGTCGAGCAGCTCCGCGAGTTGCGAGCGCAGCAGATTGATATTAATTCCCGCGTGTGTAAACAACGGGCGCACCGAACCGCCTTGCTGGTCGAGCAGGGCAAGCATCAGATGCACCGGTTCAATGAACTGGTGATCCCGCCCGACGGCCAGCGATTGCGCATCAGCCAGGGCTTCCTGAAATTTACTGGTCAAGCGATCCATACGCATTGATACAGTCCTCTAAACATTAAAAATTACAGGGATAAGTGGGACTGATACGGGTTTTTTCAAGCAGACCCAATGCTAATCAATTGATCCAGATCAAGGAAGCCATCCGGCCGGTGGTTGCGCTACGCCTGTAGGAAAAAAAACTGTCCGCATCGCGATAGCTGCAATGTGAATCGCGGCAGACTTCACCGACACCCTCTGCTTTCAATACCTGTTCCGCAAGTCCGGCGAGATCACACTGCCAGCGTCCTCGACGGTTTGCGCTGAAGAAGGTCTGTGCATTCGGCATCGAATCGATAAAGGCCGTGCGTACTTCGTCACCGACTTCGAAACAGGCTTGTGAAATTCCCGGGCCTATCCACGCTATAAGCTGCTGGCTGGGTGAATTCATCGTCGCCAGCGCCGATTGCACGACTCCGGCCCGCAAACCGCGCCAGCCAGCATGTACTGCGCCCACCTCGCTACCGGCCTGATTACACAGCAGGATGGGCAGGCAATCTGCGGTCATCACTACCGCGATGCTACCGGGGACGCGCGTGACCGCAGCATCGGCATCGCGAGAAGCATCCCGCTCAAGCGTAACCGTCCGCGTGCCATGGGTTTGATTGATCCAGCAAGGCTCAGCTGGAAGTTTAAGTTGCTCGCGCAGCAATTTGCGGTTCTGCGCGACCAGAGCCGGGTCATCTCCGACATGTAGCGCCAGATTCAAACTGTCGAAAGGCGCCGCACTGACGCCCCCCGGGCGGGTCGTGCAACAGGCCTGAATCGTGGAGGGAGCAGGCCAGTTCGGCTGGATCGTTTCAATCATATTGAATCAACGCATCCAGCAAGCCCTGCAAGTCGACCGGCAGTGGCGCGGTAAAGCTGACCATCTGGTGACTGCGCGGATGTTCAAAGCTGAGACGCTCGGCATGCAGTGCCTGACGCTTGAAGCCCTGGATAATCTGGCGCAAGGCCTCATCGACTCCGGCCGGGATACGCACTCGCCCACCGTAAACGGCATCACCGAGCAAGGGATAGTTAATGTGCGCCATATGCACCCGGATCTGATGGGTACGCCCGGTTTCGAGCTGCAGTTTCACCAGGCTGTAATGGCCGAATTTACGCGCTACCTGGAAGTGCGTGATTGCAGTTTTACCGCCGTTCAGCACCGCCATCTTCTTGCGATTCTGCGGGTGGCGACCGATACCCGTTTCGATACTCCTGCCCGCGGTAACAACCCCCTGGGTCAGCGCGACATATTCACGTTTCACCAGGCGCTGCTGCAGCTGTTCGACCAGCCAGCTATGCGCAGTCAGGTTGCGTGCTACCACCATCACCCCCGTAGTATCCTTGTCGAGACGGTGCACGATACCTGCCCGCGGCAACTGCTCGAGACGCGGATCGCAGGCAAGCAATCCATTGACCAGGGTTCCGTCCCGATGGCCGGCGGCGGGATGCACAACCAGATTTGCCGGTTTGTTAACGACAAAAATATCTTCATCCTGATGTAAGATGCCGAACTCGATCGCTTGCGGCTGGTCTGAAATGCTCGCCTGTTCGGGGACATCGAGATCGACCCGATCGCCACGGTAAACTTTCTGTCTGGGTTTACACAGCTCTGCGTTGAGACTGACAAATCCACGCTGAATCCATTGCTGAATTTTACTGCGTGAATAGTCGGGCAGTAACTGCTGCAGGGCATGGTCGAGACGGTTCCCAGCCTGGTGCTTTTCGATCTGGAAACTTTGCTGAATTAATTTCATGCGCTGGTTATACTGTTTGTTTGTTTGTTCAGCAAGTGATCTAACCCCGACAAAGAAGTTATGACAGCACGTTTAATTGTTTACCTCATTAGCGCTCTCAGCCTGGCTGGCTGCGGGCCTGCAAAGGAAGGCCCTGACCTCACCGCGGACTGGTCGGCAGAGAAATTTTATATTTCCGCACGTGCA
>CALDDP010000265.1 GCA_937936805.1 uncultured Gammaproteobacteria bacterium | reverse complement strand
GCCTTTGCTGGCCAGCCGTTTAAGCAACTGGGCGCGAATTTCCACGTACTGTTCGCGCGATATCAGATCACTCGCATAGGTTTTGGCGAGAATACGTAATGGCGTGCTGGACAGTTTCATTAGTCCTGGGACTGCGCGTTTATCTGCTTATTGAGGCTTTGCAGGCGGGTGTCTTCAGGGAACAGTTTCAGGCCGGTAACGATGTAGGTTGAGGCATCCTTGTACTTTCTGCCGGCAATCAGCTTTTCAGATTCTGAGAGATACAGATCGGACAACGCTTTGTCTTTTAGCAGGTAATGTTTGGGGTCGACGCGCTTGATCAGAGGGATGACGGTCGTCAAATCCTCACCATTAGCGGTTTTAACCAGCTTCTTGCCATTGAAATACCGCTTGTATAGCGATATCAGGCTGTTCATCAGGCGGTCGCGTTGTTCCTTGACCTGATCTTCGATAGTAGAGAGAGCGACTGAATCTGGATAATGTTTTTTTGCCTGTGAGAGCAGGGACCGTGCTTGCGGATAATCGTATAAACCCTCCTTGGGGTGAAACACCGAGCGAATCCGGTCGCGATAAAAAGTGATGATTTCGCGACGTAACCCGACCGAGATAATCTTTTGCTGTTCCGGGTTCAACTGATCCAGCGACCAGATAGTCTCTATCATCATGGCCTTGTCGCCGTTCTTGATTTGCTGGATTTTGTCGTAGATTTGTTGTTCCTCCTGGAAAGCGAGGAAAGGCTTGTAACCGATACCGGCGCCGATAATGGTCACGAACAGGGTTGCCAGCAGAATGGACTTGCTATGCGATTTCCTGGAGCGCATACCTTCTGCAAATTTTTCGACCTCATCGATACGTTCTTCACGGACTACCGTCAATGCTTTCATCAAGGTCTTTTGTTGCCGTCTATTCAGGCCCTTAATCGGTTTCGGTTTTATACCAAGCTCCTGGATCTTCGGCGACGCCACTTTGTTGTAGGGGTGTTTACCGCCGGCGAGCAATTGATAAGCAACACAGGCGAGCCCGTATATATCATCGCGAGGATCAGGGTTCATACCGGCAAACATTTCGGGTGTCGCGTAGGCTGGAGTAACCGCGCTGAGCTTGACCGGATCAAACATCGTGTTCTCTCTCTCTTCGTCGGTTTGAGTGCTTGCCCTGGCGATGCCGAAATCGAGTAACTTGACGTGACCGTCATTTAACAGGAAGCAGTTGCCCGGTTTGAAATCCGAGTGAATCAAAAATTTCTCATGCGCGTAGGAGAGGCCGCTACAAAGTTCTTCGATAATGTGTAACGCGTGATCGAGCTTTAACGGTTTCTTGGTAAGTTCCTTGATCAGTTGATTCAGGGGTTTGCCTTGTAAATACTCCATCGTCATGAAGACCGTGTTGCCATCGCGGTCGAAATCATAAACAGTCGCAATATTCGGATGCGCCAGACGTTGCGCTTTGCTGGCCTCGCGTTGTAAGGCAATGAATGACCCCGAGTACTTCTTGAATGCATCGGTCAACACTTTGATCGCGACGTAGGGATCTTTGTCCTGGGCTTCCACCTTGAGTAAATCCTTGGCTTTAAAGACCACGCCCATGCCGCCCTGCCCGAGTTTTTCCAGCAGCACGAAACGATCCTTCAGCGTTACACCGGGGCCGAGATTTTCATAGCGCGCTGATTTGTGCGGCTTTTCTACAATCCTGGGGCTTAGCGGCGAATCTTCTTCTCCACTTTCCGATGAAGAATCCCCGGTATCAATTTCCTGCTCACCTTGATTGGCCTTGACGATGACCGTCTTGTCACTAGCATCATCGTCGCCATTTTCATTGTAAAGATCTGATATATCGGTCAGATGCATGGTTTTATCATCGCCGAAATAGGAGATATCGGTTTCCTGGCTATTTTTCAGCGTCGACTGGATATTAATTTTCGAGATCACCTGGGATATTTCTGTAAAGCCTACCGAGTCGATTGTGTCATTTGTGTACAGTGACTGCAGATAGCTCTGCGCGTCGCCATGACTGCTCGGCACTGCATCAAAAATACTCGCCAGACCTTGCTCCAGATCGGTGATATTCAGCGACCCGGCAACATAGTCATTAATCAACGATTCGCAAATTTCAGACATTTCCTTCCTTTTGACAAACTTTCATTGCGATAATCGAGGTATTGTCGGTTCCGCCCGCATCCAGCGAAGCGGCCAGTAATGCTTGCGATAGTTCGGTCATATCCTCGCGGTTAGACTCGATTATGGGTTCGATTTTACTTTCTTCCAGATCTTTATAGAGCCCATCAGAACAAATGAGATAAATATCTCCATCCCTTAAAGTGAAATATTCGAAATCCATGCATAAACTATCGTCGATCCCTACCGCCTTCAATACGACGTTAGCGGCGGGGTGTTCTTCGGCATACCTGGCCTCGATTTTTCCCATTCTGACCAACTCCTCAACATAACTATGATCTTCCGTCAGCCGTTCCAGGGCTGCATCCCTGTAACGATAAAGGCGGCTATCTCCCGCCCAGAACGTAAACAGGAAATTCTGCCATACGTATACGCAAACGACGGTGCTGCCAATCGTCGCGTTTCGCCCCAGTTTATAAGACTTTTTGCGGATGATTGAATTTGAGTTTAGTATATTTTCCTCAAGCAACAGGATGCTGTCATCCAGCGAAGCATGTTGCTTGAACAGGCTCAAATTGTTGGTTATGGTTTGACTGGCGAAATCTCCCGCATGATGACCCCCCATGCCGTCAGCAACGATCCAGACGTTCTCGTCCTCGTTTACCAGAATCGAATCTTCATTTTTTGATCTGACGCGCCCGACATCGGTTACGCCGTGGCTAGAAATTCGAAAATTTACAGGGGATTGCTGAGCGTTTTGTGCTGCGTAGCTGGACAATGCATCTCCTTCCGATTGACAGGTTATTCTGTCATTTATATCAATAATAGTAAATTAATTAGAAAATGGTATGTGTAACTTGAACAAGACTGTATAACTTGATGGAAATTTTAGATTTAGCGCACGAAATTAATTATGCATTATGATCTGCTCCAAGTTTGTTATCATACGGGCATTCGGTGCTCGACTGTTTTTTGGATAATGAAATGACGCGAATGGTAGATTGCGTGGTATTGGGGGCAGAAGCCCCCGGGCTTGAACGGGTTCCTTACCCTGGTGAACTGGGACAGCGGATCTATGAAAATGTTTCTGCCGATGGCTGGGCGAAATGGATCGAGCGCCAGACTATGATTATCAACGAAAATGGCCTGTCGACAATAGATCCGGCCAGCCTTGCTTTGATCGAACAGCACATGCTCGGGTTTATTTTCAAGGAAGGCGACCTGGGGCAACAGCCTGAGGGGTTCCGCCCGCCGGGTTCGAAGAAATAGCGGATTCAGACAAGTTCGCTCAGGCAGTTGAACTTTCAAGTTCCCATTTCGGCTGAGTAATGAAGCGTAACTTTGCATATGCATTTTTCAGCGCTGCATGGGTTTGCTCAAACTCGGGTGCCTGGGCAAAGATAAAACCCAGGTAACTTGCGCCCTCTGGCAGCGGAATCAGCTCGTAGCCGGGATTTATGTGAATTTCGATGTCGCGAATGAACTCGGTTTGCAGTGCTGCGGTCAATCCTTCCACCCGTTTCAAAATACCCGCGTCGGTAATTGGAATCATCAGCACGCCGGCGGATTCGGCTGCTTCATCGGCATGCGGTACCAATCCGCACATACCCTGGATGACCAGTTCTTCCAGTTTCTGTTGCAGCGAAAACTCGATCAATTGCCCACATTGCCCGCCAATGGTACGCGCTGCCAGTTCGAGAAGTATCGGACCTGAAACGGACAGACGTGCCTCGGCATGCACGGGACCATGCTCAAGCCCGTAAGCGGCACAACAGTTCGCAACCTCGCGCACCAGCTCGTCTTGTTGGCGGGCGTTGAGGCGGGTAGGGGTCAGGTAGTAGGTTTCCTCGAAATAGGGACCAGTAAGCGGTTCGGGTTTATCAAATATGGTCAATAGCATAAACCTGCCGTCAATTACAAATCCCTCGATCGCATACTCTTCGCCGTCGATATAGGATTCAACCAGTAAATGTTCCCGTACGAATCCCCGCTGTCCGGTTGCTTCAAGAATCGCATCGATTCTTTTTACCGCGGCAGTATATTCCGCATCGTTATCGGCGCGGATAACGCCTCGACTGGCTGACAAGGCAAGTGGCTTGACTACGACCGGATATTCTATTTCCAGTGATGCCGGGCTGCATTCATCGATAGCCACGACCTGGTACCCGGGGGTATTGCAACCGGATTTCTCCAGGGCTTCGCGTCCGAGATCCTTACGTTGGGTGAGTAGCGCCGCACCAGCCCTGTTTTGCGGCAAGCCGAGGTATTCGGCAACCCGGCTGCATAGTTCAACGCAGCTGTCGTCGGTTGCCAGTACACAGGCGATAGCCGTGTTTTTTATGCTTGCAATAATCGTTGCATAAGCGTGTTCGGGTTGATCGAAATCGACGGTAATACCATTCGCAATTTCCGCTACCAGCGAGTGTTCGCTATTCGATATCACCAGGATCGGCATGCCGAGAGCCCTCGCAGCCGCGCAGTAGGCGGCAACGCGATAACTTCCCGATGGGGCGACTAAAAGAACAAAGCCTGGATCAGTACCAGGCTTTGTTTGATGTTTTTGCAATGGACTACTGATCAATAATCAGCCACCACCAGCCGCCCCACATCCACCACAAACCCCGGAGCCACCGGTTTCGGCGAATACGTTATTGAAAACGAAACGTTCGCGACCGACTTCCTGGATGTAATCAATCTGCGCGCCCTTGAGGTAATTCAGTGCAACCACATCGACCAGGATCTTAAAACCGTCGAATTGCAGGGTAGTGTCGAAATCACCCTGTTCGTCGGTAAAGGTCATGCCATATGATAAACCGCCGCAGCCACCGCCGCTGATATATATCCTGATCGCGGATACATCTTCATCGGTCTGCGAAATAATTTCGTGCAGCTTGTCCTGCGCTGATTGGGTAACTTCAAGCTCGTTTTGCGTCAGACTGGCAATAAACACGTCAGAGCCACTGGATACAACTGGCCTGGTTTTTTTGGGAGGGGTGTATATACCTACGTTTTCCATAATAGTTGCCTGCTTGATTGATCCCACGAATTATACACTTGAATCGCAGAATTCGACATAATTTTGGGTTTTTAACGATTTTGGCTAATTGCGTACCTAACTGGGGTGGTATTCATCCAAATACAAGTCGGAATGCCGTTATAACTAACTAATTTGTCGTGTTTTTTAGTGATACTTGGAGGACTTTTTCGTATTATCGCCTTCTTTTTCTCCCGAGGACAACCCGATGTTTTCCAAAACAATGAATATTGCCGATTTCGATCCCGAGCTGTGGGCGTCGATGCAGCATGAAGAAGCCCGCCAGGAGGATCACATAGAGCTGATAGCGTCCGAGAATTATGCCAGCCCCCGGGTCATGCAGGCGCAAGGTTCCGTGTTAACCAACAAGTACGCCGAGGGTTATCCGTCGAAGCGCTACTACGGTGGTTGTGAGTACGTTGACGTGGCCGAAGCCCTGGCAATCGAGCGAGTCAAGAAACTCTTCAATGCCGACTTTGCCAATGTACAGCCGCACTCGGGATCGCAGGCTAATGCCGCGGTGTATTTCGCTCTGTTGAACGCGGGCGACACTATACTGGGTATGAGTCTGTCAGATGGTGGCCACCTGACCCACGGCGCCAAGGTTAATTTTTCCGGCAAGTTGTTCAATGCGGTCCAGTACGGGCTGGATAATGAAACCGGTGAAGTTGATTATGACCAGGTCGAAGCTTTGGCAAAAGAACACCAGCCGAAGATGATAATTGCCGGGTTCTCCGCTTACTCAAGGGTTATGGACTGGCAGCGGTTTCGTGATATCGCGGATTCGGTAGGCGCTTATCTGTTCGTTGATATGGCCCACGTGGCCGGACTGGTCGCGGCCGGTGTTTATCCAAGCCCGGTAGGGATCGCTGATGTTTGCACCAGCACTACCCACAAGACCCTGCGCGGACCTCGTGGCGGCATCATTCTTGCCAGGGCGAACGAGGAAATTGAAAAGAAATTGAATTCGATGGTCTTTCCGGGCACCCAGGGTGGGCCATTGATGCACGTGATTGCCGCCAAGGCGGTGGCTTTCAAGGAAGCCATGAGTGACGATTTCGTCGAGTATCAGAAGCAGGTTCTGGTGAATGCCAACGCGATGGCGGAAGAGTTCGTCAAGCGTGGTTTCGATGTTGTCTCCGGGGGCACCGATGATCACCTGTTTCTGTTATCGCTGATCAGTAAGGGTTTGACCGGTAAAGATGCCGACGCGGCTTTGAGCAAGGCGCATATCACCGTCAACAAGAACTCGGTACCCAACGACCCGCAATCGCCATTTGTCACCTCAGGATTGCGAATCGGCTCGCCGGCCATCACCACGCGTGGTTTTAACGAGCAGGATTCCCGCGACCTGGCAAACTGGATTTGCGATATTCTGGAAGATATGGGTAACGATGACGTCATCGCTACGGTTCGCGCGAAGGTGACCGAAATCTGTGCTCGCCTGCCGGTTTATCGAGACTGATCCAGTAGCCTATGAAATGTCCTTTCTGCGGTACTCCTGACACTCGCGTGGTCGATTCTCGGCTTGCGTCAGAGTCTGCACAGGTGCGCCGCAGAAGGGAATGTGTTTCCTGCGAGACACGCTTTACCACCTATGAATCACCGATGCTGAATATGCCCATGGTGATCAAGAACGATGGCAGTCGCGACGCCTTCGACGAGGTGCGCCTGCGTAGCGGCATGATGCGGTCGCTGGAGAAGCGTCCCGTTTCGGCTGAACAGATCGAAGATGCGATAAATCATATCAAGCGGCAACTTGTCGGTCTCGAGGCGCGTGAAATTTCCTCGCGTGAGATCGGCGCGATGGTTATGCATGAGCTGCAACGCCTCGATCAGGTCGCTTATATTCGCTTCGCGTCAGTTTACCTGAGTTTCGAAGACATTCAGGCCTTCGAAGAGGCGATTCGCGCGCTGGCCTCCGAGCCGACCCCTGAAATGCACCGCAGACAGGTTCCGTTGATCGATGAGGACAGTTGATGTCGTCGAGTCAGCAACATCATTACTGGATGGCGGAAGCCCTGCGTCAGGCACGCAAAGGTTTTTATTCAACACCGCCTAATCCAAGAGTAGGTTGTGTCATAGTCGCCGCCGGCGAAATGCTCGCTGCAGGCTGGCACGAGTATACCGGTGGTCCCCATGCCGAGGTTATCGCTATCGAGTCGGCGGAGATTCCACCGGGCGCTGATTTTTATGTGACTCTCGAACCCTGTTCCCACCAGGGTAGAACCCCGCCTTGTGTCGATGCCTTGATTGCCGCCAGGCCGGCACGGGTCATCGTCGCAATGCAGGATCCGAATCCGCAGGTCGGGGGTCAGGGACTGGAAAAACTGCGCGCCCACGGTATCGAGGTAGTAACCGGCGTACTGGCGGCGCAGGCAAGGGAACTAAACCGCGGGTTTATCAAACGCATGGAACAGGGTTTGCCATTTGTCAGCATAAAAATGGCCTGTTCGATGGACGGCCGCACCGCGCTCAGGAATGGCGTCAGCAAGTGGATAACGGGCGCAGCTGCGCGTCACGATGTGCAATTGCAACGTGCCCAGGCGTCGGCGATTTTGAGCAGTGCGCAAACGGTGCTGGATGATGATCCCGCGCTGGATTTGCGTTTGTCAAAGCAGGATTTGGGACAGTCCTGCGAACTGCGCCACCCGGTGCGGGTTGTGGTCGATTCGAATCTGCGCCTGAATGGTGATGAAAGATTATTCTCCACCGACGGAGAGATCTGGATTTACACGCTTGGCCAGGATGCCGGCAAGCGGGCCCGCCTGGCCGATTGCGGGGCCAGGCTGATTGAGCTTGAAGCAGAGAGCTCGGGACATATCTGCCTGGCCGCGATGTTGCAGGATATGGCGGCCCGGGGGATCAACCATGTGCATACCGAATGTGGGCAGCGCCTGGCCGGTGAGTTGCTCCGGCAGGGTCTGGCCGATCAAATCATTCTGTACCTGGCACCGCATCTGCTCGGTAGTATCGCCCGCGGTGGTTTTGACCTTGGTGAATTAACCGCTATGGAGCAGCGTAAAACCTGTACTATTAGTGACAATCGCCAGGTCGGCGATGATCTGCGCCTGATTTTGAGTGTTAACCAGGAATAATCCGTGTCTACCATAGTTGCCGTAGTAAAAAATAATGCCGCCTGTATCGCGGCTGATAGCCTGACCAGTTTCGGTGACACCAGGCAGCCGGCCGAGTACGTTACTGATTCCGAGAAAATAATTCAGTTTGCGGATAACAACTATATCGGCATTGTCGGTAGTGCAGCCCATCACCTGGTAATTCACAACCTGATTGAAAAGCATGCCGACAAAATTAACTTCTCTGATCGCTTCAGCATTTTTGAATCGATGCGCCAGATCCATCCTGTACTCAAGGAGGAGTATTTCCTCAACAGCAAGGATGAAGATGAAGATTCCTACGAATCGTCACGGGTCGATGCGCTGATCATGAATTCCAGTGGGATATTCGGGCTTTACTCGCTGCGCGAAGTCGATCAGTACACGCGTTTCTGGGCAATTGGCTCAGGTGCCGAATTTGCACTCGGGGCGATGCAGGTGGCCTACGATCTGTTCGATGACGCGCAGGCCGTGGCGCGTGCCGGAATCGAGGCCGGCGCCTGTTTCGATAACAGCAGCGCTTTGCCGATGAGCAGCTATAGCATGGAGCTGAACTGATATGTTTACCGGAATTATCCAGGCGATGGGTAACGTCGTGCGCAGCGAACCCAGGGATGGCGATATTCGCCTTACCGTAGACTGCGGTGACCTGGATTTGACTCACACTGCAACCGGCGACAGTATCGCTGTCAATGGCGTCTGCCTGACCGCGATTGAACTCAATCAACAGGAATTCGTTGCCGATGTGTCGGTTGAAACGATGAATCAGACCAGTCTTGGCAACCTGGCAGCTGGCAGCCCGGTCAATCTCGAAACCGCATTGACCTTGAATACTGCATTGGGAGGTCACCTGGTCAGTGGCCACGTGGACGGGCTCGGTACCTTGCTGGAAATGCATACCGATGCCCGCTCGATTCGCTACAGTTTTGCAGTGGCGCCTGAAATTCAGCACTACATAGCAATCAAGGGTTCGGTAACAGTAGACGGTTGCAGCCTGACGGTTAACGGTATCAATGGAAGCCGGTTCGATGTCAATATCGTGCCGCACACCCGGCAAAAAACGGTTTTCCAGTTTTATAAAACAGGCTGTCACGTCAACATCGAAGTCGATATCATTGCGCGTTACCTGGAGCGTCTGCTACAAGGTAAAGCTGACAGCGATGGCGGCAAAGACAGTCAGTTGCTCGAAACCCTGATAAAATCTGGATTTACCAGCCATGAATAAACCAGTTAAATTTGACATGAAATTAAATTCGACCCAGGAAATCATCGACGATATCAAGGCCGGCAGGATGGTCGTGATCATGGACGATGAGGATCGGGAAAACGAAGGCGACATCCTGATGGCGGCCGAGGCGGTAACGGCTGACCACATAAACTTCATGGCCAAGTATGGTCGTGGACTGATCTGCCTGACTCTGTCAGAGCAACGCTGTAAGCAACTGCGCCTGCCGTTGATGGTGGGCGATAACCGTGAAGTCATGGAAACCAATTTCACGGTGTCGATCGAAGCCGCTGAAGGCGTTACCACCGGTATCTCGGCGGCTGATCGTGCAACCACCGTGCAGGCTGCGATCAAGGCTGATGCAGGTCCGGGAAGCATCGTCCAGCCGGGCCATATTTTCCCGGTGATGGCACGTAAGGGCGGCGTCCTGTTTCGTGCCGGACATACCGAAGCGGGTTGTGATCTGGCGCGGCTCGCAGGCATGGAGCCGGCAGCGGTAATCGTCGAGATCCTCAATGATGACGGCACCATGGCAAGGCGTGGGGACCTGGAGAAGTTCGCGCTCAGGCACGAACTTAAAATTGGCACTATCGAGGATTTGATTCGCTATCGCATCGAGAATGAACATACCGTTGAGCGTATCGTCGAATCAAATTTCCCTACCGACTATGGAGAATTCAAGCTGTATGCATTCGAGGACAGTACCGCGCGGGAGCTGCACCTGGCTCTGGTGAAGGGTAAGATAGATCCCGACAAGCCGGTTCCGGTACGGGTGCACGTACAAAATACGCTGACAGATTCGCTGGCGGGAACTGTGGGACGTGGCTGGCCGCTGCGTGACGTCATGCAGACTATCGACAGGGAAGGCGAGGGTGTGATCGTCTTCTTGCGTCAGGCGGAAACACCGAAAGACGTGGTCAACATAATCGAGTCGATGATCCTGGGTCAAGGTGATGAAGAGCACGGCGATGATCAGCGGACCTATGGCATCGGCGCCCAGATTCTGGCCGATCTCGGGGTGCGCAAGATGCGCCTGTTGAGCGCGCCGAAGGTTTTTCATGGCCTGGCTGGATTCGGGCTTGAAGTAGTAGATTATTATGCGGAGCAGGAGTAACAATATGGTAGACGCCAACAGAATCGATGGTGACCTGACCGTCAGCAAGGCAAAGATTGCGATCGTAGTCGGTCGTTTTAATGGATTCATCGTCGAAAGCCTGCTCAGCGCAGCGCTTGACACGCTGCAGCGAGCTGGTATCGCCGCGAAGGATATTAGCGTAAGCCACGTGCCCGGAGCGCTGGAGATCCCGCTGGTAGTGCAGCAATACGCCGTCGCCGGAAAGCATGACGCGGTTATTGCATTGGGTGCCGTAATCCGCGGCGCGACTCCTCATTTCGATCTGGTCGCCGGGGAGAGTGCGAAGGCACTGTCGGCATTGGCATTGGCGCATTCGCTGCCGGTAATTAATGCAGTACTAACTACCGACACCATCGAACAGGCAATCGAACGCGCCGGCACCAAGGCGGGCAACAAGGGCGCTGACGCGGCCATGAGCGCGATGGAAATGATCAGCCTGATGCGCAAAATCAAGTAGAACCCCGGAATACCTGTGAATGACAAGGCGCGGTTTATCAAGAAACGCAAGCACGCACGCGATAAAGCGCTGCAAGCCCTGTACCAGTGGCAACTGTCGGCCGAAGACCTCGACTGGATAAGAGACCACTATCAGCAGGAGCAGGGGGTTGCAGCGGGCGACGAAGAATATTTCCTCGAGTTGTTGTACAAGATTCCGGCGCAGGTTGAAGAGCTCGATAGCCGGTATCGTAAGCATGTCGCTAACTTCGAAGATCACCTTGATCCAATCGAAACCAATATTCTGCGCATCGCGACTTACGAACTCGAGCAACACCTCGAAATTCCCTACAAGGTTGTAATTAACGAAGCGATCAATCTTGCCCGAACCTATGGCGCTGAAGACAGCCATAAGTTTATCAATGGAGTGCTCGATCCCCTGTGTGCGGAATTGCGTAAACACGAAGTGACCGGGTAGCAGAGTTCTACGTCTGGAGCAGCGATGGCGCAAGACGAATTTGCCATAATCGAACGGTATTTTTCCAGTATCGGCAAGCCAGCCGGCAATATCGCGCTTGGTATAGGCGATGACGCGGCGGTCGTCGACGTGCCGCCAACTGAGCAGCTGGTAGTCAGCATGGATACGCTGGTGGGCGGGGTTCATTTTCCGCTCGATACCAGTCCTGCAGATATCGGCCACAAGGCACTGGCGGTAAATCTGAGCGACCTGGCCGCGATGGCGGCTACTCCCGCATGGTTTCTGCTTTCCTTAACCCTGCCGCAAAATGACGCCGACTGGCTACATCAGTTTGCCAGTGGACTGAGCCAGACTGCCGAAACCTTTAAGCTGCAGTTAATCGGTGGAGACACCTGTCAGGGTGGGCTTTCGATCAGCATCCAGATTGCCGGGCTGGTACCGGCCGCTCGATATATCACGCGTCAGCATGCCAGCCCGGGTGATTTGATCCTGGTGACGGGGGAACTCGGCAATGCGGCGCTGGGGCTGGCGCACAAACAGGGCAGGATCGATTTGCCACAGAATCTGCAGGCGAAGTGCCTGCTAGCCTTGAATCGACCACAACCGCGGCTGGAACTGGTGCCTTTCCTGCGTGAACATGCCAGCGCGGCAATCGATATTTCTGACGGCTTGCAGGGTGATCTGGCACATTTACTAAAGGCCAGCGGCTGTGGCGCGAAACTAGAGCAACTCGCGCTGCCGGTGAATGACTGGATCGGACAGCAGGGTTGCTATGACTATGCGCTTGCCGCTGGCGACGATTATGAGATCTGTTGCTGTGTTGCGGCAACGCGGCGCAATGAAATTGACAGCTGGAATCGCGGGCATCCGGATTGTCGCTTGAGCATTGTTGGTGAAATTACCAGGTCGGGTTACTTCCTGCATGACGGGGAGCGCCTTATCGATCTGGACAACGCGCAGGGGTACCAGCATTTTGACTAGCATGAATATTGGGCCGGTCGATCCGGGGTCCTGGCATAACCAGTTGAACTGCAGGGGTAATACAGTTTCTCCAGGTTTGCAAGAAAAACCAGAGTCCCTGATCGGCCCGCTACCTGTCCCGTCGTTCAGCTGTATCTATGCTGTTTCTGTTCCCCGCATGACGGCATCCTGCATACTGGTGCAGTATGCAGGCTAGGATTCCGCCGCGATTGCTACGCAATCCGTTGCACTTTTTAGCGCTGGGTTTTGGTTCAGGCCTGGCCCCGTTTGCCCCCGGGACATTCGGGACGCTTGCGTCAATCCCGCTTTATCTGCTGTTGGCGCAGCTGGCATTACCTTACTACCTTGCGATTGTAGTGCTCGGATTCGGGGTTGGCGTGTATCTGTGCCATTACACCAGCTCGGCCCTGGGCGTGCATGACCACTCCGGCATCGTATGGGATGAATTTGTCGGTTTCTGGATCGCGATGATCGCAGTGCCGGTGACCTGGCAATGGATTCTGGTGGGTTTTGTGCTATTTAGAATCTTCGATATCGTTAAGCCATGGCCGGTGAAAATAGCGGATACAAAGATGAAGGGCGGATTTGGAATCATGTTTGATGACCTGCTGGCGGGCTTGTATGCGTTGGCCTGTATCCACGTTGCATTGCAACTATTGAACCAGGTATGAGGCTGACCCTGCCCATCGCCGCGCTGTTACTGCTGCTGAATCTGGGCGCGAGTGTTGTCCAGGCCGCGGATACCGGGGTCAGGGTGATAGCCCTGTTTTCCGGCAAGGCTTTGTTGCAGGTTGGCGACCAGCAGAAAATAGTAAGCCAGGGCGAGACTTTCGAGGGTGTATTGCTGGAATCTGCTTCAGGACGTGGAGCGGTAGTAGTCATCGATGGAAACAGGCAGAAACTGGGCCTGAATCGGTCGATCGCGGGTAATTTCAAAAAGCCGGATCGCGCACGTATGAAAATCTATCCGGACGCGCTCGGTATGTATTATGTCAAGGGGAAGATCAACGGCGTGGCCACCCGTTTTCTGGTAGACACTGGCGCTACGTTCGTCACCATGAGTGGTAACCATGCGAGTCTTCTCAAAATTGATTATCGCAAGGGCATATACAGCTCAGCCCAGACCGCGGCGGCGGTAGTGCCAGTCTGGCAGATAAAACTCGATTCGGTCAGTATCGGCGGCATCGAATTGAAAAATGTCGAAGCTACCGTGATTGCGGGTGAACAGCCCGTCGATGTGTTGTTAGGCAACTCTTTTCTACGACGCACCGATATGCAGCAGGCGGGTTCGGTACTGGAGATAGAAAAGCGCTACTAAAGCATAAAAATTTTCAGCCTCGACAGGGATTATTCCGGTAGAATACCGCGCGTCTCAATCCCGGTCTGAACCCAATGATCAAAACCCGATTTGCACCGAGTCCCACCGGAGTACTGCATGTTGGCGGTGCCCGCACGGCCCTGTTTTGCTGGCTTTACAGCAAGCAGGTGGATGGCCGCTTCGTATTGCGTATCGAAGATACCGACCTGGAAAGATCGACCGCGGAATCAGTGCAGGCGATTCTCGATGCCATGCAATGGCTGGGGCTCGATTACGACGAGGGACCCTATTACCAGACGCAACGTTTTGATCGTTATCTCGAAGTCATCAAACAGTTGATCGAACAGGGCCATGCCTATTACTGCGAGTGTTCCAGGGAGCGTCTCGATGACTTGCGTGAGCAGCAGATGGCAGCAAAGCAAAAGCCGCGTTACGATGGCTGCTGTCGTGACCTGGGCTTGCAGCCCGAAGCCGACAGGCCAGTGGTGGTGCGTTTCAAGAACCCTCGGCAGGGCGTCGTTAATTTTAACGATCATGTCAAAGGCGACATCAGCGTCAGCAACTCGGAGCTGGACGATTTGATTATTGCGCGCAGTGACGGCAGCCCGACTTACAATCTTTCGGTGGTGGTTGACGATATGGATATGGGCATTACCCACGTCCTGCGCGGTGACGACCACGTCAACAATACGCCCAGGCAGATCAACATACTGAAGGCGCTGGCAGCTCCGGTACCCGAGTATGCGCACGTGCCGATGATACTGGGTGACGATGGCAAGCGTCTTTCAAAACGTCATGGTGCGGTAGGTGTGATGGAATATGCTGCCGCCGGCTACCTGCCTGAAGCACTGCTGAATTACCTGGTGCGGCTCGGCTGGTCGCATGGCGACCAGGAAATTTTTACGTTGCAGGAAATGATTGATTATTTTTCGCTCGACGGACTAAACAAATCAGCATCTTCATTCAACACTGACAAGCTCAAATGGGTCAACCAGCAATACCTGATGAACCTGCCGCTGGAGCGGATCGTGGATCTGGTAAGACAGAGACTGGATCTCCTCGAGCTCGCGTACGATGACGATTTCGAATTTGCCACGGTGGTTGATTTGTATCGCCAGCGGGTGTTCACGATTAATGAGCTGGTCGATAGCATGCTTTACTGCTTCCAGGATTTTGCCGCCTACGACGAGAAAGCGGCGCAAAAGGTACTCAAACCGCCGGCATTGGAGCCTCTGCAGCGCCTGCTGGATTTGTTGGCTGAACTCGACACCTGGAATGCGGAGTCGATACATGCCATCGTGGCGCGGGTCACCGAGGAGCTGGAAGTCGGTATGGGCAAGGTTGGTCAACCGCTGCGGGTTGCGGTTACCGGCGGTTCGTTTTCACCACCTATCGATCAAACCGTCGAGTTGCTGGGCAAGGATCGAAGTATCGACCGGATTCGACGCGCAATCGAGTTTATTTCGACGAATCATGCATCGTGAATTCTCATATTATTCAGTGACATGCTATATATACTTAAGCAACGGCTGAAGTAGACGTGATAGACTCTGCCCGGCAAAATAAAGAGACTTCGACGATGGATTTGCATCAACGTCGAGAACATACCCGCTAGCCGTCACGTTCAGGTCTCAACAAAGCGTAAAAACGGAGCTGATTAGTCAGTAGGTAATGAAGGAAAAAAACTCAGTGGCGCGAGAAACAATCAATTGCGTGGTGATGTTTGCCGATGTTGCGGGCAGCACGGCCATGTACGAAAACATGGGCGATGATCTGGCGCGGGAGCGCATTTCCAAAGCGCTCAACACACTGATTTCAATTTCCCGTCGCCACAACGGAAAATTGGTAAAAACAATCGGCGACGAAATCCTGGTTTATTTTAGCGATATCGATATGGCTGTTTTTGCTGCCAAGGCCATTCAGGAAGCGATGGAAGATGATCGGGCCCCGGAAACCGTCGGCATATCGATTCGGATCGGCATGCAGTACGGTAGCACTATTCTCGAAAATGACGATGTTTTTGGCGATACCGTCAATGTTGCGGCGCGTATTTCGAGCATGGCCAAAGCGCGACAGATCCTCTGTACCCAGGAAATAGCATTTATGGTCAAGAATGCTGAACTATCAAACAATATGCGCCCCTATGATCGGCTACGGGTTAAGGGTCGCAACGAGCACCTCGACGTTTACCTGTTTGGCTGGGAAGAAGAGGAAGATCTTACCAATATGGCGACCGCCAGCAGTTTTACTAATCCGGCGCGCTACGATCAGGCGCAAAATCTAACCCTAACCCATACGGACAAAACCTATGTCATTCCCAAGGATACGACTTCCTACTTTCTGGGTCGAGGTAAAGACTGCGAGCTGATTGTAAAGGGTGACCTGATCTCTCGCTATCATTCGAAGATTGAGCATCGGCGCGGTAAATTTATCCTCACCGATCAAAGCACTAACGGAACCTTCCTGCGTACAGCCGAAGGCCAGGATATATTTCTGCGTCGCGAAGAATTCACCGTGTTCGGCTCAGGCTATATCAGCCTCGGCAAAAAAGTCGATATCGGCGATCCCGACGTAATTCATTTTATCTGCGAGTAACGCGTTATAATCCCGGTAAAACATGCCGGGGCACAGCGCGATGAAACCAGGAAACAATAGTTTTAACACCCTTTCGACCCTCGATGTTGACGGCCAGGAATATTATTACTACAGCCTGGCCAGGCTCGCCGAGCAAGACTTGTCCGCGATTCAGCGTTTACCCTTTTCCCTCAAGATACTGCTGGAAAATATCCTGCGCTTCGAACGGGGTGGTGAGGATGCCGCCGGAGACATCAGGGCCTTTGCCCAGTGGCTGGAAACGCGCAGTTCCGAGCGCGAGATTGCATTTCGACCGACGCGGGTATTGATGCAGGATCTAACCGGTGTGCCCGCGGTCGTCGACCTAGCGGCGATGCGCGATGCGGCCAGTGCTGATCCACAGAGCATCAATCCGCAGATTCCCGTTGACCTGGTCATCGATCATTCGGTCATGGTCGATGAATTTGCGACACCTGCTGCGTTCGACGCCAATGTCGCACTCGAGGTCAAGCGTAATGATGAGCGCTATCGTTTTCTCAAATGGGGCGCAACGGCGTTCGATAACTTCCACGTCGTGCCGCCGGGAACGGGTATCTGTCACCAGGTCAATCTCGAGTACCTGGCGAAGACAGTCTGGCAGGAACAGGTCGATGGCAAAAATTACGCTTTTCCCGATACCCTGGTAGGCACTGACTCTCATACCACGATGATTAATGCCCTCGGTGTGCTGGGTTGGGGCGTGGGTGGCATTGAAGCCGAGGCAGGTATGCTGGGTCAACCGGTGTCGTTGCTGATCCCGGAAGTTGTCGGCTTTCAGTTCAGTGGGGAATTACGCGAGGGTATTACCGCTACCGACCTGGTGCTCACCGTTACGCAGATGCTGCGCGAACACGGGGTAGTAGGCAA
>CALDDP010000264.1 GCA_937936805.1 uncultured Gammaproteobacteria bacterium | reverse complement strand
GAGACGGTATTCGAAAACCGGTTTATGCACGTCCACGAGTTACAGCGTATGGGTGCGAAGATCAGGCTGGAAGGCAACACCGCGATTTGTGAGGGTGTGCAACGCCTGACCGGTGCGCCCGTGATGGCTACCGATCTGCGCGCCTCCGCCAGTCTTGTGCTGGCAGCGCTCGCGGCCGATGGGGAGACCATGGTGGACCGTATTTACCACATCGACCGTGGATACGAAATAATCGAAGAGAAACTCGTCGGTCTGGGGGGCAGTATAAAACGGGTTCCAGGATCAGGATGGGTACCTGAATCAGGGTTGGTTGCCGAATCTGAACTGGTGCAGGAGCCAGAAGAGGTCGCTCTCAGGCAGGTAGCAGTTTGATTTTGTGTAAATTAGTAACTTGCGGTTAGTTGTCAAATACCGGAAAATTGCCCGTGGTGCGTGGGGCGGCGTTAAGACTAGCTTAAGGTGAGTATGAGATCATTCTCGAATTATCACAGCCTGCAGGCTGATCGCGAGAAGTGCTGGATATTACAGACTATTTTTGAAATGTTTTAGGAGGTCAGCCTTGGGGTTGCAACCGACACCAACAGAAAATAACCAACCGATGCGGGCAGCAGATTTCCCGAATCTTGCGGCGGCGCTTGATTATGCTGCGCAGGGGCAAACCGGTGGTAATTTCTATAATAGTCGGGGTGAGCTCTATGCGGTGCTGACCTATGCCGAGCTCAGGCTTCAGGCGCTGCAACTGGCGCAACGGCTGTGTGGCCTGAATGTAGAGCGTGGCGCGCGCGTAGCCATCATCGCGGAAACCGACCCGGACTTTCTACGCTTTTTCTTTGCCTGTCAGTATGCAGGACTGGTACCCGTACCATTGCCGATTCCCCTTAACCCGGGGGGGCACAAGGCGTATGTAAAACATATCCGGGCGATGGTGCAAAGTTGTCAGGCCTCGCTGGCGGTAGCGCCGGCGGTTTACTCAGGACTGCTGGATGAGGCGGTCGAGGGGCTGGGACTAACGTTTGTAGGCTCGCCTGATACGTATGACGCATTGCCACAGCAAGAAGGTGATCTGCAACCAATGCAGACGGATGAACTGGCCTACCTGCAGTATACCTCGGGCAGTACCCGCTTTCCGCGAGGTGTGATGATTACCCAGCGGGAGGTATTGAGCAATCTGGCGGGGATAATTATCGAGGGAATGGGCATGCGGCCGACCGATCGCTGTGTTTCCTGGTTGCCCTTTTATCATGACCTGGGCCTGGTGGGTCTGGTGCTGGTGCCCCTGGCTTCACAAGTGACCGTAGATTACCTTGGCACGCGGGAGTTTGCGATGCGCCCCAGGCAGTGGTTGACGCTGATGTCGCGTAACAAGGCAACCATATCGATTAGCCCGCCTTTTGGATATGAGTTATGTAACCGCCGGTTGCGTGAAGGTGAGGCAGAGAAGTTTGATCTGAGCGCCTGGCGTGTGGCGGGTGTGGCTGCGGAACCGATCCGCCCGCAGGTGCTGCGTGACTTTGCCGAGGTTCTGGCTCCGAGCGGTTTCGATCGTAAGGCGTTTCTGGCCGGTTACGGGATGGCAGAGTGTTCTCTGGCGGTGAGTTTTTCACCGCTGGATCAGGGTGTGTCGGTCGACCGGGTCGATGCGGATCAGCTGGCGATGTCTGAATGCGCGCAGCCGGTAACGCAAGATGCGCCGGTAGAACGGATTAGCGAATTTGTGAACTGTGGTGTGCCGTTATCGACCTTCGAAGTGGAGGTGCGGGATGCAGCGGGAAAGGTGTTGCCGGAACGTCACATCGGTGTAATCTACGTGCGCGCTCCCAGTGTCATGTCGGGCTACTTCAATGAGCCCGAAATTACCGCCCAGACACTCTCGCCTGATGGTTGGTTAAATACGGGCGATATCGGTTACCTGACGGCTACGGGGCTATTTATCACGGGTCGTAAGAAGGATTTGATCATCATCAACGGACGCAATATCTGGCCCCAGGATCTGGAACAGATTGCGGAACAGCAGCAGGAATTTCGTCCGGGAGATGCTCTGGCATTTGCTGTACCGGGGGTCGATGGAGCGGATAAAATAGTGATGGTTGTACAAAGCCGCGAGAAGGACATCGAGCAACTTGCGGAATTGAAGAAGCGGCTGCAGGGGCTGATTCTCACCGAGATGGGGGTGGATTGTCACATTGAACTGGTGCCGTTACATACCCTGCCACGAACTTCGTCGGGTAAGCTGTCCCGTTCCAAGGCACGCCTGAACTATCTCGATGCACATCCGCAGGAACGGCGCGATGATCAGGGTGCGGGTTCCGGCCTGCCGCTGAAGCAGGTGGGCTGACACCCCGTCGTTATCACTGGTTTATCTGTGTCACGGACTATTGCCGTCACCGGCGCCACCGGATTCATCGGCGCTATGCTGGTCGATCATCTGTTAGCAGCTGGCTGGAATGTCAGAGCGCTGGTCCGTTCCTGTTCAGCGCATCGTCTTGCAGACAAACCCGGACTCGAAGCGGTCACCGGTTCCCTCGAGGATGTTGAATCTCTGGGTCGTCTGGTACAGGGCGCTGCCGCGGTAGTTCACTGTGCCGGTGCTGTTCGTGGAGCCACTGCGGCTGATTTCAACGCTGTCAACGTAGCCGGGCTGGAACGCCTGGTACGCGCGGCACTTGTGCTTTCGCCCCGCCCCAGATTCCTGTTACTTTCGTCCCTG
>CALDDP010000263.1 GCA_937936805.1 uncultured Gammaproteobacteria bacterium | reverse complement strand
ATTACGCCCTATCAGGCGGTTACGTTCAGGATTGGGAGCGTATAACGTAAATTCCGCAGGAACCGTATCGATGAGCTCCATCAACCTGTTGCGATCGAGATACACTCGCTGCGTATCCCAGTCCACGCGCGCGCCATCCTGTTCCCACAGCGCCAGCGCCTTCTCATTCAGAATTTCGAGGCCGATATCCTCGAGGATACGCATCGAAGCATCGTGAATCAGATCCAGTGCCTCTGTATCCAGCGCCTCGATCGGCGCATAAGGATTGAATTGCTGCTCGAGCCTCGGCCCTTGCAACTGTGCGGAAGGAGTACTGCGTCGACGGGCTCTTCTTCTGGGCATTTCAGGCTCCGTAGCTTGAAACACCGATACTATTTGACCTCTGGAGTTATGTCTATCTATGTCACAGCAGTGTTTCATAAACAATTATGTTTATTTTGATAAACAAAAGAATTTCCTTAGACCCGGCTAAATCGGGATGCGCAATGAACGCTGGCAATCAAATCCTTTACACGGTAGCTTAGCTGATCGATGACTACTCCAGAAAAACGCTTTATTGCCTGTGGCATGTATGCCTTCGACAAGGAATTGCAACGTGCCTGGCAGGCATTGTTTGACCAGTTCCGCCTGCTACTCGACGATGGCAACCAGCTCGAAGAGAAGCTGGTGTTCGACACGGAAGAATCGGTGTTGCGCGACCCCGGGCTATTCATTGGACACACCTGTGGCTATCCCCTGATGAAACACCTGCAGGATGCGGTAACGCCATTTTGCGTACCTGTCTTCGATGTTATCGGCGTCAAGGAAAAACTGTATTGCAGTCGTTTCATCGTGGCGGCTGATGCCGCTATCAGCAACCTCGCCGATTGCCGTGCTCGAACCGTGGCAATCAATAGTAACGATTCAAACAGCGGCATGAACGTATTACGTCATGCCGTCGCAAAGCTCAATCCGGAGGCACCCTTTTTCGCCTCGGTTATCTATAGCGGAGGCCATTTACAAAGCCTTACCGCGGTTGCCGAAAAAAGGGCTGACGTCGCTGCAATCGACTGTGTCAGTTTCCAGCTAATCGAGGATCGATGGCCCGGCTTAACCGCCCGGGTACGCAGCATAGGTGACAGCATCAAAACCTGTGGCTTACCCCTGGTCATGCCTGAGGCAAACTTTTTCTCCAGCGATACCGGGCAAATTATTGCAACACTAAACAGGGCCCTGCAGCAGGTTGATCCACTGCTCCGGCAACAGCTCCATTTAAGCCACTTCGAGAGCGTGCGCCTCGATGATTACAGGGGCATTCTCGAGGCCGAATCCTTCGCCATAAACGCTGGTTACCCGGAGCTCAAATAGACATTGCGGGACACCTGAGCGTCAACTACACTCCGCGCAGTTTTTAAACGACTAATCTGCAGTCGTTAACGGAGATTTAAACCTATGTGGAGAGACCTGTCAGCATCCTGGGCGATATTGCTCGGCATTGGATTCATGATGCTGGCCAACGGATTACAGGGCACCTTGCTCGGGGTGCGCGCCGGTATCGAGGGCTTCTCAACCTTCACTACCGGCATCGTGATGTCAGGGTATTTCATCGGCGTATTCATCGGCTCTTTTGTTGCCCCGAGACTGGTCCAGCGGGTCGGGCACATTCGCGTATTTTCCGCGCTTGCCTCGCTGGCATCGATATCGATACTGTTCCACGGGGTTTACATCGATCCATGGCTATGGATGATGATGCGGGTCGTTACCGGTATCAGCTTCGCCGGATTCTACGTCGTCACCGAAAGCTGGCTTAATGATCGTGCCAGCAATGAGACTCGTGGCAAGGTATTGTCAATTTACATGGTCATCGTCACGGGCAGTATGGGCGCGGGACAATTTTTACTCACCGTCGCCGCACCGGATGCGATCGATCTGTTCATATTGATCTCGATCATCATTTCCTTCGGCCTGATACCGATCCTGCTGACGGCAAAACCCGCCCCGAGTTTCGAGACTTCATCCAGGATGTCGATAGCCGAACTTTATCGCGCCTCGCCACTGGCGGTTATAGGTAACTGCCTTACCGGCATGGCGCACGGTACCATCTTTGGCCTCGGTGCCATTTACGCGAGCGAGGTTCTGGTGGATCTAAGCGCCATATCCTGGTTCATGGCCTGCTTCCTTATCGGCAGCCTGATATCGCTGTGGCCGATCGGTTACATCTCCGATCGTATCGGTCGGCGCGGCATCATGGCAGCCCTGTCGATTATTTCGATTGTCTGCTGCCTGCTGGCCATCGCCACGCCCAAAGACGACATCACTTTTTACTTTGTTATCGTCGCGCTTGGCGGCGCGGCGATGCCGATGTACTCGATCTGCGTCGCCTATGCCAACGATCGTCTCGAGCCCCATCAAATTGTCGGCGCGAGCGGCAGCCTGGTCATGGTTTCCGGTATCGGGCTTATGACGGGCCCTATTGTCATCGCATTTTTGATGGATTACTTCGACGTCGTATTTTACTTCTGGGGGATCGCAATGGTGTTCGGATTGATATTGATGTTTACCCTGGTGCGCATCAATTTACGTGCGGGTATCGCGCTCGAAGACCAGTCAACCCTGATTGCCGGCCCAATCGGTACGCCCATCGCCGAGTTCAATGCCCCGGATTCGATCGAGTACGCCAAAGCGGTAGCCAATCACGAGGTGGAACAACTGGACGAGCGCGAAGATACTACCGAACGCCAGCTGTAAATCGATACACAGTGACCAGCAATCTTGCTCCGCCCGCGCCGGCAGCACTACGACAGCATAACGGACAGGATACAAACCTAAAGCTGCCAGCGAACATCGAGCATAAAAAAATCTTCGTCGCCGATTTCATCGTCGATTTCCTTTAACGGTCTAGCCCACATCAGGCGACCATTGAAATTTGCGTCGGCTATTTCCGCTCCGAGGCCAACCCCGTAAATCTCGCCGCAAATATCGCGATTATCGATTTCACAGGTCACGTCGCCGTAGTCGATACCAACCGACAGCGATACTGTTTTGGTAGTAGGTTTGCCACTGAACGGATTTACCACCGATTGCCAGCGATGAGTCAGGTCGTTACGCAAGTACCATGCCTTGCTGCCGCTCAGTGCCGAAGAATAACCCCTTACCGTATACGGACTGCCGAGATACAACCTGTCGTTGTCGTACAGCAAATCGTCGCTGTATTGCAGGCTGAGCTTAAAACTCGCATACCAGGCAGGGTCCGGCAGATAGTAGTACAGCTGGCTATCGAAATTGAACTTCTCGAACTGCAGGCTGGCATCGGTTTCGAAGCCTTCTTCGACGGTAAAGTAATCATCGTCTCTGGCCCCAAAAGAATCGAGTCCACGATGATAGCTGAAAGTGGTGTAAAGCTGCCCCCAGTCCTGAAACCAGTCGTGGCGCAATTCGAAGCGCGCCTGGCTGGTTCTGTAACTGGACACTTCGATTAACTGGCTATCAAAATAAATGTCCGAATCCTTGAGCTCGAGAGCCACGGCCAGGGTCAGCCTCGCGGCCTGGCTGCGCGCTACCACCTTGCTTACTCTAAACTCATTGCTGGTTGTTTCTCCCTCAGACAGGAAACTCCCGTTGATACCCTGCACTCGTTGCTCGTACTCTAGATCCGCATAGGTGTAGGCCAGCAGGTAACTGCCCAGTGGGAAAGAGTAAACCAGTTCGCGGCTACGATTGTCCTGGTAAGCGCGATACAGTTCCCCGCTGTTATAACGAAATTCAATCAGGTCATTGATGTTGAGCGGGTTATCGAGTGCCGCCATGAGACTCAACTGGCTACTGAGACCAGTCTGGGCGTTGACCCCCAGTTCGGCGCGGAATGGTTTTTCGGTGACGGTCTTTACCGCGACTATACTGGCGCCCTGCCGGGTCCCCGGCCTGATCTCGAAATTGGCGCTGACCGACTCCAGTCGTTCTATAGCCTCCAGCGAGGTCTCGAGATCTCGCAGATTCAAAACCTCGTCACTGAGCACGAAAGCGGTGGCTATTTTACCGTTAGTGGTGCCGCTATCGGCGTTGATTACGGCTTCAATCGTACCAACCAGTATGCGGATCTCGATCTGACCATCGCTGATGTCCTGTTCCAGCAGGTACGGCCGCGAGGTTACGTAGCCCTGCTCTATTATGTAATTTGAGATTGCGGAAAGCAGGTTGCGAATCAGCTCAGCATCGATACAGGTGCCTAGAAAAGGCTCGATCAGGTTTGGCTGATCGGATTCAGCTAATACTTCGCTGGCTTCGATATCGACCCTGGCAAGCGGTATGCACGCTGTATCGCCCGCCGCGGAAAACGAAGCCTGAAGCAATACGCACAGCGCCAGCCCCCTAAAACCAGACCGAAAGGAATATACGGGTAACCCAGGCATCGAAATCGTACAACGGCTCATCCCCAACCGCTCCGGATTCGGTTAAATCGCGGAAATTGTCATAATCGAAATATATCCAGTCGAAATGGGCATTCAGGCTACCGCGCTCAATTGTGCTCCACGATCTGCCGAATTCGTAGCTGGCGCCGGCGCCCAGGGTCGTGCTGGTGAACTTGCTCAGTTCCTTATCGCGGGCGAGATAGTTTTGTGCGTCCTCGAAGGGGAACAAGTCACTGTAAAAATCTGCCTCATCCTGATCGTGGTAACGGGCCCTGGCTTCGAAGATCCAGCTTTCCGCCCAGGGCATGGTATAGCTCAACTCGTAGGTCGTTGATTCTATGCCCCAGTTATCGTCGAAATATCGTATGCCAGCCTGTATTGCCGAGCGCTGGGGCAGATAGTAACTACCACGCAGGGCGACGGCATTACTGGTGCGAGTCCGTGGATAAACCTCCTGCTGGAAACTGTAGCCAACAGGGCTGGTGCCATCAAGATAGCGCACCGACCGGTAGGGATTGTTGAGATAGCCTTCGTCGGATATGGTTTCGAAGGCGAATGCCATGATCAGGTTTTTGGTCAGAATCTGTGAAATCCCGATTCGATAACTGCGCACCTCGACGTCTTCCGAAAATTCAGGGTTACCGTTTTGTTCCACTGTATTGTCACCATAGGCCATTCCCATACTCACCGTGGTCAAATCGCCGAACATATCCTGCGAAATACCCAGACTATAGGTCTCCGCCGTATAATCACTCTCGTCACTTTTCGTATAACCGATACTCATGGTTGTCTTTTGCCGCAGGTAATCGACATTTACACCGTATTCTTCGCGTTCTTCGGTGTACTCGCTGGCGCTCACTTTAACGTCGATCGACGCACTGGTTACATTGTCGACGTAGTAATTCGCACCAACCGACACACTATCGCCTATGTTCTTGCGCACCAGCACCGACGGGCCGTCGACCACGACGCCACCACCGTCATACCGGTGGTAGAGCAGATCCACACGCTCTTCCGGCAACACCGCCGCCTCGACGCCTAGCGCAAAGAACAAGAGGGCAAGTAACGCTAAGCGCATGTCAAAACCCGTTGCAATTCTGATGTGGCTGGAGCTGCCGATTTTTTTGTCGAGCACACGACAGCCCCGCGCCCATATCCGCAGTGTATGCAAAATACATGAGGAATCGAGCACAGAGCCAACGAAGCAATCGCAAAAAATCTAAGTGCATGTCGCGATCCAATGGAGTATTGATGTGGCTGGAGATGCGGATTTTTTCGGCGAGTGCGAGGCGGCACCGCGCGCAGATCCGCAGTGTATGTGCAATACATGAGGAATCGAGCACGGGGCTAACGAAGCAATCGCAAAAAAAGCCGCATCTCCAGCCACATCAATCAGTTGCAGCCGCAACCGCCGCCTGTCGCCACACCCGCACCCCGCGCGCCTTCGCGCGAGTCATACACATGGTGCAGATAGCTGGCCGACGCTGGATCGCGATTAAAACTCATAATAGGGTCTGCCAGATTGGCGCGCTCATAGGGTTTGACCCAGGGTTCCCCGGCACAACCGACGAGTAGCGACATGAAAAACAGAATCAAACAGTAGTTAATGTTTTTCATCGGATTACTCACGCACCAGCTTTTTCACCATCTGCCGATACTTCTTTTCATCGCCAGGCTTGTACCCTTCGTGCAGGTAACGCATGTTGCCATCGCGATCGACGACGACCGTGGTTGGCATTGCGACCACCTTGTACTGTTTGCTCACCTTGTTTTTACTGTCCAGCAGGATCGGAAAATCAACCGGAACATTACTCAGGAATCCCATGGCACCATCCAACTGCTCTTCAACATTGACACCCAGCACGGTAAACCCAAGCGGCGCGTACTTTTTATGCAGCGCATTCAAATAGGGCATTTCCTCGCGGCAGGGGCCACACCAGGACGCCCAGAAATTAATTAATACAACGTTTCCAGCCATTTCACTGAGCTTGAGATTTTTGCCACTCATGGATTTCAGCGTGAAATTCGGTGCCGGACCCTTGACCGCGGCAGCACCGGCCAGGTTCACACACATAAACGACACCAGGCAGGCCATGAGCAGGCGCGAACAGCTTTGCGATATTATTTTGTTCATACACTTATCTCCTTAGAAAAATATGTTCGCTGACAAGGTCAGCTCGAGGTTGTGAGTGGTAT
>CALDDP010000262.1 GCA_937936805.1 uncultured Gammaproteobacteria bacterium | reverse complement strand
ATGCGGTTTGGCTTTACACCGCTCTACATCGATGCCCGGGATGTGACCAAAGCGGCCTCGATTATTGAGGAGGTAATGGCTAATCGGCTTTGGGACAAGGCCAGATATTTCGCTCAGTCGACCGTCACATGATCTCAGTAAAGCGGGTTTTCGGGCCATCAGAGGACATTGTCCCTAACCCTGCATAACTAAACCTGCGGCAGCAATCACCAACTGATGCAGCGTTTACCAGTGGGCCTGAAACCGCTCCAGCTGGCCGTTTCCCGCTCAGATAAGCATTAAAAACCCATCTCGTTTCAGTTATTACTCCATATAGGTTAAAATTCGCCTGATGTGATTTGGAGCACACTAATAACCATAACAAACACATATTTTAAAAACGCTTTAGATTTAAAGACGCGTTAGACCTTAGACCTGGATGTTTACCATGACCGATTACTCCACAAATACAGGAGTGGAAGGACACAAAGTTAGCGATAATAATAACCGCAGGCGCAGCACAGATTTCGCCCAGCCATTAGATTACGTGACTAAAGAACTGGTGGATGAGTTCATCGAAAACCAACAAAAGATGACACCTCCGCTAAAATCCTTCATTCAAAAACTGCTTCGGGAAGATTAGAGAAACCCCGGCATTTCATTTACACGGGTAAAGGGTAGCCCTGCCCTTCGTCGGCCGCGCCTCGCGCCCTCACAGGTGGCATTGACATTTCTGCACAGAAAATTAAAGGCTCAGGTAGCCCTTGTGGTCACTACCTGCGTTTGAATATATCGAAAAGCTGCTGCTTACGCGACGGGGTATCCTGATGCCCGGTATCAAGATGGTCGCGAACCAGTTCTTCGCGGATTTTTTTGTCGCTTGCGTTCGCCGCGGTCCCTGCCAACAAAGCCACTTACGATCTGGGAGAAATCAGTTATCAAACTGTTATCGGTAATATCGGTGGTATCAACACTAACTGTTCTGGACAGGCCTGGTAACGTCGTGTCATCTCTCATCAGGGTAAACGGCTTGAATTCATCTCGACCGGAGATAGTTTAAAACATCATAGAAATCAACGCTAATATCTAAAAAAAAAATCACCTTCAGGCACGATGAAGGATCGAGTTGTAAGTGATTAAGCCAACGTATTGTGCTCCCGGAATTGTACCGGGGAATCGGTGCTGATTAACGCGTACAAATACTGTCCCAATCCTTCCGTAGATTTTTGCTGCCGCAGCCGATCCAGCGCCCGGTGCAGCCCAGCTTGTTGCTCACTGCTGAGTTGCTCGATGCGCGCGGACAGATCACCATCGCTAATCTGGAGTCTCTCCCGGTGTGCATGGGTACGATGGCGCAGTGCGTCAGCCAGATAGACAAAACGTCCGAGCACCGCGTAAGGGAAGTTACGGTTCTGGATAGGACCCTGATGCGCTTCATAGCCGCCGAGCGGTAATCCCCGCACATGGAAACTGGATATACGGTCAGCGCCCAGCCAGGCACTACCAGCACCCAGCAGGCCGCCACCCACAGCACCCAGCATAAAACTGCTTCCCGCCGCTGCGGCGTCTAGCACTGCTCCCGTGGTCGCGCCTGCGATGGTGGCGGCCACGGTAAGCTGCTTACGGTTCAATCCCCACATGATCCACTTCTCCGTATCGAACAGATTGTCTTCCAGTGGCAGCTCGTCGATCGTGCTTTCCAGGTGGTGATACTGATAAAGACGCTTCAGTAACTCGTGATATTGACGTTCAATCGTACTCATGTCATTGAAATACTTTTTCTCCAGTATGCCTTTCAAACCATCGGCCTGGGATTTGCTGAGTACTTTCTGCGACACCTGGTAGGTACAAAGCCGGGTTAACAACTCTTCCAACAAGCTGGCTGACTCCTGCAACTGCGTGGCGCGTTGCCTGCGGTATTCATTCACGATGTCTGCCAGTGCCGATTTCCATTCTTCACGGATGTGGGAGAAGGCTTCGAGTATCGCCACTACTTTCTCAAAATCAGCCTGCATAGCGTTGAACACACGCACGATCTTGAAATACTGGCCCAGCGCCTGTTGCCAGTCCTGCACGTGATCTTGATTCTCAATGGGATTGATCAGTGCCATGCTGGCCTGACCTGTCCAGCGCAGTATTTCCATCTCGGCTTCGTACTCGGCACCGTAAGGGCGCGAGCCATCTACCACATAGAGTATGGCCGCACCTTCCACTATAGGCTTGAGTAACATGACCTCTTCCGGAAATTGCTGCCGGCATTGCGGATCTGCAATGAATTGCTGGATAGCGTCATGGCGCTTGTCCGCCGATGGGGCGTGTTCCTGCAACCAGGCCAACGCTCGGGACGGACGCTGAAATCCCGGCGTATCCACCAGCGTATAATCTGCCGCGCCTATCAAAATGTCATAATGCTGTGTCTCGCGTGTTGTACCACTGCGCGGAGAAATGGCGATGTCGTCGTTCTGGGCGATGGTACTGACAATCGAAGACTTGCCTTTATTTGGATGGCCTACCACTGCGAAAACAGGTGTCATGTGAACGTCTCAAGTTGAAGTACCTGCCAGTCATCCAGGGTCGCTGCAAAGCGACGCCATTCATCCAGATGGGCAGGAGAGGGTTGACGAACCCCCGTGTCGCTCCAGTCCAGTGGCAGAACCAGCTTTTCTGCGTTTGAATCAATGTCATTTAACCTGTCGGCCAATTCGGCCAGTGGCGGTTCCCAGCTTTTAACCACAACGACCAGGGAATGATCACCTGGCGAGTGAGTCGCAGCTTGATGCCGCAAGGGACCAATGGAATAAATCTCTGCAGCGTCACCGAGTAGTTGTTGTATTCGCTCATAACAGCTCGACGATGCGTCAGCCCAATCCAACAAGGTATAAGGAGAGGTGACAGATCGGACCAGATTGGCCAACGAATTTTCATTAGAGGTAGCACTGGTTGGCTGAGGCTGCGAATCGCAGGCATATTGCACTCTGCTCTGTTGCAGGCGTGCCCGGTATTTTTGCCGGGCCACCAGCAGCATGAGGCTTCGCGGTAACAGGTTGTAGACAAGTTGCGTGGCTAATATATATTTCCACCATAGTCCCACCACAGGTTGCGAAATGCCTTGCGAATCGAGACGGAAATCCCGGGTTTGTTCAATCAATGCAAGCGAGGCCTGGGCCTCAGTCCAGAAGCGCCAGGGAGTGCCGATTGCCTTTAAGGCGGGGAGTAAATCTTCAGGTTCGAGCAACGTGCTACGCCAAACGAAAGTGATATCACTGCCCAGCAGCAACAGCAGATACAGTAGCAGACAACCCACCGAGAAACTCACTGCAAGAATTTGGGTCTGGTAAAATAGCCAAAGCTCTCGCCCGAGAGTGGGACCGAGCCTCGACAGGGCCAGGATTAGATGCCGTGGCCACAGGGGAATATCCAGAATCCAGCCCGCCAGGCCTTTGCCCCCACCTTTCACCATTAGAAAGATGCTGAGTAGCAAACCCGCGACAGGCAGAAAGGCAAATAACAGCAGCAGGAGTAACAGGTTTACCCGGCCATCAACATCACCGGCCAATACGCCATACGCCGCCAGAAAGCCCAGGCACAGACCAAGCATGCCAAGCCCCAGACTCAATTGCTTTAGCGCCTGCTGGGCTGTGTCCTGTTTCACCTGCGGGGTACTCCTGTTCAAAAGGCGGCTATTATAACCAACTGGTGGGCTAATGAGAGTATTGGCGAAGAGTCGAAAGGTAAAACGATTTACCATTGATAGCGGCTGAAAAGCCGGCACGAGAATCATCAGGGAAACGCATCATTGGCTTAGCCAATTGTTTTATGAGAATTCTGGGTATTTTGCGAAGAAAGGTAAATCGATGCGGCGCAATAAACCGGCAGGCAATTGAATGACAGGAAAAAAATGGTGGGGCGTGGGCGGCTCGAACGCCCGACCACCTGATTAAAAGTCAGATGCTCTACCAACTGAGCTAACGCCCCCTGAGAAGGATTGGAATAATACCTATCCCCTGTTCGATTTCAAGCGAATTCTAATCGCTTTTTCTAATGACCCTCTTGACGGATGCGGTCGAGGCGCTTGGTCGCGAGACGTGCGGCGGTCGCCTGTGGATATCGAGTGCGCAAATCCTGCAGTATCGCTTTCGCCTTTTCGTACTGTTTGAGTTCATAATAGGTGTAGCCCAGTTTGAGCATTGCATCCGGCATCTTGTTACTGCTCGGGTAGTTGTTCATGACCTTCTGGAAATCGACGATGCCCTGTTCGAAATCTCGTGTCACGTAATGTGCCTCGCCAAGCCAGTATTGCGCGTTGCCGGCATAACTGCTGTTTGGAAACTTGTCGAGAAACGACTTGAGTTCGGCCTTGGCTTTCTTGTAGCGACCCTCCTTCAGGGTATCGAAAGCGGCCTGGTATGCTGCTTTTTCTTCGCTCTGGGTCACTGAAGGGGTTACCGGTGGCGTTGCAGATTGACTGCTTGTCGTTGCCTGGCCTGTCGACGGCTCGACTGCCGGTGCCTGCTGGGCGCCGGAGGTTGCGGTTCCAGCCGATGCCGAACCACTCACCTGGGGAACGCTGGTCAGGCCGCTAGAAGCCGTGGCACCACTCTCTATATCACGCAGACGACGATCAATATCGAGATACAGTTCCCGCTGACGCTTCTTGATTTCGTTGATATCGTTGCCCTGAATCTCAATTTCACCGCGCAGCAGGCCGATTTCTTCGGATATTTCATCAACTTGCTGAATCATGTCCAGCATCGCACGGTTATCGACCAGGCGGCCCATACGCGTCATCTCTTCGCTCAGCGATTTCAACTGTGCCTGTGCAGCTGACAGCTTGGCTTCCGATCGCTGTGAAAGCTCGGTCAGGCGCTCGACCCGCAGCGTTAATTGCTCGGGGGTCAAGGTGCTTTGTGCAAATGCCGGCGTGGTTGTAAAAGCGGACAGAATAATCCCCGCCAGGACGACGTTGCGTACCGGGTTGATGACCACGTTCATATTAGTTCACCGTATAGACTAATTCGACGCGACGGTTGAGCGCCCAGGCTGCCTCGGTGTGCTCTGCCACTGCCGGCTGTTCCTCTCCGTAGCTCACGGTTTCAACCTGGTCTGTCGAGGCTCCCTGGAACAATAACACGCGCCTTACCGATTGTGCTCGGCGATCGCCCAGAGCTATATTGTATTCACGACTGCCGCGCTCATCGGCGTGCCCCTCGAGACGCACCGTGACCTCGCCGTTGGCAGCGATAAAGTTGCCATGGGTTTCGAGGATCTCGATCGATTCACTGGTCAGCTTGGCACTGTCGAATTCGAAGTAAACAATGCGCACGGACATCGTTCCCTCTGTTTGTTCAAGCGTTTCCAACGCGTCCATCGGTACACCCATCGCGGTACCTTCAGCGGAATCACCGTCACTCAGACCGGTGGCATCGGCACCGCCAATGCTGCCGCCATCGACACTGCCGGTCTGTGCCTGGCTGTCAACCGGCGCGCCGTCTTCTTCGACGATGAACTCTTCCTGTGTACTGGCACAGGAAGCTACAAAAACAGCCAACAAGGCGGCGGTCATCCATGGCTTTACTAGGTTCTGTATTGTCATATCAATTTTGCTCCAATTCTATACGGTGAATTATTTACTCTCGAAAGGCCCCCAGACGGGTTCGCGGATATCGCCAGCCTGGTCTGATAATTTATGTTTTGCGCGTCCGTCGATCGAGACAGCAAACAGGAAACCGTTGTTCCCCCGCGTGGACGCATAAAGCAGCATCTTGCCGTTAGGCGAAAACGACGGTGATTCATCCAGCGAGCTGTCGGTAAGCACGGTCAAATTACCTGTCGCGCGTTCATACTGGGCAATTTTATACTGCCCGTTGTCGCCGTACACCATGGCGATGAATTTACCGTCTGGCGACAGGCTGGCCGCTGTATTATAGCGCCCTTCGAAGGTGATTCGCCTTGGTTTACCGCCGTTGACGTTAACCTGGTACAGTTGCGGCGAGCCGGCTCGATCAGAGGTAAAAATAATGGACCTGCCATCATTGGTCCAGACCGGCTCGGTGTCGATACCACGATGTTTGGTCAGGCGCTTCAGCCGTTTGGTAGCGGTGTTCAGGGTGTATATATCGGGACTACCGTCCTTGGACAACACCAGCGCCAGGAACTTGCCATCCGGCGACCAGCTTGGCGCGCTGTTCAAACCCTTGAATCCGGCGACCTTCGAACGTCGCGCCGTCGCCAGGTGCTGGATAAAAATTTCGGGGCGTTTACTTTCGAACGAGACATAGGCCAGCGATTTGCCGTCTGGCGACCAGCTTGGAGACATAATGGGCTCGTCGGACTCCAGTACGTTCTGCGCGTTAAACCCGTCGGTATCGGCAACCTGCAGCACGTATTTTCGAGCAGCACTTTTTTGCGCACGGACATAAGCGATACGGGTATTAAAGGCCCCCCGCGTTCCGGTAATCTGCTCGTAGATGAAGTCGCTGATCTGGTGCGCCCTTGTTCGCAGATTGCGTTTTTTTGCCGGCATACTGCGCCCCAGCAACTGTTTCTGCTTGAGTACGTCGAGTAACTGGAATTCGATAGTGTAAACGCCGGGGGATTTTTCCTTCACCCGCCCGACTACCAGGTAATCCTGACCGGCACTGCGCCAACGCGGGTATTTCACCTGGTTGCTGTAATGCGGGTTCGCCGGCAGTTCAGAACGATTCATCGACTTCAGTACGCCACTGCGATTCAGGTCACTGGCAACAATTTCAGCAAGATCGACCGGCAACTTGCTACTCAGTTTTGACGTGTCGAAAGGGACGACTGCGATCGGCAACGCCCCCTCAACTCCCCCAGTAATCTCTATGTTCAGCGCTGCTTTAGCAAGTAAGGGCATAGCCCAAAGGATACTGGCCAACAAATATGTTATTGCTTGTTTCATTTATTTTAAGTTTCTTACTCAGGCTTAAAGTTAAAATTCAATTCCCGCTCAAACAAGGAAGGATCGCCGGGTTTAGGCAGGGGTTCGGCCTTGTAAACTGCATTTTCTATTGAAGAGCGATATGCGCCAGTACTGCCCTTGCAGGCGCCGAAGGTGACATCGAGAATAATTCCTCCTGGCCCTTGCGTTACCCTAATCCAGCAATCGGGTATTTTCTCACCTTCGGCCGGTCTAATCCAATTCCTCTTAACCTTTTGTAAAATTGCCAGTTTATACGCTTCGCGTAAAGAGTTAAGCCGGCGCTGATTTTCCTCGGCCTGAAGTTTAGCTCTCAATTCAGCCTCTTTACGCTGTTGTTCTTCGGCCAGGCGACGTTTTTCGGCTTCCTCGGCCTTGCGCTTTTCCTCGGCTATACGTTTCTCCTCGGCCTTGCGCTTTTCCTCGGCTATACGCTTCTCCTCGGCCTTGCGCTTTTCCTCGGCTATACGCTTCTCCTCCGCCTTGCGTTTTTCCTCGGCCTTGCGTTTCTCTTCGGCCTTGCGCTTCTGCTCGGCTTTTAACTTCTCATCGGCCTTGCGCTTTTCGTCGGCCTTGCGCTTTTGCTCGGCTTTTAACTTCTCATCAGCCTTGCGCTTTTCGTCGGCCTTGCGTTTCTGTTCTGCTTTTAATTTTTCATCAGCCTTGCGTTTCTCTTCGGCCTCTTTTTTCTGTTTTAGTTCGGCCTTTTTCTTTGCCTCGGCTTTACGCTTCTGTTCGGCTTCCTGTTTTTTCTTCTGTTCGAGTTTTTTCGCCTCGAGCTTTTTCTTTTCCGCTTCCTTGATGCGTTTTTCTTCAAGTCGCTTCTGTTTTTCCCGGTCCTCGAGCTGTTGTTGATCAACCACTTCGGCCTTGACCGTCTTGGCAACCTGGCCAGCCGGAATGTTTTTCGGTTTGTCGACAAACTTAAGATTAAAAACCATCAGGCCAATAATCACGGCATGCAACAGCACCGAGAAGGCAAGAGCACGAGGATGTTTGAGCAATTCTGCAAACACTAGGGATTTTCCTCGGGCTCCGTCACCAAACCAACCGAACCGACGTTTGCCTGCTGCAACAACACCAGCGTCGCAACCACGTTCTGGTAAGGCCCATTCGCATCACCACGTACCATCACCGGTCGTTTAGGTTCCTTGTCCAGTGCAGATTTAACCTGCTTGACCAATGCCTCGGCGCTGATCTTGCTGTCGGGTTCGACCGCGATATTGAGAAACATCAAGCCACTTTTATCGACCGTGATGACGATGGGTTCCGGGCTTTCCACATCCAGAGGATTGGCCGGCGCGGTCGGCAGATCAACATCGACACCCTGCTTCAACAGGGGCGCCGTGACCATAAAGATAATCAACAACACCAACATTACATCAATGTATGGGACCACATTTATTTCGGAAACCGAGCGACGTCTTTTCACAGCAACAACCCTACTTCGGCGACTGGGCCTGGCGCTGCAGGATGCCGGTAAACTCCTCGAGGAAGTTTTCGTAACGCACGATCATCGCGTCAACCTCACTGGTGAACTTGTTATACGCAATTACAGCGGGAATCGCGGCCAGCAAGCCCATCGCGGTAGCAATCAAGGCCTCGGAAATACCGGGGGCAACCATCGCCAGGGTGGCCTGCTGGACACCGGATAGTGCGCGAAAGGATTCCATGATGCCCCACACCGTACCGAACAGGCCGACATAGGGGCTGACCGAACCAACCGTGGCCAGAAACGGCAAATTATTTTCCAGCATCTCTATTTCACGCGACATGGACACCTTCATCGCCCGATGCGCCGAACGCACCACTTCGCTATTATCGAGATCCGCCTTACGGGCTCGAGCAAACTCACGAAAACCGTTTTCAAATATGGCTTCGAGCCCGAAACGCCGTTCCTGGCGTACGCTTAACTGGGCGAACAGATCGCTCAGATTGATACCGGACCAGAAACGTCCTTCGAAGGTTTTGGCCTCCCCCTGCGACTGTCGAATATAGCCGCGCTTTACATACATCAACGCCCAGGAAAAAACAGAGGCTGCCATCAGCACCAGCATCACCAGTTGTACCGGCACGCTGGCATTAAAAATCAGGGTCAATATAGAATCATTATTCATGGCGTTATCAGGTCTGGAATTTTAAAAGTTAGAAGCGGAATCCGGCTATAAATCAATTTCACCCTGGCTCAGGGGTTTCAATCCGAAATGGGAGTATGCACGCGATGTTACCACACGCCCCCGCGGGGTTCGCATCATAAAACCCTGCTGGATCAGATAAGGTTCGATGACGTCTTCGATAGTGCCGCGCTCCTCACCGATTGCCGCGGCGAGGCTTTCAACACCGACCGGTCCGCCATCAAATTTTTCGATTAACGAAATAATCAGGCGTCGATCCATATGGTCGAGCCCGGACTGATCAACCTTGAGCATATCCAGTGCCGCGCGAGCAATTTCAGTGTTAATGAAGCCTTCAGCTTTCACTTCGGCGTAGTCACGTGCGCGGCGCAGCAAGCGGTTGGCGATGCGAGGGGTGCCACGTGATCGACTCGCTATTTCGCCGGCACCCCCGGCTTCCACCCGAATGCCGAGTAACTGCGCCGAACGCGTGATAATGTGACCCAGCTCTTCTGTACTGTAAAACTCGAGGCGCTGCACTATGCCGAAACGATCGCGCAACGGCGAGGTCAGCAGGCCCGCGCGCGTGGTTGCGCCGACCAGGGTAAAGGGTGGTAAATCGAGCTTGATCGAGCGTGCCGCCGGACCATCACCGATCATGATATCGAGCTGGAAATCCTCCAGGGCCGGGTACAGAATTTCCTCCACCACCGGGCTCAGGCGGTGAATTTCATCAATAAAGAGCACATCATGCGCCTCGAGATTGGTCAGGATCGCGGCGAGATCACCGGCTTTCTCCAGCACCGGACCCGACGTCTGGCGCAGGTTAACCTGCAATTCGTGAGCAATAATATGTGACAGCGTGGTTTTCCCCAGCCCCGGGGGACCGAATATCAACACATGGTCGAGCGCTTCTTGACGCTGGCGCGCCGCGCGAATGAAGATATCCATTTGCTCACAAACTTCCTGCTGACCCACATATTCGGTCAGCAGTTTCGGCCGCAAAGCACGATCCTGCGACAACTCCTCGGCTACCGCATCCGGACTGATGAGGCGATCTTCGCTCATAGTTTGACGGTCGCCTGCAATGCCTTCTTGATCAGCTGCGAGGCACCGCTGTGCATTTCACCCTGCTGCTGCGCGTGACTGATCATCCGCTCGGCATCGGCTGGTTTATAGCCCAGCGCCTGCAGGGCTTCGATCGCCTCGCTGATCACGGAATGACCATCGGCAGAGACTTGCTGCGCCGGCATTTCACTGAGCAGGGTTTCGATCTTGTCGCGCATCTCTATGATCAGGCGCTCGGCGGTCTTCTTGCCAATACCGGGCAATCGGGTCAGCATGGCAACATCGTTATTGGCGACACAAATCGCGAACTGCCGGTCATCTATCCCGGAAAGAATCGTCAATGCCATTTTGGGGCCGACACCATTGATGCGGATCAGTTGACGGAACAGCTTGCGTTCTTCCTCACCGGTGAAACCGATCAGGCTGTGGGAATCCTCCTTGACCAGTAAATGCGTCCAGATCGATATCTGCTCACCCACTTCGGGGAGCTGGTAATAAGTCGTCATCGAAACATCGGCTTCGTAACCCACACCGTTACAATCGATCAGAATTTGCGGCGCGCGTTTGGCGGCTAGTATGCCTGTTAATCGGCTGATCATCTTCGACGACTTCTCCTGCGTTTGAGTAAACCGGGATCGATGCCGGTCTTTTGCCGGGTAGCATAAAATTGTGCATGGCAGATAGCAATGGCGAGACCGTCTGCCTCGTCTGCCTGCAGCTCCTTGCGGATACCAAGCAATCGTTGCACCATGTGCTGGACCTGCTCCTTGCTCGCTGCACCGCTGCCAACGATGGACTGTTTTATTTCTCGCGGGGCATACTCGGCAATCTCCAGCCCGGCCTGATGTGCCGCGCAAATCGCTGCGCCACGCGCCTGCCCCAGCTTCAACGCTGAATCTGCGTTACGCGCCATAAAAACGTTCTCGATACTCATCTGTTGCGCCTGGTGCTTGCGAATCACGTCATCGATCGCCGCAAAAATAAACCCCAGACGCTGCGGCAGACTATCACCGCTAACCTTGATGTGACCACTGTCGATATAGTCGATTCGGCTGGCTTGATTGTCGATAAGGCCGAAACCGGTGATGCGTGATCCAGGGTCGATACCCAGGATTATCATTAAGCCTCTGCCTCGTAAGCTTCCTCTGGAATATCCGCGTTGTAAAAAACATCCTGCACATCATCCGAGTTTTCGAGCAGATCGACCAGACGCAGCACTTTCTGCGCGTCTTCGACTGCAAGTTCGGCATTAGTCGATGCGCGCATGGTTAATTCGGAATCTTCCGGTTCGAGACCGGCATCGGTCATCGCCTGCTTAACGGCAACGTAATCCTCCGCCGTGGTCAAAACCTCGATACTGCCATCGTCAGCGATTATGACATCATCGGCGCCGGCTTCAAGCGCTGCCTCCATTACTTCGTCTTCATCGTGTTCGGGTGAATAAACCAGTACGCCGAGACTGGCAAACATATAGGCTACCGAACCGGTCTGGCCTAGATTCCCACCCGCTTTGCTAAATGCGTGGCGCACGTCGGCCACGGTTCGATTGCGATTGTCCGACAGGCATTCGACGATGAAAGCCACTCCTGCCGGCCCATAACCCTCGTAGCGAATTTCTTCGTAATCGGAACCATCGAGTTCGCCTGCGCCTCGCTTAACCGCTCTTTCGATAGCATCCTTGGGTACCGACTGGGATTTGGCCTTGTCGACCGCGGAGCGCAACGAGGCGTTGGCATCGAGATCAGAACCACCGGCCCTGGCAGCGACGACAATTTCCTTGATCAGCCTGGTAAACAGTTTGCCACGCTTGGCATCCTGCGCTTTCTTGCGGTGCTGAATGTTAGCCCATTTGCTGTGACCCGCCACTATTTCCTTCCTCAGGTTTGAGTGGCGCTATGGTAGCATTTTTTTTGCGCGAGCTTTACCAGCCAGGAGGGAGTTTTTTCTCAATAGTGATATGTTTACCTTCGATCGAGATATAGCCACCGGTTTTCAATTCCTTGAGGATCCGATGCACCATTTCCCGGGTCGCGCCGACGCGGCTGGCGATGTCCTGCTGGGTCAGTTTTTCGGTAACCAGTTTCTCACCAACTTCCTCGGCATGTTTATAAAGCACCCGCACTACACGGTTGTAAACGTCTTCCAGCGCAAGACTGCTGACCTCTTCGGTCAGGTCCTGGATACGGTTGATTAGCAAATCGATAATGCGCATGCTCACCGTGGGCCTGGTCAACAGGGTATCCATGAAAACCTGCCGCGATATGATGCCAAAGGTTGAGTCTTCGGTGGTGATAATGCTGGCCTGACGCGGAATACTGCCCAGCGGCGCGAGTTCGCCAAATGCCTCGCCTTCACCGAGGGTGTTGATAATTATTTCCTTACCCTTGTCATTGTGCAGGAAAACATCGACCTTACCCTGCAGGATCACGTAGAAAGAGTCGGTTTCGTCGCCCTGGCTGACGATTACGGTATTTTTTGGAAACTGACGGATGACGGTCTGCGCAGCGACACTCTCGATGTCGTCTTCGTCCATCCCGCGAAACAGCGTAATATCTTCAAGTGTTTCGTTTAAGTTAGCCATGTTTGTTATTTAGTTTAATCGCGTACTGCCAAATCATAATCATTACCAAAATCACCGTGCTAATCAAGATCAATCGGCCAGCTATCATCGATAACCGAGCGGCCTGTCATCGCCCCGGGTTTGGGTATACCCATTAACTGTAGCACGGTTGGAGCAATTGCTGATAAATCTTCTCCCTGCGCGAGCGTTGTTACCTGCTCATCGACGACCAAACAGGGCACCGGATGGTTGGAGTGCTGGGTATGCGGTTCACCTGTTTCAGGGTCGACCATTTCATCACAGTTACCGTGATCAGCGGTCAGCACAACCGCATAATTGTTTTCTATAGCAGACTCGAGCACGCGCCCTACCTCGCTATCCAGCGTTTCCACAGCCTTTATAATTGCGTCGCGCACCGCAGTATGCCCAACCATATCGCCATTGGCGAAATTCACCACTATAAATTCAAAATTCCCGGATTGCATTGCCGCGATAACTTCGCTGGCTACTTCATGCGCGCTCATTTCCGGTTGCAGGTCATAGGTAGCGACCTGTGGTGATTTGACCAGCTTGCGTTCCTCTCCGTGATAAACGGCTTCGCGACCGCCGTTAAAGAAAAAAGTGACATGCGCGTACTTCTCGGTTTCGGCGCAGTGTAACTGGCGATACCCGGCATCACTGATAACGCTGCCCAGGGTAGTTTCGGGGCGGACTGGTGCAAACGCGACTTCGGCATTCAGCCTGGAGTCGTAATGGGTCATACAGGTGAGCCTGATCGGACGATACTCCTCCCCTCGATCGAATTCGACAAACTCTTCGAGGGCAAAGGCGGCGCAGATTTGACGCACGCGGTCATTGCGAAAATTGAAAAACACCATTTCATCGCCGGCCTGCGGTGTCTGCAGTTTCGGCAGATGGGCGGGCAGGATAAACTCGTCAGCGTTGCCGTCAGCGTAGTCTTGCTCAATAGCCGTTTGCGCGGATTCGGCGTATACCCCGTTGCCACTGACGATATTGTCCCAGGCCAGCCGCACGCGATCCCAGCGTTGATCGCGGTCCATCGCATAATAGCGTCCGCTAACGGTACCGATATGACCCCCGCATTCCATCAGCAGAGCTTCGAGCCCGGGTAAATAGCCCAGTGCCGCCCGCGGTGCGGTATCACGACCGTCGGTAATCATATGCAGCTGGGGTACGACCTGGTGGCGGTGACACAAGCGGATCAATGCGTTGAGGTGATCGAGATGACTGTGGACGCCGCCATCCGATACAAGGCCGATTAAATGCAGCGGTCGATTCGCCGCCCCGGCTGCCCGCACTGCGCCAAGCAGGGCCGGATTCTCGTAAAAACTGCCGTCCTCGATGGCATCGTCGATACGTACCAGGTCCTGTCTGACGATGCTACCGCTGCCAATGGTCATATGCCCGACTTCCGAATTGCCCATCTGGCCGGCTGGCAAGCCCACGCCTCGACCGGAAGCTTCCAGCGTGGTCATCGGATAATCAGCAAAATAACGATCGAAATTAGGCGTGCTGGCCTGCACCACCGCGTTATTGGCGGGATCGGGGTTGATGCCGAATCCGTCGAGAATAACAAGTAGGGTCGGACGACGCAGCGTCCCGGGTTTAGTGGTCATCGGGATTATTGAAACAAGGGCCTGAACAGCAGCCAATGATACCTTAAAACCTTCGCCGGGGTAAGCAAACCCGGTGCCGACGAAATGGCAGGCTTAAGTTAAACCTTGATATCGAGAATGGTACCTATTGCCTCGTTGGATGCTTCCAGAGATCGGGCATTGGCACGCACGGCGCGAACGATTTCTGACTGTTCTACCAGGGCGCGATCGCGCGAGCCGGAGGCCAGCGAATCACTGTCTTCTCCACGCGCGACTTCGGCGACGTTTTGATCCAGGCGCGTCAGTTGTTCGCGAATACCTTCGGCCGCGACGCTGCTGGCATCGGAAGCCGGGTACGGGAGCCGGGCGGGGCCGGTTATATTCATTTATCTCTACAGATAGTTAGACCCGTTAAGTCTAGTAAAACGACAGCTTTTCACCTTAGATACGGGCGCAACTGCGGACGAACGGTCCAAATAACGCGACCAGCGGGGCGGACTCCGTGGCGATAGCCTCGATAAGCGCCAGGATAAAGCGGGTCAGGTGTAACTCCGCATAGAGCGGTTAAACCGCAGCAGGCAACGTGCACCGGGCAAGATCGAGACAGGATTAGAGGCAGTTACTGCTTATCGAGGCGAGATTCGTCTGCTTCGGCCTGATCCAGTTCGGCTTCCATTTCCGCATCGGTCAAAGGCTGGTGATCCGGCACTGGTGCGGCTGCCATCTCATCGTCAAGATCTTCTGCCTCGTCTGCTTCCAGCTCCCGATCCTTGAAAATGATTCTCGATGCGATCAGGCCAGCCTCGAATAGCAACCAGACCGGCAGCGCCAGCAATACCTGGGAGATGACGTCAGGCGGCGTCAACAACATGCCGAGTATAAAAGCACCAACGATGACGAAGGGACGTTTTTCAGACAGTTTTTGCGGTGTTGTTATGCCGATTGCGACCAGGATTATGGTTGCGATCGGCACTTCGAAGGCAAGCCCGAAGCCAAAGAACAACGCAAGCACAAAATCCAGGTAACGCCCGATATCGGTCGATATATTGACGATTTCGGGGCCGACACTGGTGAAAAATCCAAATACCAGAGGGAACACCACGTAGTAGGCAAACGCAACGCCAGCATAGAACAGCAGGATACTCGAAACCAGTAGCGGACCCGCAATGCGCTTCTCGTTGGCATATAGTCCCGGAGCCACGAACGACCAACACTGGTAAAGAATGACGGGCATCGCCAGGAACACCGCAAGCATTAACACCAGCTTGAACGGTGTCAGGAAAGGTGAGGCGACGTCAATCGCAATCATGTTGGCGTCGTCGGGCAAATGACGGGTCAGAGGTTCCGCCAGGAAGACGTATATATCATTTGCCCAGTAAAACATGCCGAGGAAAAGCACCAGCACCGCGAGCACCATCCGCACCACGCGATCACGCAGCTCTACCAGGTGCGACATCAGGCTTCCGGCCTTGGACTGCTCCAGATTCTCGTCTTCGCTCATGATTTTGTTTTGCCGGCCGGTTTGTCTTCAACCGGGTCTGGCATGGGGGTGGATTCAGCAGCAGAATCAGCGATGGTTTCGGTTGCCTCGGCGCTTGCGTCCTGGGCCGGGGTTTCGTCGACTCCCTGCGTCGGCGGATCAACGGCTTCGCTAACGGCACTGATGTCTTTTTCGAACTCCTTGCCGGCGCCCGAAATAGAATCTTTGAGTGTATCCAGCTCTTTCTGCTGATCGGCCAGAATCGCGCGTAGTTCATCCGCGCGCAGTTCCTGTTCCACATCGGCCTTGATGGTAGTCATGAATCGTTTC
>CALDDP010000261.1 GCA_937936805.1 uncultured Gammaproteobacteria bacterium | reverse complement strand
CGAAGCCTTCGAAGGACCGCTCGACCTGCTGCTCTACCTGATCAAGCGGCAGAACCTCGACGTGCTCAATATTCCGATTGCGGCGATTACCAAACAGTACATGGAGTACATCCACCTGATGGATCATCTCGAACTCGAGCTTGCCGCCGAGTACCTGGTGATGGCGTCGATGCTGGCCGAGATCAAATCACGCATGTTGCTGCCGCGACCCACCGAATCGCAGGACGAGGACGATCCGCGCGCCGAGCTGGTGCGCCGCCTGCAGGAATACGAACAGTTCAAGCAGGCCGCGGAAGACCTCGACGCGCTCGACAGGCTGGAGCGAGACACCTATCTAACCAATATCGATATCCCCAAGTTCAAGGTCAAACTGACCCTGCCGACGGTCGACCTGAATGACCTGATGAGCGCGTTTCGCGACGTGGTCAATCGCGCCGAGCAGTTTGCCAGCCATCATGTCGATCGCGAGCCGTTGTCGGTCCGCGAACGCATGGTGATTGTGCTCGATCGCGTGTCGGCCGACGATTTCACCAGTTTCAACGATTTTTTCAATCCCGCCGAGGGACGGATGGGGGTCGTGGTCAGTTTTATCGCTATTCTTGAACTGCTCAAGGAATCGCTGATCGAGCTGGTGCAGACCGAACCCTATGCCCCGATTTACGTCAAAGCCAAAGCATAAGATATGGAAATCGACAAACTCAAATCAATCCTCGAAGCCCTGTTCTCCGCCGCCGACAAGCCGCTGTCGGTTAACCAGCTGTTCGAGCTGTTCGTTGGCGATATCGAGCAACCGGGCAAGGATGAAATCCGCCAGGCGATTCAGCAACTGACCGAAAAATACGCGGACAGCGGTTTCGAATTGAAACAGGTCGCCTCGGGTTTTCGTTTCCAGGTCCGGGCCGACTTCGAAACCTGGGTGGTCCGCCTGTGGGAACAGAAGCCGCCGCGTTATTCGCGCGCGTTGCTCGAAACCCTGGCGCTGATCGCTTACCGGCAACCGATCACGCGCGGCGAGATCGAGGACATCCGCGGCGTCAGTGTCAGCACCAGCATCATTAATACCCTGCAGGAACGCGACTGGGTGAAATCGCTGGGGCACAAGGAAGTACCGGGGCGGCCGACGCTGTATGGCACCACCAGCGGGTTTCTCGACTACTTCAATTTAAAGTCCCTCAACGAGCTGCCGACGCTGGCTGAAATTCGCGATATCGATCAGTTCAATCCGGAGCTGGCTCTGCTGCTGCCGGATAGTAAACCGACCGACCAACCGGAGACTGCCGAGTCTGCGGAATCGGCTGAAAAAAGCGAGGCACAGGCTGATTAGCATCTATACTCAGGTAGATGCGAAACCTGCTGAATATAGTCCTGATCTGTACCCTGCTGAGCGCCTGTAGCGAGCAGAAACAGGCACTCGACACCTGGGTGCATGCCGATACCGGCTCTTACAGCGCGGCCATCAGTCCCGATGGTAAACACCTGCTTACTGCGGAAATCAACGGTTTCGGACGTGTCTGGGATCTGCAAACTCACCAGGTACAGTGTGCAACACGAAGAGGGCAGCGAGGGCGGTATTGTTGCGGCCGCGTTTTCTGCCTCCGGTGACATCCTGGTTACCGTGGAACAGAATTCAATCGCACGTTGGGCGGTCCAGTCCGGGCGCCTCACCGGTTACTGGTCGTGGCCGAATCTGACCGCTGTCGCGGTGTCGGCAGACGGGCGTTACGCGCTTATCGGCAGCAAGGATAACCAGGCGGTCTATTTCGATATGGTGCAGGGCAAGATGCTCTACGTGTTTGCGCATCATGAAAAAGTGACCAGCGTGGCGCTTTCCAGAGATGGGCGCTTCGCGCTAACCGGTTCTGATGACTGGCATGCCAGCCTGTGGGATTTGAGTAACGGCGAACATCTGTGGTCGAAGAATCTGGAATACAAGATTGCACTGGTCGCGCTGTCCGACGATGGTGAGTATGCACTCGCCAACGCCTATATCGGTGATGCACACATCTATGCCACCCGCGGCGAGGGCAGCCTGGTGTCGCGTCTCGATGAAATCAAGATGACCCTGGTGTCGGCGGATTTTTCCGATGACGGTCGCCTGCTCGCTTCGGGCCGGGCGGCCAAGGCCATCGATATCTGGGAAGTGAGCAGTGGCAAACAGCGTGAAACCTGGAAACCGAAGGTCAAGTACAAGGTGCGGCCGGATTCAGCCACCATCCTCGATCTCAAACTCGATACCAACGCCAAAACCCTGATCTCCGAATCCTCGACCGGCATCGGCCAACGCTGGGCCGTCAACTGACCTCCCGCCGGGATTTGGACCGGCGTAACCTGTACTCAATCCTCCATTTTTCTATACTTGCGATTGGCTGCGGGCGAAAAGGGCTTTTATTCTTCTTATACCCTCGATATTCTGTGCATTCGTAGATGCGGCATCAGATGAAGAATTTCGACGATTGCGCTGATCAGCCAATTTCGGAAAATCCCGAGGAGTAAATTTGTGTACCAGCCTAATGAATCATAAAAAAGACATACAGTTAAAGCCCGATGATGCAGAGGTTTTTTATAACCGGGGAAAAGAGCTTTTTCAGGCAGGGGAATCTCAGCAGGCACTCGAAAGTTTCAACAAGGCGATCGAGTTAAAACCCGATTATTTTGAAGCTTATACCAACTGCGGAGTTTTATTATCAGGAGCGGGACAATTTGATAAGGCAATAGAGAGTTTCAACGAGGCGATTCGGTTAAAACCTGACCTTGCCGTGGCTTATTCAAATCGCGGAAATGCACTGGTCGAATCCGGGAAAACCGAGGAGGCTTTGGCCAGTTACGACAAGGCTATTCAATTGAAGCCTGATTATGCAAATGCTTTATACAACCGAGGCAATGTGCAGCGTGATTTAGGACAGTTTGGTGAGGCGCTTGAAAGTTACAACGAGGCAATCCGGCTAATCCCTGATTACTCGGAAGCTTATTATGGCAGGAGTTGCCTGGACGAATACTACCAGGTGAGTGATGCTGAACTCGACTTTATGGAGAGACAGATAAAGCGTAAGGATTTAGCTGGCACGGATTTGAAGAATTATTATTTTGCGCTTGCTAATGCCTACGAACGAGCAGGAGATTACGCAAGACAATTTGAGCTACTGCTGGAAGGTAACGCTTTTAGACGCCTCGAGATTGATTTTGATATCGCAATAGAAAAAGATACCTTCGCAACAATAAAGGCGCTATTTCCCGATAAAACGGATGCTTCTCAGTCACCGGCCTATGCCCGCGATTCTTCTTTAACTCCAATTTTTATCGTCGGTATGCCTCGTTCTGGAACTTCTCTGGTCGAACAGATTATTGCCAGTCATTCACAGGTTTATGGCGCAGGAGAAATTGTCGGATTGAGACAGATTATCAGGCCGATCCTCAGCTCTGCAGCTGAAAAGGGCGAACCTGACACAAATCTTACTTTAAGAAAAGATATCGAGAGTAAAATACAATCCGATTATATGGGCTACCTGGAAAATTTGAATCAGCCCGAAAAAATCTATACCGACAAGATGCCATCAAATTTCATGTTCCTGGGGTTTATCCTGTCAGCAATTCCATCTGCAAGAATAATTCATTTGAAGCGCAGTCCGATGGCAGTTTGCTGGTCGATCTTTAAACGTAACCTGATTGGGGGAGGTAACGGTTACGCCTATGATATGGATGAGCTTGCTGAATACTACCTGATGTATAACGATTTGATGGAATTCTGGCAAACACGTTTTCCCGATATGATCTATCACCTGGACTATGAGGAGTTGACTGAAAACCAGGAAGCCGAAACTCGGAAGCTGCTGGATTATTGTGGCTTAGGCTGGGAACAGAGCTGTCTTGATTTCCACGCCACCAAAAGGGAAGTGAGAACAGCCAGCCAGGTACAGGTCAGAAAAAAAATGTATCAGGGCAGTTCGTCCGCCTGGATGAAGTACGAGCAGCAACTGCAGCCGTTAATCAGCAAGCTTAAATCGATCAGTTAAAGTCTGCAGCACCACCCGGGCCCTTTAAAATTCGATATTAAGGCTCGGCCGGACTCGGCCACCATCCTCGATCTCAAACTCGATACCAACGCAAAAACCCTGATCTCCGAATCCTCGACCGACATCGGCCAGCGCTGGGCCGTCAACTGACCCCTCAGGCGACAGCCTGAGGGGTCATCCCGGCCTTGAGTCGGGATCTTGCAAAGACGGCATGTTATAAAGCGCCAGCAAATTTTTTCTGTCATTCCCGCGCAAGCGGGAATCTTGTAACGACGCCATCCTCTCGAGAACCCGGCTTCCGCGGCGGTCCGACGTATCGGGATGACACAAACCATTACTGCTTTCGCGGGCTTTAATTCGACGTAACTGTATAATCGCGCGATGGAAAGAATTCAGAAGTTTCTCGCCAACCAGGGCATTGGCTCGCGGCGCCAGCTCGACGCGATGCTGCAAGCGGGGCGCATCAGCGTCAACGGCAAGCCCGCCAAACCGGGCGACCAGATTGACGGCCGCGAGAAAATCGCCATCGATGGCAAACTGCTGCGCCTGCAGCGTCACGTTGCCCGGCCGAAGATCCTGCTCTATCACAAACCGATTGGCCAGGTTTGCACCCGCTCGGACCCTGAAGGTCGCGATGACGTGTACCAGCATTTACCCAACCTTAACCAGGGGCGCTGGGTCAGCATCGGGCGGCTGGATATCAACACCAGCGGACTTTTACTGTTTACCAATGATGGAGAACTGGCAAATCGCCTGATGCACCCTTCCTACGAGGTGGAACGCGAGTACGCGGTGCGCGTGCATGGCGCCGTGAGCCAGGAAATGCTGCAGCAGCTGCGTGACGGTGTGCAGCTCGACGATGGTCCGGCACATTTCGATGAAATTCTCGATTCGGGTGGCAGCGGCAGCAATCACTGGTATCACGTGGTGTTGAAAGAGGGGCGTAACCGCGAGGTAAGGCGTCTCTGGGAAGCGGTCGGGGTCGAGGTAAGTCGCCTCGTGCGGGTGCGTTACGATCAGTTCAAATTACCCAAGTGGCTGAAACCGGGCAAGAACCGATTTCTCGATGATGAGGTAGTG
>CALDDP010000260.1 GCA_937936805.1 uncultured Gammaproteobacteria bacterium | reverse complement strand
ATACGATTACTACGAGGAGGGTGGCGTAACCATCCCGTTTGGTGGTACTTATGATTCATCAGCCAATTCGATAGGATTTGGCCTGTCATACAAGTACTAGGGTGAAGCTATGAAAACACTCGTACAAAAATACTGGCTTATCGTTGCTTTGATTTACCTGGTAACGGGTTGTGACAGCGACATTTCGGGAGATTTCGGTGACGACCCGGACCCGGGCTCGGCCGATTTTTCGACCTACGTCGCGCTCGGTGATTCGTATACCGCCGGTTACGCTGACGGCGCTCTGTACAGAGACGCTCAATTGAATTCTTTCCCGGCTATCATGGCGCAGCAGTTTGCCCTGGTTGGCGGCGGTGCATTTACCCAGCCTGAAATGCCTGTTGATGCTACCGGAAGTATGTTTCTCGGGATGACCGATCTCGAGCGGACAGATCGACTCATATTGGTACCGACCGGGGATCCGGATAATCCGGCAACGCCGGCGGAGATTACGCCCTCGATACCCACTGATATTTCGACGGAATCGATTCCCGGGTTGTACAACAATACCGGCGTTCCCGGCGCCAAGGTTTTTCACGCAAGCTCCACCGGATACGGTAATCCCGCCGGGCTCCTCCTGGTGCCGCCTTCGGCAAACCCTTACTTCGTGCGCTTTGCCAACACGACCGCATCGTCAATGCAGGCAAACGCTGCAGCTCAGAGTCCAAGTTTTTTCACACTCTGGATTGGAACATACGATGTCCTGTTTTATGCGCTGGCGGGAGGGGACGGTGTCGATCAAAACGCGGCAAATAATATAAATCCATTATCGTATGGTCCCGACGACATTAGCGATGACGGGGTTTTTGCTGCATTTTATCCCCCGATTGTCGCAGCATTAAAAACTGCAAACAATAAGGGAGTGCTGATCAATGTGCCGGACGTAACTACGATGCCGTATTTTACAACTGTTCCTTACAACGCTATCCTGATGGACGCGGCCACGGCGGATGCATCAAATATGCTACCTCAAATAGTTAGCCACAATGACGACGTAGCTACTTCCGCTCTGACACCTGCTGAGAAGGCCGAACGTACGATTACGTTTGTTGCCGGGGACAATGCGGTGGTAATCGATGACGACGAATTGCCAGACGTAGTAGGTATCACCAATAAATGGCGCCAGGCAACTGCGGCTGACTATGTTGTATTGCCAACGCGGCCGAAACTTGGCACCGATGACCCGCCCCCTGCCACTCCTACCAATGTCTGGGGTGTGGGGACACCGTTGACGGATGCGGATGTACTCTCCAAAGACGAGGTTGCTCGCGTGGAATCCGCGCGTATGGCCTATAACGTAACGATCAAGGATGAGGCCGATGCCGACCCCGATCTGTTGCTGTTCGATGCGGATGCATTTTTCACCGAATTGAGCACCACCGGAATCCTCTACGGTTCCGGTGGAATCTCCTCGACCTTCGTCCAGGGTAACGGATATTCGCTCGACGGCGTGGATCTGACCGCGCGCGGTAACGCGGTGTTCGCCAACGAAATGTTCAAGGTCATCAATGCCGGTTTCGGCGGCTATATTCCACCCGTCGACCCGAGCGACTACACGACCGTTTTTTTCGAGTAGTTCGAACCGCAAACTCGCAGGACTGGCCAGCTCCTGTCACTGCCTGGCTGAATTAATTCCACTTCCCTCTGTTATTCGTTGTACTGGTATTCCGTGCCCTAAATTTCCAGCGAAATCATATATTTAAACTATACTGGATTGACGAACTTTAACCCGATTGGTAAAGCGCCCAGCTGATCCAAAAAGAACAACACAATTCAGCCATGTCAGAAATTACCCGAAGCCTGCAGGAAGTTACCGAACTGATTTCACTGCCCGAGGTTTACCTGAAGTGTTCCCCGTCAGCCCAATGTGGACCGCTAGCCTGATTTACTAAGAGACAGTTTTAGTTCATCGTTAACCTTGATGAGGAAACGATGATGAGCAAGAAAAGAAGTGCAGAGAAAACGGTTCGGGATATTCGCCGGGCCACCCGTCGAAAGTATTCCGCAGAAGAAAAAATCCGTATTGTCATAGAAGGTCTTCGTGGTGAAGACAGTATTGCCGAGTTGTGCCGTCGAGAAGGCATTAACACCAATGTGTATTATCGTTGGTCCAAGGAGTTTATGGAAGCGGGCAAGAAACGTCTGGCTGGGGATGTTGTCCGTGAAGCGACCACAGATGAAGTCAAAGAGTTACGGGCTGAGTCAGCTGCCTTGAAGGAGGCCCTGGCCGAACAGCTGATGGAAAACCGCCTGCTTAAAAAAAGCGTGATTGCGGATGGGGAGGACGATACATGAGGTATTCGGCCTCTGAGAAGTACGAGATCATTCGTCTGGTGGAAGCACCCAGCTTACCTATTCGACAGACACTCCGGCAGCTGGATATAGGCAAATCGGCCTTCTACAGTTGGCTAAAACGCTATCAGGACAACGGCATCGATGGGCTTGAAGATAACGCCCAGCTGGAACTGCTCGGTGAATATGGGATCGACGAAATCCAGGGCTACCTGCTGAGCAAACCGGTCGATGCGCAGGCGCTGGAAGCGATACTGCGAAATCCGCTACCGCAGCTGGGTGCCCCGGCAAACGTAGTGCAACTGCGACCTTGAGATCACCGCTGGATTATTTCGGCTCTTCGGAAATTTTAGTGGGTAATATCCCTTAATTTCGTCATTCCGGCGTATGCCGGAATCCAGGGATACCAGAGATGGGTTAGGGTGAAAATGTATGCTGTCATAACAGATCAGAATACAAATCATGCCAACGTGAATTCATCTTTTCAATCACTTTCAATTTCCAGACCCGTTTCCAGTTTTTGATTGCTTTTTCTCGTTGGATAGCTGAATCCATCGAATCGTGTAGTTCATACCAAACCAGGGTATGCACTCCATACTTGCTGGTGAAGCCCTCGACTAGATTATTCTTGTGTTCCCAAACTCGTTTCAACAAATTCGAAGTTACACCCGTATATAGAGTTCCATTTCGTTTGCTTGCCAGTATATATACGCACGGCTGTCGTTCCATGTCAGCTCCTCTGTACCATTCCTGGATCCCGGCATACGCCGGGATGACGTACTCACGGAAAACCTTGTGTTTCCAGACAAATATTGACTGCTTTAACCGGCTAGATGGAAACCGAGTTCGGTAAGAACAGCGCCGCGCGATTTGTCGCCAACCTGCCTGACCCTGAAGCGCTCGTATTCGAGCCGGTCGGGGTAGACCTTGCGCAATCCGTCGAAATGTTGCGCAAACTCGCTATCGTCCAGGTCGGCTCCGGCGACGAAGGCTTCGTGGTCACGCCAGATATTGCAATGCTGCTGAAACAGGTTCTGCCAGAATTCGAGGCTGGAACCGGTTGATGTGCAGTCAAGCTCGATCGGCGCCGGCAATTGTTGCGACATGTGCCAGCTGGAAGACAGCTTGAAATGCTCACTGGCGGCTTCGAGCACCATCTGCGTGCCGCGCAGGCGGCCTTCGACGCTGTAGCCGGCGATGTGCGGCGTGGCCAGATCGACGCGTTGCAACAGTTCGCGCGCTACCAGCGGTTCATGCTCCCAGGTATCGAGAAACACGTGCAGGTCATCGCGGCGGTTTAACAACTGCAGTAATGCCTGGTTGTCGACTACCTCGCCTCGCGCCGCATTGATTAGCAGGCAATTATTGTTCAGTGATTGCAGTCGCGCGCTGTTTAACAGGTGGTACGTCGGGTGCGGGCCACTGCGCGTCAGCGGCACGTGCAGGCTGATTAAATTGCATTCTCGCAGGATTGTGTCGAGATCGACGAAGGTCTGGCGGGTCTGCCCGGCTTCCTCGAGCGGCGGGTCGCAGACCAGGCATTCGATACCCAGGGCTGCAAATTTCTGCTGCAGACGCGAACCGACGTTACCGCAGCCGACAATACCTGCGCGCATCCGCAGTGGATCAAAACCTTTGCGCTTCGACAGTGCAAACAGCCCGCTGAGGACGTACTCGGAAGCGCCTTCTGCATTGCAGCCGGCGGCATTGCTGAAGCCGATACCGGATTCAGCGAGGTAGTCGAGATCGATATGATCGGTGCCGATCGTCGCGGTGCCGACGAACTCGACCGGACTGTCCTGCAGCAATGCCGCGTCAACCCGGGTAACGGTGCGGGTGATCAGGCATTGGCAGTCGGTTAAATGGTGGGGACCGATTTCCCGCCCCGGCATCAGTTCGACTTCACCAAGGTCGCGAAACGCGTCGGCGACTTGCGGAATATTCTGATCCGCGAGGATTTTCACGTCAGGCAGAAACGTTCGATCAGGCTCTCCAGCATATTGATGGTGGGGTCGATTTGCGCCAGCGGCAGGAATTCATCCGGCTGGTGTGCCTGGTCGATCGAGCCGGGACCGATGACGATAGTTTCGGTCTGCATCATGTTGTAGTAAGGGGCCTCGGTGCCGAAGGCGACACTGCTGGTTTTTTTGCCGGTGATATGCGTCAGGTACTGCGCTATTTCGCTGGCCTCCGCGGTATCCATCGGGGGCAGCCCCTCGCCGAAGACGTGAGTTTTTACCTTGAGCCCGCGCGTTCCGGCAATGTCGGCGCCGAGTTGATCGATATCTGCGTGCAGTTGTTCGAACGACATCCCCGGCAGATAGCGGATATCGATGAGCAGGGTGCAGGCGCCGCATATCCGGTTGGAATTATCGCCGCCGTGGATATGGCCGAGGTTCATGGTCGGTGTCGGGATCTTGAATGCCGGGTCGTTGAACCGCTGCTGGATGCGATCGCGGTACTGGTAGAGCGCAGTCATGAACTGGTGCATACCGTCGAGCGCGTTATTACCCAGCGACGGATCGCTAGCATGGCCTGACTGGCCAACGAATTCCACCGACATTGTCAATACGCCCTTGTGCTGTCGAATCGGGGACAGACTTGTAGGTTCGCCGATGACGCAGTAGGCCCCGAGCTTTCTGCCGTTGTCAGCGATCAACCTGGCGCCGGACATGGTTGATTCCTCGTCGGCGGTCGCAACTAGCGTCAGTGGGTTATTGAGTCTGTCGAGATCGACCTTGCTACTTGCCGTAAGCGCGAGGGCGAGAAAACTTTTCATGTCACAACTGCCGAGGCCGTAGATGCGATCGTCGGCTTCGCGCGCTTCGAACGGATCGCCGAACCACAGCGCCGGGTCGCAGGGCACGGTATCGGTGTGGCCCGATAGCACCAGGCCGTCGCTGCCACTGCCGGCGCGTGCGATCAGGTTGTATTTGACTTCATTGACGGCCTGCACTTCAGTGCTGAAGCCGAGACCTTCGCTCCACTCGGCGAGCAAATCGATAACCGCGCGGTTGCTCATGTCGTGATCCGGCGACACGCAGCTCACCGAAGGGGTTGCAATCAGTTGCGCGATCATGTCACGCGTCGTCGGTAACCCGTTTGCCATCGGTCGCACTCAGTCCTGCGGCAGGTCGGTGACGGCGCCTTCGGAAGCGGAACTCACCAGGCGCGCGTACTTGGCCAGTACGCCGCGTTTATAGCGAGGTTTCGGTGCTGTCCATGCTTTCGCGCGCCGCTTCATTTCGGCGTCGCTGATGTTGACGTTGACTTCACGTTTCTCGGCATCGATGGTGATAGTGTCTCCATTTTTCAGCAACGCGATAGGGCCACCAACCGCGGCTTCGGGGGTTACGTGACCGACGACGAAGCCATGTGAGCCGCCGGAGAAGCGGCCATCGGTGAGGAAGGCGACATCGTTACCGAGACCCTTGCCCATGATAGCGGAAGTCGGTGACAGCATTTCGCGCATGCCCGGACCACCTTTCGGCCCCTCGTAACGCACCACGATGACATCGCCCTTTTTGACGGTGCCGTCGAGTATTTTCTTCAGCGCCTGTTCTTCCGAGGCGAAGATTCGGGCCTTGCCGGTGAAGCTCAGACCTTCCTTGCCGGAAATCTTGGCGACCGAACCCTCCGGCGCCAGGTTGCCGTGCAGAATCACCAGGTGGCTGTCTTTCTTGATCGGATCGTTGAGCGCATGCACGATGTGCTGGCTTTTCGGATAGGGCTTTACCCGCGCCAGGTTCTGCGCGAGCGTCTTGCCGGTAACGGTCAGGCAGTCGCCATGTAACAAACCGGCATCGAGCAGCATTTTCATCAGCGGCTGGATGCCGCCGATTTCGATCAGTTCCGACATCATCGCCTTGCCACTGGGGCGTAGATCGGCGAGTACCGGAACACGTTTGCCGATACGGGTGAAATCGTCTAGTTTGAGCTTGACCCCGATCGCCGAGGCCATCGCCAGCAAATGCAATACCGCGTTGGTCGAACCGCCCAGCGCAATGACGATGGTGATCGCGTTTTCAAAGGCCTTTTTGGTCATGATGTCGCTGGGACGGATATTGGCCTTGAGCAGACGCATCGCCGCTTTGCCGGCGGCAACACAGTCCTCTGTCTTGTCATTCGAGATTGCCGCCTGCGCCGAACTGTTCGGCAGGCTCATGCCCATCGCCTCGATCGCCGAAGCCATGGTGTTGGCGGTGTACATGCCACCACAGGATCCGGGCCCCGGTATCGCGGTGCATTCGATCTCCTTGAGCTCTTTCTTGCTGATTTTGTTTTGCGCCTGCGCACCGACCGCTTCGAACACCGAGACCACGTCAGTCGGCTTCTTTTTATGACAGCCCGGCATGATGGTGCCGCCGTAGACGAACACTGAAGGTCGATTCAGGCGCGCCATGCCCATCATGCAGCCCGGCATGTTCTTGTCACAGCCGCCAATCGTAACCAGTGCGTCGAAGCCCTGGCAGCCGGTAACCGCTTCGATCGAATCGGCGATTACCTCGCGCGACACCAGCGAGTACTTCATTCCTTCGGTGCCCATCGAAATGCCGTCGGAAATAGTAATGGTGTTGAACACCACGGCTTTGCCGTTGGCCTGGTTGGCGCC
>CALDDP010000259.1 GCA_937936805.1 uncultured Gammaproteobacteria bacterium | reverse complement strand
TCATTTCGAAGCCGCTCAGGCGAAACAGTCCATCGAGTGCCTCGAGGATAGCGAATCCAGGCAGGCGCTCATTTTTCTTGCCGACTACGCGGTTGAAAGAAGCTATTGAACCGATTCGAAAAACTGCTCGCAGAAAAGCCTACGCTACTCGCCGATGGCGCCACCGGCACCAGCTTCTTCGCCATGGGGCTGCAAAGCGGTGACGCACCGGAACTGTGGAATGTCGACTATCCGCAACGGGTCACCAGGCATTACCAGGCCTTCATCGATGCCGGTTCAGACCTGGTCTTGACCAACAGTTTTGGCGGTACCCGCTATCGACTGCAATTGCATAAAGCGGAACATCGCGTAACCGAATTAAATATTGCCGCGGCGGCACTGCTGCGCGAGGTCGTCGATAACAGCGCTCGCGAAATCATAGTCGCGGGTTCGATCGGGCCGAGCGGTGAAATCCTCGCGCCGCTGGGGGATCTGCAGGGTGAAGACGCGGTGGCGGCTTTTGCCGAACAGGCCCTGGCGCTGGAACAGGGCGGTGCAGACGTCATCTGGATTGAGACCATGTCATCGCAGGAAGAAGTCGAGTACGCAGTAGAGGGTGCACGGCAAACCGGATTACCGATTATATTTACCATGAGCTTCGACACTAACGGTCGCACCATGATGGGTGTCGGTGCCGCCGATATGATGAAGCTGCACCAGCGCCTCGGGGTGCACGCCTGTGGCACCAACTGTGGCATCGGTGCTTCCGAGGTGGTAGCCGCCATATTAAACATGCGCGCGAACACGCCCGCCGGCAGCGAGGATCCCATCCTGGTGGCCAAGGCCAACTGTGGCATCCCCGAGTTCATCGATGGCGAAATTCATTATAGTGGTACGCCCGAAATCATGGCGAGATACGCAACCATGGCACGCGATGCCGGCGCGCGTATCGTCGGTGGCTGTTGCGGCACCTCCCCCGAACATGTCTCTGCCATGCGTCATGCACTCGACAGCAGGGCGCCGGGCCCGATACCGGGCATGGACGATGTCAGGCGCGAACTCGGCGATGTCACCAGCGGGGCGCAAGCGCAGGCCGACGGTCAACACCAGGTGAAGACACGCGGCAGCTCGCGCCGCCGTAAAAGACGTTAATCAGGCGCGGTACTGCACGCCGGGAAATACGCACAGCATTTCAAACAACAGGTTAGCCGCGACCAGCGCGGTGTTGCCGGAGGTGTCGTAGGCCGGTGCGACCTCCACCAGGTCGCCACCGACGAGGTCCAGGCCGCGGCATCCACGAACAATCTCAAGGCCCTGGTGGACCGTCAGTCCACCGATTTCCGGCGTACCGGTGCCCGGCGCATAGGCCGGATCGAGCCCATCGATGTCGAAGGTCAGGTAGACCGGACCCGCACCAAGCTGTTCGCGTACCTCTGCCATCAGCGGCTTGAGCGACTGGTACCAGCACTCTTCGGCCTGAACCACGCGCACTCCCTGCTCGCGCGGCCAGTCAAAATCATCGGCTTCGTATCCACTGGCGCGCAAGCCAATTTGCACCATGCGGGTGGGCTCTATCAAGCCTTCTTCGATCGCCCGTCGAAACGGTGTGCCATGCGCGATACGCTCGCCGAACATGTGATCATTAATATCTGCATGCGCATCAACATGAACGATGCCGACCGGCCCATGTTGCTTTCTCAACGCACGTAGTATCGGCAGCGAAATAGTGTGGTCACCGCCCATAGTGAGGGGTTTACAGCCCTGTTCGAGGATTTCGTTATAAGCCTGTTCGATGATCGCGACGGATTTTTCCAGGTTAAAGGTATTGATCGCAACATCGCCGATATCCGCCACCTGCAACGAATCGAACGGTGCCGCCCGGGTTGCCATATTGTAGGGCCGGATCAGGCAGGACTCGGTTCGGATCTGCCGCGGACCGAAACGTGCACCGGCTCGATTGGAAGTGCCGATATCGAACGGCACCCCAACGAAAGCGACGTCGAGCCCGTCTGCAGCAGGACTGTGGGGCAAGCGCATCATCGTCGCAATACCGCCGAAACGCGGCATTTCATTACCGCCGAGAGGTTGATTAAATTTCTTTTCGCTCATGTCGTCCTCCTTCTATGAGATAACCTGGGATGCCGGATGGCTCGGCCTGCAATGAAGTTAAAGCGTACCAGCCGATTGCACGGTGCCTGCTCGATCAGGCCGGAGTTACCGCGTGAAGTCCATAAATCATGATCGCCATCGCGCAACCGGAGGGCTAAATGCGAAAATTTGCCAGACCCTTCTTGGGTTTGACCTTAACTGCGTCATGCGGGTAAAGGTGTTGCAGCCAGTGCTTTTCCCAGAAACGGAATCCACGGGAGACCATTAACACGATAATGAAATAAAGTACCGCCGCGGTAATAAAGCCTTCATAGGCGAGGTAGTAACGGCCGTTCAGCCAGCGTCCGACACCGAGCAAATCCTGGATCGTAATTGTGCTCGCCACCACCGATCCATGCAGCATGAAGATGACTTCGTTCGAATAGGCCGGCAACGCTCGGCGAAACGCACTGGGCAGCACGATGCGCTTTAGGCGCATCCAGCTGCTGAAACCGCAGGCCTTGGCGGCTTCGACTTCACCGCGGCTGGTGTTTACGATTGAGCCGCGCAGCAGTTCTGCAGTATAGGCCGCGGTATTCAATGAAAAGGCAATCAACGCACACCACCAGGCCTGTGACAGCACCGGACCCCATAAGACAGATTCACGCACCGCTTCGAACTGTCCCAGGCCGTAGTAAATCAGGTAAGTTTGCACCAGCAGTGGCGTGCCTCGGAAAGTATAGGTAAACATCCAGACTGGCCCGTTGATGATCGGATTCTTGCTGGTGCGCGCAATTGCCAGCGGAACTGCCAGCGCACCGCCGATAATCAGCGAGATCACGGTTAATTGCAGCGTGACCCAGGCGCCGAGCAGAAAGCGATCGAAATTCTGCGCGATCAACACCACATCGATCGGCGACCAGGTTTCGAGAAACTGGATGACGGACTCACCCATCGTCAGGCCTCACCACAATCCCCTTGCTGTACTTGCGATCGAGCCAGCGCAGGGCGAGATCTGAAATTGCGGTCAGCAGCAGGTAAATCATCAGCACCGCAAACATGAAGGTAAAAAGTAACCGCGTCGAACGACCAGCGACAAAACCGTTGTAAACGACATCCTGCAGGCCGATTACCGAAACCAGCGCGGTTGATTTGATCTGTACCAGCCAGTTATTGGAAAATCCCGGCAAGGCGTAGCGCACCATTTGCGGCCCGATGATGCGTCGAAAAATCAACACACGGTTCATGCCGCAGGCAACGCCGGCTTCTATCTGACCCTTTGGAATGGATAGAATTGCACCGCGGAAGGTTTCTGTCATATAACCACCGAAGACCACGCCAATGGTGGCGACCCCGGCAGCAAACTGGCTGATTTCCGCATATTCCCACAGGCCAGTAACGGCACCGATCGAATTGGCGAGTTCCTGGCCGCCGAAAAACACCAGCAGAATCAACACCAGGTCCGGCACGCCGCGTACGATAGTGGTGTAACCGGCAGCGGTTTTCTGGGCGACAAGATTCTTCGACAACTTGGCCCAGGCACCGAGCAGACCGAAGCCTACCGAAAACATCAGCGAAAATATTGCCAGTTGAATAGTAACCCAGGTGCCCTGTAGCAGCTGACCCTGGTATTCGAGAATGACGTCCAAGATGATAACCGCCGGAAGTTACCCGGCCCGCAGGCCGGGTAATCCGTTTTTATGCTTTATCTTAGCCACCAAAAATATCGAACTCGAAATACTTGGCATTGATTTTCTGGTATACGCCATTATCGCGGATGGCCTTGATTGCCTCGTTGAATTCCATGCGCAGTTTGTCGTCTCCCTTGCGCACCGCGATGCCGGCGCCTTCGCCATGACACTCCATATCGTGCATATCACCACCGACGAAGCTGAAACCTTTACCGGCATCGGTTTTCAGAAAACCGTCATCGGCAGCAATCGAATCAGAGAACTGCGCATCGATACGTCCGATCGCGAGATCCTGGAAAACTTCTTCCTGTGATGCATACAGCACCAGTTCGGCATCCGGGTACATTTTTTCCATAAAACACTGGTGGGTGGTGCCGCGCTGCAGGCCGATACGCTTGCCTTTCAGGCCGGCCTTGCTGACTTCAAGTCCAGAACCGTCTTTGGCGACGAACTTGGCCGGGGTGTTGTAGTACTTGCCGGTGAAGTTGACCCGCTTCTTGCGCTCTTCAGTGATCGACATCGAGGCGACGATGGCATCATATTTTTTCGCCATCAGGGCCGGTATCATACCGTCCCAGTCCTGCTCGACCATGGTGCATTTGCGTTTCATCTGCGCGCACAGGGCTTCGGCAATTTCGATATCGAACCCCTTCAGTGTGCCGTCGGACTCTTTCCATGAAAACGGTGGGTAAGCACCTTCGACACCGATACGCAGATCCGCAGCCTGTGCGTTTCCGATTCCGAGAACCAGTACTACCAGGCTCAGGGTGGTGAATAATTTATTGAGTTTCATTTTATTTCCTCTCTTCGATTGTGTTGCATGACAAAAATTTTTATTGTGCCCTGTGGGCGGTTACTGCATGGTCCTCGACAGAAACTGTCGAAAACGATCAGAATTCGGATTGCTGAACATCTGCTGCGGCTCCCCCTGTTCCTCGATCTGGCCTTCGTGCAGAAAAACAACGTTGGATGAGACGTCGCGCGCAAAGCTCATTTCATGGGTTACCACCAGCATAGTGCGCCCTTCCTCGGCAAGATCGCGCATAACCTTCAACACCTCGCCCACCAGTTCTGGATCGAGCGCCGAGGTCGGTTCGTCGAACAGCATCACCTCGGGACGCATCGCCAGTCCGCGGGCAATCGCCACCCGTTGCTGCTGACCGCCGGAGAGCTGCGCCGGATAGTAATCCTTGCGATCATAAATACCGACCTTCTTGAGCAGGGCTTCGCCCTGTTCAACCGCCTCGGCTTTGGGAATCTTGAGTACATGGACTGGCGCTTCGATGACATTTTCGATCACGGTCATGTGCGACCACAGGTTGAAACTCTGGAACACCATTCCCAAGCGCGCGCGCAGGCGCTCGACCTGGTGAATATCTTCAGGTTCGTAGTTACCGGATTTGCCGTTGCGCATGCGAATCTTTTCACCGGCGATAAAGACTTCGCCGGCAGTGGGGATTTCAAGCAGGTTGATACAGCGCAGGAAGGTGCTCTTGCCGGACCCGGAAGCGCCCAGAATCGAAATGACATCACCTTTATGCGCCTGCAGGGATACACCACGGATTACCTCGACCTCGGCAAAGCTCTTGTGCAGGTCTACGACCTCAAGCGCCGCCTGGTCGTGCGATGTTTCGCTCATTCAGTTCACCCCTCCCGAAGTTATCGCTTTAGCGATAATTTATAATTATGCCGGCATGGTACCACTTTTTCGCGCCTCGCAGCACTATCGCGTTATCAGGCCTTGAATCAGGTCTATTGCACCAACAGCATCTCGATCATCCGCCGTGCCTGCGCGCCATAGCCGCCACCAAATAGGTTGGCATGATTGAGAACATGGTAGAGATTGTATAACTCCCGGCGCCGGGGGTAATCGGCATCGACAGGAAAATGCTCGCTGTAGCTGGCAAAGAAACGCTTACCCGGGTGACCGAATAATTCCATCATCGCTAGATCGGCTTCATGATCACCGAAATAACAGGCCGGGTCATATACGACCGGGTTGCCCTGTAGATCGGCGGCCTGGTTACCGCTCCACAGATCGCCATGTAACAGCGACGGGCGTGGCTGGTAGGTCGTAAAAAATTTGTCCAGCTCCCCTGCCAGGCGATAACCGCGATCAATCAGGCTCGAATCCAGGTGATTGCGCGCCGCCAGCTCCAGCTGAAAGCTGAGCCGATGACGGCGCCAGAAATCGATCCAGTCGTTATTAAAGGTGTTCACCTGCGCCGTGCTGCCGATGGTATTGTCAGCATAAAAGCCGAAACGATCGTTAAAGCAGTTATGCATCGCTGCAAGCGCGACCGCTAAACGGCCGGCATCGACCTGTCCGGCCAATTCGATGAACTCCATCACGATAACCGCGTGGCCAGCCATCTGGCCAGTCAGGAAAACCTCGGGCACACGCAGCGAAGCACTGTGCCTGATTGCTTCCAGCCCCGCTCTTTCAGCATCGAACATCGGCAGTCGTTCAGGCCGGTTCAATTTAACGAAAAACTCGCGATCACCGAGTTCCAGTTTCCAGGCCTGGTTAATATCACCCCCGTGAACCGGGGTCGCGCGCACTTCACCGGGCGGCAATTGCAACTGCTCAGCGAGCGACGTTGCCAGTGGTTGCCAGTCAGTCACAGCAATCGATACTCGCCCGGCGACAGGCCGCTTAAAGTCCAGTCGCCGATACCGGTTCTAACCAGGCGTAAGGTCGGATGCCCGACGGCAGCGGTCATACGTCGCACCTGTCGATTACGTCCCTCGCTAATCTCCAGCCGCAGCCATTGCGTGGGGATATGCTTACGCTGGCGAATCGGTGGATCGCGCGGCCACAGCCAGTCGGGCTCATCGATTAGCTCTACCCTGACCGGCCGGGTCGGTCCATCCTTGAGTTCCACCCCCGCAGACAAGGCCTGTACAGCCCGAGGTTCGGGGATGCCCTCGACCTGGGTCAGGTAGATTTTCGATTGCCGATAGCGCGGGTTGGAAACTCGCGCCTGCAGGCCGCCATCGTCAGTCAGCAGCATCAAACCCTCGCTATCAAAATCCAGTCGGCCCGCAGCGTAAACTCCGGCAACATCGATATAATCGGCAAGCGTCTGCTTACCCTCCACCGGCGAAAACTGGCTGAGCACGTGAAAGGGTTTGTTGAACAGCAACACGCGCGCCATATTATCCCGCTCCGGCCAACGGCGATTGCAGGTAAGCCAGCCAACGCGCGCTGCGCTCGGGACCGAGTGCCTGCTCAAGCATCATGGCCTCAATCTGTTCCGCATTGGCCTCGTGACGCGATATATCGACCTGTCGCATTTCACTGATCTCGCGGTTAATCCGGGTTAATTGCAGGCTGACATCCAGCTGCGACTCGTATTCGATCAGCGAACGCTGCACACGCGCGGCATAGCGAAATTTCATTTCTCCGACCTGGTGTAAATGCCGCCGCAGGTTATCAACCGAATCATATTTCCTGAGTAAGCGCGCGGCTGTCTTCAGCCCTACTTCCGGTATTCCCGGTATATTGTCGACCTTGTCTCCGCTTAATGCCAGTTGATCGGCAATCTGCTCCGGGCGAACCCCGAACTGTTTACAGATCGCGCGATAATCAAGCTTTTTGCCGTCGAGATAAGACCACCAGATATCGGCTTCGGAAATCAACTGCGCAAGATCCTTATCCGCGGTCAGAATCACGACCGGAAGCTCTGCCGAACCATGGTAGTTTGCCAGTGAACCGATCAGGTCGTCCGCTTCCCACTGCTTGCTGCTAACGCAACTGATACCCAGCGCTTCCAGCCATTGCCGGCACCAGGCAAACTGGCGCTTCAGTTCTGGCGGAGCCGGACTGCGATTTGCCTTGTATGCCGGGTAAACCTCCTTGCGTGTCGACTTCGCCAGGCTTTCGTCGAACGCAAATACAAGCCTTTGCGGCGCCTGCTCGGTCAGCAGGCGATAGACGAAATCGCTGAAACCGACGAAAGCCTGGTTAGGCTGCTGCTGCAGGTTTAACCGCTCCCGCTCGGGACCGAACCAGGCACGAAAAACAAATATACTGGAATCAACCAGGAACAGACGCATCAGCAATTTTTCAGCGTTAATTTAAGAATGCAGATTTTACAACGTGGTTTGCTATAATCCCGCGCTAATTTTTAGACTATATATTAACGATGCAACGTTTTGCCGCCATTATTCTTTGTTAGCTCGTGAACGGTACAGCCCTGGCTGTCGCTTCAGTGCCGCAAATGCAGCAACTAATTACGCAAAAACGATTTGTCGACGCGGCCAGCACCGGTGAGCAATTACTGCAGCAGAACCCCAGGCACAGCCAGGCCAGATTCCTGACTGCCTATGCTTACCAGATGAGCGCGCAAACCGAGCAGGCCATCCGTCTGTACCAGGGTTTAATCGAGGACAATCCGCAACTACCCGAGCCGCGCAACAACCTGGCCATGATCTACCTCGCACAGGGAGATTATGATCGTGCTAGCCAGCTGTTGGTCGAGGCGCTCAACACTCATTCAAGCTATGCAATTGCCTATGACAACCTGAGCCAGGTGTACAAGGGTATCGCCAGCGAAGCCTATCGGCGTGCAGTCAGCGAATCGAGCGAACCATCCAGATATACGCATAAGATAGAACTGACCGCGATCACCGAACTGGAAACGGCGCCAGCGCAATTGCCGGCGACTGAAAGCGCGCCAGAACCAACCCTGGTCAATTTCGCCAACCAGGAGACCCGCTTGATTGAAAGCGTCAAAGCATGGGCACAGGCGTGGAGTGACAAGGATTTCGCCGCCTATACCGGTTTTTATACGCCTCAGTACCGGGCAAAGTTCGAATCTCACCAGCAGTGGCTTGAACAACGCCGCAACCGGATCACGCGGCCGGGCACGATTAATGTCGAAGTCAGTGATATTCAAATCAAGTGGCGCAGCGAGGATCGAGCGTTTATCGACTTTAAGCAGGCCTTCGATTCGCCCCGTTACAGCGATCGTGTAAAAAAGCGGCTCGGCTTCAACCTTATCGGCTCAGAATGGAAAATTACTGAAGAGCGGGTATTATCTGTTCTATGAATCGAATTTTCATCTTTCTGCTAACGCTTGGATTGCACAGCGGTCTGTGTGCGGCTTCTCCGCCCGGTGATAGTTACGAACAAACACTACTCGACACGATCAGGGAAATTCAAAGTCTCGATCATGACCAGGCCCTCGACAGCACCCGTGACCTGATCAAGCAGTATCCACATAGCCGCCTCGGGCACATGCTGTATGCCGACCTGTTACTGGCCAAGGCAGAACCACTCACCGAAATCGGTTCCGGTATCGAGGTCGATCGTGCGATACAGGATTTCAGGTACGAAATTCAGCAACGCTGGCAACACGATAGCAGTCAGGCGCATCAGGATCTGTACCCGGAAAGCATTTTGTTTCTCGCCGAGGATCAACCCTATGTCATCCTGGTCGACCAGAAAAGCTCGCGGGTTTACGTTTATCGCAATAACGCGGGCGACCTGCAGCTCGAGACGGATTATTTCATCACCATCGGCCTGAAGGGCTACGGCAAGCAAAAACGGGGCGACCAGAAGACGCCGATAGGCGTTTACCATGTAACCCGCTACATCGATGGCATGGAATTGCCTGATTTGTATGGTGAAGGTGCGTTCCCGATCAACTATCCGAACACCTGGGACCTGCGCAAGCAACGTACCGGTGCCGGCATCTGGATCCATGGCACCCCGTCTTATACCTCAGTTACTACAAGCAGGGCAAAGAGTGCCGTCTATCCTACTATCTCGCGCCGGAGGAGTTTTTCGAGGACAGCGAAGCCTGCCAGCGCTGGGCAGGGCCTGCGTTCGATGCCGCACTGTGCAACCCGAACAAAAAGAAATAGTCAATCGGAAGAGCGCGGGCGCCCCTGTCCACTGTCAGGCACGTTTGCTTGAACTCAGGATTACGAACTTGCTGTCCGCAGCGATGGTTTCACAGTTACCGAACAGTTTCATCAGCTTGGCGTGATAACCAAGATGACGGTTCCCCACCAGGCGCAATTCACCACCAGTTACCAGCACCCGCCGCGCATCCTTGAACATCTTCCAGGCGATAGCGTCACCGACACTATGCTGCTGATGGAAGGGCGGATTGATCAGCACCAGGTCTCGACTCGCGGACGCCACAGTCTGCAAGCAGTCGTCGACCCTGAATTCCACGCTACGCGTTTGCGCAAAGGCATGATGGAAATTTTCACTGGCGCTCGCGATCGCTATATGTGACTCGTCGCAAAACAGCAGATTTGCCGACGGGTTTAGTGCAGCCGCGATAATGCCGAGCACCCCGTTACCGCAACCCAGGTCAACGATATGCCGATACTGATCGCCGACCGGCATATGTGCGATCAGTAACTGGCTACCCTGGTCGAGTCGACCCCGGCTAAACAGGCTGGCATGATTGATAATTCTATAACAACGGTCGACCTCCAGTTCATAGCAATCCGGAAATCGACTTTGTCCCTCATTTAAAGAATGATCCCGCTCCACCAGAATCAGACGGCTTTTCTTACGTGCCCTGGTAGTGGTAGTTGGTCCAAGAATACTTTCAAAAAGCTCCAGCGTGGATTTATGAATATGACGCGACATCCCGGCCGCAGCAATATGCGTGTCGTGATGCAGGACCGGACGCAGCGCATAAAGCTGGTGTTCGAGCAGGGCCAGTGATTTTGGGATTTTGAGTAAAACGCAATCCACCGCCACCGCGGGAAAATCGATACCGGAATTGGTTTTGACCTGCTCCGGGGGGTAGCCGTTTGCAACCAGGTTATCGCGCAGGGCCTGTTGGGCGAGGAATGAATCATTCCAGGAATAAACCGGACAGGTAGCCAGCGCCACTGCCAGAGCACCGCAGGCATCGTTCAAAATTAACAGCTTGCTATGCGCGCTCAAAATCTGCAGGTCATCCATGTGGCTGAGCAGGAACTCGTCAGCCGAATCCCAGGCCTGCAGATTATCATCGGGTGGATTACGGACCAGCTCAAACTCACCCTGGGGCACTGACAGCATCTTACGCTCAACGATCGGCAACGGCCTGTTCATGTCTTTCCAGCAAACGGCAAAGCCAGCATGCCGGGCAACCGCTCTACCTGCCGGGGATCACGAAATTCGACGAGTCCTATGCTCATTTCATCGTGGCCCTTGTCAGGCTGATCGATGTAAGTACCGAATATTCGATCCCAGATCGAGAGATTAAACCCGTAATTGCTATTAGTCTCACTTTTTACAACCGAATGGTGCACCCGATGCATATCCGGGGTGACGAACAGGTAACGCACTGCGCGCTCCACAGGTGCCGGTAAGCTAACGTTGGCATGATTAAAGATCGCCATGCCATTTAGCAGTACTTCAAACACAAGCACTGCGATCAAGGCCGGACCCAGCAATAAAATCACCACCCCCTTGATCAGCATTGAAGCAATGATTTCGATCGTATGGAACCGGGATCCTGTGGTCAGGTCGATATCGAGGTCGGCGTGATGGACACGATGCAAGCGCCAAAGTAACGGCACCTGGTGCATCAGTAAATGTTGCAGATAAATTGCCAGGTCGAGTAGCAAAACCGCAGCGACAACCTCCAGCCAGAACGGTAAAGCCAGCAGATTGAAGAGCCCCCAGCCCCCGTCGGCGACCGCGAGCGCAATTCCCACCGCGGCGGCCGGAAACAACAGCCGTAACAGCAGGCTGTTAAGCGCGAAAAGCCCGAGATTGTTGAACCAGCGCAGTGATTTGGACACGCTTAGTTTGCGTCTTGGCGCCAATAACTCCCAGACCAGCATGATGACAAATACAGCAGCGAAAACTCCCAGGCGGACCATGGATTCGCGTTGCAGGGCAAAATCTTCGATGGCTGATACTTCCATGGCAGGCATTTTCGGGTAAATCCCACCATATTGACAGTATTAATACAGGACCACAGCCAGACCAGCGGATTAGCCGGGTAAACTCCGCAAGCGTAAAATGCCCCGGCATGGAGTCGAAGTTATCTTATTCCTGACCGCTTTTATGTGTTATACAGGCCCGCATAATATTTAACCGGCCTTCACCTGGCAACGAAGCTCAAGTGAGGACTGCAGGGCATCTATGTGACTATTGAAACAGGGGACGATCGCGGAGAATTGCAATGGGAACTGAGGGTTTCGCGCCGGGTTCGCTATGCCCGCCTGCAAATCAAACCTTTCGGTGGACTCGAGGTCGTTATTCCGCCGCGCTTTCCGCGCCACCAGGTGCCCGGCCTGGTGGCAAAGCACGCAGACTGGGCTCGACGCCAACTCGGCAAACAGGCACAGTTGCGGCAGTCCGTGCGGCTACCGTCGCATATTAGCCTCGCTTTCGACAACAGTTCGACCCCGGTGATTTATACAGCAGACCGGCTGCAGATGAACTTCGATCTGTTCGCGGAGCTGTCTACTGAAAAATTAGTCATCGATGCCGACTGCCAGCGCGAGCGCATCAGCAAGTTACGCAACTGGGTACGACGCAGGGCCCGGGAATCATTCCCCGCACTGCTCGCGGAGATATCGACCCGCACCGGCCTCGAATTCAATCGTCTCAGCATCCGCAGCCAGAAGACGCGCTGGGGCAGTTGCTCGATTCGCGGCAACATCAGCCTTAATGATCAGTTGTTGTTTATGCCGGAAGCAACGGTGCGCTACCTGATGATTCACGAACTCTGCCATACCCGTCATCTCAATCATTCGAAAGCTTTCTGGGCGCTGGTGGAGCATCACTGTGCCGATTACCGCAGCCATGAAAAACTGCTCAGTAATTCACGCGACCTGGTGCCTGACTGGTTTCTGTTCGATCTCTACGCCTGATGCGGGTCCGAATCAGGGCGAGCTGCGCTGCATGTACTCGATGTCGTTTTCGATCAACAGGCTCTTCGCGCGCGACAGCTTGGTCTGACTCGAAAACGGCCCCAGCTGAACGCGGTGCCAGGTTTTATTGCCCACAACGGCAGATTTGACGGTAGCTTGCAGCCCCAGAAATGCCAGCTGGGCTTTCAGGCTGTCGGCTTCACCGCTACTGTTGAATGAGCCAACCTGTAAAATGGATTTGTCGACGACCTGTTTATTGATGCTTGGATTTTCGATCGCCTCGCGTTCTTCTTCATCGAGCGGAATTTCGACTTTACGCTTCGGCAGCACCGAATAGAAATCAATGGTTGGCTTGTTTTCGCTGGAGCTCGCTTCCTGCTGCTGGCTTTCCCCGGTCCCGCTTTTAATAATCTTCTGGTCGAGAAACAGCACGAAGGCCACGAACGATCCCAGAATCGTTATCAGAAACAGCCACACCCACGGCGATGTTGATTTTTTTTTCTGCGCCATAAGCGGTGCTACATTTTCTCCGGTGCGGATACACCCATCAACTTGAGCCCGTTGCGCATTACCTGGCCGATTGCCGACGCCAGGGCGAGGCGCGCATCGCGCAGTTCACTGTCATCCACTATAAAGTGGTGCGCGTTATACCAGGAGTGAAACTGGTGCGCCAGATCACGCAGGTAGTTGACTACCAGGTGAGGCTCGCGGCGAATCGCTGCCGATTCCACCCGCTCGTGGAACTGGCCGAGCTGCTTCACCAGGGCCTGCTCGTGACTGTTGTCGAGGCGCGCCAGGTTGGCATCCGCCGCCGGAACTGCGATTCCCCTGTCGATGCACTGACGCCCGACGCTGCAAATTCGGGCATGCGCGTATTGCAGGTAATAAACCGGGTTCTCGTTGGATTGCTCACGCGCCAGGTCGAGGTCGAAATCCATATGCTGCTCAGCCTTGCGCATGACGTAGAAAAATCGCGCCGCATCCTGCCCAACGTCTTCGCGCAGTTGTCGCAGCGTGACGAATTCCCCGGAGCGGGTCGACATCGACATTTTGACACCGTTTTCGAACAGGTTGGCGAACTGTACCAGTTGAACTTCGAGATTGTCCGCAACATAGCCCAAAGCGCTTAGTGAAGCCTTGACGCGGGGGATATAGCCGTGATGATCGGCGCCCCAGATGTTGATAACCGTGTCGAAACCACGATCGAACTTGTTCATGTGGTAAGCAATATCGGAGGCGAAATAAGTGGTCTGCCCATTGTCGCGGCGTACCACGCGGTCCTTTTCGTCACCAAAATTGGTCGAGCGAAACCACAACGCGCCGTCCTGCTCATAGACATGGCCATTATCCTGCAAGCGCCTGATAGCCTGTTCGATCAAGCCCTCGTCACTCAGCGAACGCTCGGAAAACCAGCGATCGAACTCAACCCCGAAGTTCTGCAGATCGACTCGAATCACTTCGGTTAGCGTGACCAGCGCAAGATCGAAGACGACACTGTATTCATCCTCGCCCAGCAGTCCATGCGCGTTCGCGATCAGGTCATCGATGTGTTTTTCCTTGTCACCTGCCGGTGCATCCGCGCTTACATCGGCCATCACCTGCGCGACCGGACGGTGAAAGCGACCTGCATTTTCCCGGTGCAGGGTCGCCGCGATATCCCACACGTAGTCGCCCTGGTAACCATTGCTGGGGAAGTCGATGGTTTCACCGCAAAGCTCGAGATAGCGCAGCCAGACCGACGTGCCGAGAATGTGCATCTGCCGTCCGGCATCGTTGACATAGTATTCTTTCTGCACGTCGAAGCCGACAAAACTCAGCAGGTTGGCGAGCGTCGCGCCGAAGGCAGCGCCACGGCCATGTCCGACATGCAGCGGCCCGGTGGGATTGGCAGACACAAACTCGACCTGAACTTTGCTGCCCTGTCCCAGCTCACTGCGCCCGAAGTCTTCACCCTGCTCGAGTATCCTGCGAATCACCGAATTGCTGGTGCTACTGGCGACAAAAAAATTGATGAATCCCGGGCCGGCCACTTCGACTTTTTCGATCGCTTCGACGGCGGGTAATGCGTCGACAATCAGTTCCGCCAGGGCGCGCGGCGCCATTGCGGCCGGTTTAGCCAGCATCAATGCGATATTCGAGGCATAGTCGCCCTGGCTGGCATCGCGAGCCGGGGTTACCTGGATGTTGATACTGAGATCTGCTGGAATCCGTGACGCCTGCGCAAGCTCGAGCAGAGCCTGCGCGATCAGATCGTTAATGATTTGCTTCAAGAGCTAAAACCTGCACCCGGCTGGGAAAAATGAACGGGGATTTTACCCGAGCTGGTCAGGCTGGGCCACTCATCATTTCACTTTCCACCTTTCTCTTGTGTAACTTCAACAACGAGCGTACCGACGGCCTGGATTGCAGGTAATGGCTACGTCCGCTGGAGAGTGTTTCGTCCAGCTGGTTAAAGGTCGTAAGCGTCGACATCGATGCTCCAGCTGACGCGGGAACTGCCGGGTATTTGCTGGATTTCAGGCATGGTCTGGGCCAGCACCGAGCGCAGTAGCTGGTAGTCCTGCGCCAGCAGGCACAATTGCGCGCGGTAGCGGCCGATGCGGCGCGTCATTAACGCCGGCATCGGTCCAACGCAGGATAGCTCCGCGAAACCCCGCGCCGGTTGTAACAAGGCTTTGATTTCGTCCAGTTTAGCCAGTGCTGCCTTGAGCTCAACCGCATCGGCACGAAATATAACCACCCGCGCGTATGGCGGGAAACCGAGCTGCCGACGCTCCTGCAAAAGATCGTCCGCGATAACCCGGTAATCACGCCGGGCCAGCGCCTGCATCAGCGGATGCTCCGCAAAACGCGTTTGCAGGATCGCTTCGCCCTGGCGATCACCTCTTCCCGAACGCCCGGAAACCTGGAACAGGGTTTGCGCAAGACGTTCGCTGGAACGATAAGAGGCACTGAACAAGGCCTGGTCGGCATCGAGAATCACGCTCAGCGTGATCGCCGGATAATCGTGTCCCTTGGCAATCATCTGCGTACCGATGAGGATACAGGGCTCGCCGCTTTGCAGCTGTCGCAAGCGTGATTTCAGCGCATCGCGTGAAGCGATCGAATCGCGATCGATACGTAATATCGGGGTGTCCGCGTATCGCTGCCGCAGCCCCTGTTCGAGCTGCTCGGTGCCGATACCGTAATGCCTGACCTCCTGGTGGCCGCATTCGGCGCAGGTTTCGGGGATTGCCTGCTTCGCACCGCAATGATGACACAACAGGGTTTGCACCGATTGATGCATGGTCATACGCGAGTCACAGTTCCGGCACAGCGCCTGCCAGCCGCACTCGTGGCACATGACTACCGGCGCAAAGCCGCGACGATTCAAATAGATTAAAACCTGGCCATTCTGCTGCAGGTGCTTTTCGACGCGGGCAAAAGTCTGCGCCGAGCAACCAAAGTCAAAGCGACTGTTGCGTACATCGATTAACTGCAACGGGGGCGGGGGGTAACGGGTGGGACGCTGATCAAGTCGATGGCGAAAGTAAGTCTCGCGGGCACAATTGGCGATGCTTACCAGCGACGGTGTGGCCGATCCCAGCACAATTGGAATATCAAGCATCTGGGCACGCTTGATGGCAACGTCGCGGGCATGGTAACGAACCCCATCCTCCTGTCGATAGGAGTGATCATGCTCTTCATCGATGATGATCAGCCCCAGCCGGTCGCATTGTGAGAACAGGCTCGAACGAGTGCCCAGCATGATACTGACCTCACCGCGTCGAAACCGGTCCCAGGCCTGGTAACGCTGCAGTTCTGTCAGGCCCGAGTGTGAGAGTGCGAAGCAGTCACCGAAACGCGACCTGACGCGTTCGATCAACTGATCGGTGAGGCCGATTTCCGGTACCAGGTAGATTACCTGCATTGCCGCCGCCAGGCGATCCGCGATCAGGCGCAGGTAAATTTCAGTCTTGCCGCTCCCGGTGATGCCGTCGAGCAGGTGCACCGCGAAACGATCCAGCCCCGACTCAATATCGAGCAGGACTCCGTGTTGCTCGTCACTGAGGACAGGCAGCTTCGCAGAGGGCTGGCTGCTAAGCGGCCTTTCGATCCACTCCCAGCGCACTACCTGCTTTGCCTGCAGCGCCTTCATCACCGCATGCCAGTGCGGATTGATCTGCTTTAAATCGGCCGCGGTCAATCCATCCGGCTGTCGGCGCAAGGCCTGGCAAATTTCGAACTGGCGGGGTGAGCGGCGCTCGAGAGCATCTATCAGATCTGCGTCTGCCGCCGTCAGACGCCAACGCTTGACCCTGAGCGGATGGTGCGCGCGGGCTCCACGCAGGTAACCCGGGATGCACTGAAACACGACTTCGCCCAGCGGCTGCAGGTAATAATCCGACATCCAGCGGACCAGCGCGAGCATGTGCTCGTCGAGTATCGCATGCTGGTCGAGCTGCTCCAGCACCGGTTTGATGCGCGCCGGGTCAAATTCGCTATGCTCGCTCGCGTTGAGCAGGACACCGGTCTTGATTCCGTTAGCGAAGGGCAAACGGTAGCGGGCTCCCACGATGACGGGTGCCTTGTTATCAATGGCGTATTCGAAAACGCGGTATAGCGGGAGTGCGATTGCGAAACAGGCGAAGCGAGGTGGTGGCACGCAAATAACTCAAACTGAAAGTTGAATCATACTCGAATTACGCGTCCCCCTCAGCCCGATAAACAGGCAAAAATCATTTTTTACTTAGCACCGAAAGTTAATGTCATTTCTAGCAAGTAAAAGCTAAATTATTAAGAAATGGTGACAAATCGTTTTATCCACATTTTCTGTGGATAAGTCTGTGCATGAAATGCATATAAGCCGCTGCAAGCCGCATTCTTACTGATAATTTATTAGATTGTTCATTTTTGCAGCGATTTTATTTTCCTTTAAATTTCAATAGCTTATAAGGACTGATCAAAATTTGATCGATACCGTCGGATAAAAACGGGGTCAGCTAGGAGGCTCGCCCTGCCCATGTGTATATCTTGGCCCTGTCAAGTCTGGGGTGACTGTTTTTTATATAATTTTATTTATTGAATATTTAATTTTAATTGAAAATAGCTACATTTTCGAATCGTAAAAATTTGCGCCGCTGGATTCCCAGTGACTTTACCTTGTGCGGCGATTAAACTGGCCGCGTTTTTCCAGGAGAGCCAAGCGCCATGCCCGCCAATACTGCGGTAATACTGACAAATCTGGGCACACCTGATCGCCTGGAGCGTGCTTCAATCAAGCGCTTTCTGCGCGAATTCCTCTCCGACCCGCTGGTAGTTCGGCTACCGAGGTTATTCTGGCTGCCGTTGCTTTACGGTATTATTCTGCCGTTGCGCAGTGGCAAAACATTGCAGGCCTACAGCCGTGTCTGGGGCAAGGAAGGCTCCCCGTTACTGGCCTATGCCAACAGGCAAAGAAACGCTTTGCAGGAAAAACTGCTCGGGCAGGCACATGTGGAGCTGGCAATGCGCTACGGCAATCCCTCCTACCCGTCGATACTGCGCCAGCTGCGCGATGCGGGGGTCGACCGGCTGGTGGTGCTGCCGCTTTACCCACAGTACTCGGTGACCACCACCGCGACCAGCTACAAGCACCTGAAGAATACATTGAGAGAACTGGACTACTCACCCACGGTGGAGTTCATCGGTTACTACCCGGACCACCCGGCATATATAGATGCCCTGGCCGAGTCGATTCGCGAACACTGGCAGCAGGAACAACGGCATCTGTTGATGTCATTCCATGGGCTGCCGCAGGAGAATGTCGACCGCGGCGACCCCTATCAGCAGCAATGCGAGAAAACCGCGCAGCTGCTGGCGGCGAAACTCGAACTGGGTGCCGACGACTGGTCGATCGGTTACCAGTCACGCTTCGGTAAACAGACCTGGATTCAGCCTTACACCTCGGACGTGCTGCACCAGCTGGTCGAGCGCGGCGTCAAGGCGGTCGATGTCATCTGCCCCGGGTTCTCTGCCGATTGCCTGGAGACACTCGATGAGATCGAGGTCGAGTACCGTAACGAATTCATGCAGCTGGGCGGCGAGCAGTTCAGCTATATCCACGCGCTCAACGATCGCGACGCGCATATAGAAATGATGC
>CALDDP010000258.1 GCA_937936805.1 uncultured Gammaproteobacteria bacterium | reverse complement strand
ATGTCATTATTCGCCCGGCGTCCAAGGCGTAACATTAGAGCTTTAAAGAGAATTCAAGAAATGGACATAGCGATTCATAACTCGAAGAAAAAGGTATCCGTTTCCGACGATGCGTTTGCAGCCAGCTTTAACGAAGCGCTGGTGCATCAACTGGTCGTTTCATATATGGCATCGGGTCGTGCCGGTAGCAAGGCGCAAAAAACCCGTTCGCAGGTGCGCGGCGGCGGCGCCAAGCCCTGGCGCCAGAAAGGCACCGGTCGCGCGCGTGCAGGCACCATTCGCAGCCCGATCTGGCGCTCCGGTGGTGTGACTTTCGCCGCCACGCCGCGTGATTTCAGCAAAAAGCTGAACAAGAAAATGTACCGCGTTGGTATGCGCAGCCTGGTGTCTGAGCTGCTGCGCCAGGACCGCCTGGTCCTGATCGACAAGCTGGGCGTTACCGAACCTAAAACCAGGCAAATGCAGGCGCGGCTGACGGAGCTCGGTATCGATGATGCGCTGCTGCTGACCGACGGACTCGATTCGGCGGTATACCTTGCGGCGCGCAATATTCCAAATATTCAGGTGATGGATATCTCTATTGTTGATCCGGTAAGCCTGCTGCAGCAGGAAAAGGTTGTCATCGATGAGGCCGCGCTGAAAAAGCTCGAGGAGCGTTTGGCATGAACCAGGAAAGAATTTTTCAAATTATCAGAATGCCGCATATTTCCGAAAAATCGGCAGTGCTCGGCGATGCAGCCAACCAGGCGGTTTTCCAGGTGGCCAGCGACGCGAGAAAGCCGGAAATCAAGGAAGCCGTGGAGCAGTTGTTCAACGTCAAGGTTGCCAACGTGCGTACTGCCAATATGAAAGGCAAGACCAAGCGCCAGGGCTTACGCCGCGGCAAGCGCTCGGACTGGAAAAAGGCATATGTTTCACTCGAACAGGGTCACGAAATCGACCTTGCATCCATAGGTGGTTAAGCGTCATGGCGTTGATTAAAGCAAAACCAACTTCACCCGGTCGCCGTTTCGTCGTCTCGGTCAAGACTCCGGGACTGCACAAGGGCAAACCCTTCGCCGCGTTACTGGAAAAGAAAGCCAAAACGGGCGGACGTAACAATGCTGGACGGATCACGACTCGTCATATCGGTGGTGGCCACAAGCAGCACTACCGGGTTATCGACTTCAAGCGCAACAAGGATGGTATCGATGCAGTAGTAGAGCGTATCGAATATGATCCCAATCGCAGCGCGCATATCGCCTTGCTGAAGTATATGGATGGCGAACGTCGTTACATTATCGCTCCCAGGGGTATCGCCGAGGGCGCCAAAGTCCGCTCCGGAGAAGATGCCAGTATCAAGAACGGTAATTGCCTGCCGCTACGCAAAGTACCCGTGGGTTCGGTAGTTCACTGCGTTGAACTGAAGCCCGGCAAGGGCGCGCAGATTGCGCGTTCAGCAGGAACCTCGGCACAGTTTGTCGCTCGCGATGGCGCCTACGCAACCTTGCGTTTGCGTTCTGGTGAAACGCGCAAGGTGCTCGCAGAGTGTCGCGCCGTAATCGGCGAAGTCGGCAACGGCGAGCATAGCCTGCGCTCGTTGGGCAAGGCTGGTGCGACCCGCTGGCGTGGTGTTCGTCCTACCGTTCGTGGTGTCGCCATGAACCCGGTAGATCACCCGCACGGTGGTGGTGAAGGCCGTACCTCCGGTGGCCGCCATCCGGTTTCACCCTGGGGTACCCCGGCCAAGGGTTTCAAGACACGTTCGAACAAGCGTACCGACAACCTTATCGTGCGTCGTCGGAACAAGAGGAAATAGTAAATGCCACGCTCACTGAGAAAAGGCCCGTTTATTGATCAGCACCTGATGAACAAGGTGCTCGAAGCGGTTGCCAGCAATAACAAGCGCCCGATCAAGACCTGGTCACGGCGCTCCATGATCGTGCCCGAAATGGTAGGGCTTACCATTGCGATTCATAACGGGCGGCAGCATGTGCCGGTATTGATTAACGAGAACATGGTGGGTCATAAATTAGGTGAATTTTCGCTAACTCGTACCTACCGTGGTCATATCGTCGATAAAAAAGCGAAGAAAAGGTAATCGATATGCAAACCTCTGCTAAACATCGCCACGCCAAAATTTCAGCGCAAAAGTGCCGCCTGGTAGCCGATCAGGTGCGCGGAATGCCGGTTGAAAAGGCGTTGACCCTGCTAACTTTCAGCAACAAGAAAGCCGCGCCGATGGTGCGTAAGGTGCTCGAGTCGGCGATTGCCAACGCCGAGCATAACGACGGTGCTGATATAGACGAACTCAAGGTTGCGTCAATTTTTGTAGACGTGGGACCCAGCATGAAGCGCATGCGCGCACGTGCCAAGGGACGTGGAAATCGAATTGTAAAGCGTACCAGTCACATTACCGTGACCGTTGCGGATAGTTAAAGAGGCAGACATGGGACAAAAAGTACATCCAACAGGTTTCCGTCTCGGGATTGCCACCGACTGGACCTCAAAGTGGTACGCAGATACAGCTCAATTCGCGGATTTTCTCGATGAAGACCTGAAAATACGCGAGTTCCTGAAAAAGAGGCTGGCGCAGGCGGCTGTTAGCCGCATCCAGATATCGCGGCCGGCGAAATCGGTGGCGGTAACAATCCATACTGCACGCCCCGGCATCATCATCGGCAAGAAGGGTGAAGATATCGAAAGACTGCGTATCGAAGTCGCGGGACTGGTTTCTGCGCATATCAACAACGTCAAGATCAGCATCGAAGAAATTCGCAAGCCGGAACTGGACGCGCAGCTGGTAGCGGAAGGCATTGCCTCGCAACTGGAACGCCGTGTCATGTTTCGTCGCGCGATGCGCCGCTCGGTTACCAATGCAATGCGTATTGGCGCCGAGGGCATCAAGATTAATGTATCGGGCCGCCTCAACGGGGCTGAAATTGCGCGTAACGAATGGTATCGCGAAGGTCGTGTGCCGCTGCACACTCTACGTGCCGATGTCGATTACGGTTTTGCGGAAGCGCTGACTACCTATGGCATCCTCGGCGTCAAGGTCTGGATTTACAAGGGAGAAATTTTCGATCTTGCAAGCAAGGACTCGAGTAGCCAGCAGGCGGCAAAGTAAGAGAACCCAGTTATGTTACAGCCTAAAAGAACAAAATTCCGTAAGCAGTTTAAGGGCCGCAATAGAGGCCTCGCGTCTACGGGTAGCAAGGTCAGCTTCGGCGAATTCGGACTCAAGGCGGTGGAGCGTGGCAGGATTACCGCTCGCCAGATCGAGGCCGCACGTCGGGCGATGACGCGTCACGTCAAGCGTGGCGGAAAGATCTGGATCCGTGTTTTTCCGGATGTTCCGGTGTCCAAGAAGCCGCTTGAAGTGCGTATGGGTAAAGGTAAGGGTAATGTCGAATACTGGGTGTGCAAGATTCAGCCAGGTCGCGTGCTCTACGAGATGGAAGGCGTTAACGAAGATATAGCCCGTGAAGCATTTCGCCTGGCTGCCGCCAAGCTTCCATTCAAGACAACATTTGTTTCCAGGACCGTAATGTAATGAACGCTGCAGAACTACGTGGAAAATCGGAAAAGGAGCTGCGCGAGGAGCTTATCGCGCTGCGTCGCGAACAGTTCAATCTGCGCATGCAACGGGGGTTGAACCCGGATGGGGTGCGTAACGATCAGATTTCCAGCGTGCGCAAGAATATCGCGCGTGTAAAGACCGTAATGAACGAAAACCGTGGTGGTAAAGAGTCATGAGTGAAAAGGTGTTAAGAATCCAGACTGCTTCGGTTGTCAGCGACAAGATGGACAAGTCGGCCGTGGTTATGATTGAGCGTCGAGTGAAGCACCCGATTTACGGCAAATTCATGAAAAAGTCGACCAAGTTACACATTCACGATGAAAACAATGAATGTGGCATCGGCGATACTGTTCAAATTTCAGAATGCCGTCCAATTTCCAAGACCAAGTCGTGGAAACTGGTGAAGGTCGTTGAGAAAGCAAACTAGAGCGCGCAGGTAGCAAGCTATGATTCAAATGCAAACAGTTTTAAATGCCGCCGACAATAGCGGCGCGCGCAAGATGCAGTGCATCAAGGTGCTCGGCGGTTCCAAGCGACGCTATGCTGCGATTGGCGACATCATCAAGGTTAGCATCAAGGATGCTATTCCGCGCGGCAAGGTCAAGAAGGGCGAGGTTTATAACGCTGTCGTCGTGCGTACCGCGCACGGTGTGCGCCGCCCCGACGGTTCCGCGATCAAGTTCGACGGTAACGCCGCGGTTATCCTGAACAATAACCTGCAACCGATCGGTACGCGTATTTTTGGACCGGTAACCCGCGAGCTGCGTGGCGAAAAGTTCATGAAAATTATTTCACTGGCGCCTGAAGTGCTGTAGCCGGATAAGAGT
>CALDDP010000257.1 GCA_937936805.1 uncultured Gammaproteobacteria bacterium | reverse complement strand
GATGTCGGTATGACTGTTTTCGGCACCTCGGCAAAATACATCGATGCGATGAAGAAAGCCGAACTGCGACCGCGCGAAAAATTCACGCTCCCGCAACTGCGCTCGATCGCGTCCACCGGTTCGGTGCTGGCGCCGGAAAGTTTCGACTACGTTTACCAGAACATCAAGCAGGACATCTGCCTTGCTTCGGTTTCAGGCGGTACCGATATCGTTTCCTGCTTCGTCATCTGCTGTCCGTTACTGCCTGTTTATCGCGGTGAAATCCAGTGCAGGGGTCTCGGCCTCGCGGTCGACGTATTCGACGAAGACGGTAATTCGTTACGTAACCAAAAAGGCGAGCTGGTCTGCACGCAGACTTTCCCCAGCCAGCCGGTTTACTTCTGGGGCGATGAAGACGGTGCAAAGTATCACAACGCGTATTTCGCTCGCTTTGAAAATGTCTGGCATCACGGCGATTACGTCATGCTGACCGAGCACAACGGCATCGTCATCTTCGGTCGCTCCGACGCTACTTTGAATCCGGGGGGCGTGCGCATCGGCACGGCTGAAATTTACCGCCACGTCGAACAGCTCGATGAAGTTGTCGAGAGTATAGTGATAGGCCAGGACTGGGAGGACGATGTGCGCGTGGTTCTGTTCGTGGTTTTACAGCCCGGGCTCGAACTCGACGATGAATTGCAGAACAGGATTCGTCGCACCGTGCGCGAGAAGTGCACACCGCGCCACGTCCCCGCCAAAATCGTTCAGATTGCCGAAATCCCGCGTACCAAGTCAGGCAAGATTGTTGAGCTCGCGGTACGCGAAGTAGTACATGACCGAGCAGTCAAAAACATTCATTCGCTGGCGAATCCGGAGGCACTCGAACTCTATCGGGACCTGCCACAACTGCAAGACTAATCTTTGGACTCAAAAACCATTCTCGTGAACTGGGCACTGTTATTGGTGCTGGTTGCATTGTGGGGAACATCGTTTATGTTCACCGCAATATCGGTCGATACCATCGATCCGGTTACGGTTGTGTTTTATCGCCTGACCCTGGGGGCGATCGTACTGGCGCTGGTGGTTTTCGCACGGGGACACAGGATTCCACTGCAGTGGCTTACCTGGGCCGGGTTTCTGGTGATGGCTATCGTTGGCAACGCGTTGCCGTTTTTCCTGATTTCCTGGGGACAACAGGAAGTCGACTCCGGTGTCGCCGGCATGATCATGGCGATCATGCCGTTACTGACCATGGTATTTGCGCATTACTTTGTCGCAGGCGAAACACTTAACCGCTACAAGATAATCGGCTTCGCGCTGGGTATCACCGGGGTCATACTGCTGCTGGGCCCGGTATTCAAAGGCGGTGGCCGCGAATTCTGGAGTGGCCTGGCGATTTTTACCGCGGCCAGTTGTTACGCGGTCAATTCTATTCTGATCAAACGCCTGCCCCGCTTTAGCCCGATGGTCGGCGCCTGCGGGGTTTTGATCATGGCAAGCCTGGTCATGTTGCCGGTCTGGCTGACAATGGCGCCCGAGAACAACAGTATCAGCCAGGATTCAATGCTGGCCGTGGTCTGGCTCGGCATCGGTCCAACCGGTATCGCCACGATAATCCTGTTCCTGGTGATCGATCGCGCCGGCCCGACTTTCCTGTCAACGATCAACTACCTGATTCCGGTGGTGGCGTTTTTATGCGGTGCCTGGTTCCTCTCTGAACCCGTTACCTGGCAACACTTCGTCGCCCTGGCGACAATACTGGGGGGCATAGCCATCACCCGTATCAGGGTGAACCGAGCGCTGCACTGATATGGTCGACAAACGCATGCACCCTGGCTGAACGAACCAGGTCAGGATGCGTCAGAATCCATAGTCCGGTGGCCAGTTCGCGGGTTGGTGCCTGTACACGCACCAGGGTTTGCGAGTCATCGCCAAGAAAAACAGGTAACAATGCCAGGCCCATGCCCGCTTCCGCCACAACGCGCATTGCGACAAAGGAATCACAGCGCAAACAGATATTAGCCGCCGGGATAGTGGCATCAAACCAGGTTCCCACCGGCGTAGTCACCAGACTATCGGCAAATCCAATCCAGCGTTGGTCGAAAACACTCTGGTCTGACATGGTGTGCACAAATTCCGGCGCCGCGTAAACCCCGAACTCTACATCGCAAAGTCGCCGCCCGACCAGGTTCGACTCCGGTTGCCGGGTAGGCCTGATCGCCACATCGGCATCACGGCGATGCAGGTCGAGGACGTTGTTGGTAGCCAACAGGTCAATCACGATATAGGGATGTTTCTCGCGAAATGATGCCAGGTGCGGCCCCAGCATCGACAGTATAAAACTGTCGGTCGTGGTCACGCGCAATTCGCCTTCGAGCTTCAGCTCGTGACCGGCGATCTGGCGTTGCATATCGAACAGGGTATTTTCTACTTCGCGAGCAGCGTCGATCATCTTTTCGGCTTCTGCAGTCAGCACGTAGCCTGAATCCCCGCGATCGAAAATCCGGCAGTTAAGGTCTTCCTGGAAAGTATTGATTCGCCGCAGTACCGTTGTGCGATTTACTTCGAGTTCGCGCGCCGCCGCCGCGATCGAGCCCTTGTTGGCGACCATCAGGACGTAACGCAGGTTATCCCAGTTGATATGCTGCATAATTGCAGCACTATAGCGCAAAAATAGACAATTTGATGTATTTTTATGACCGTATATAATGCGCCAACACGGTCAAAAATTACAAATAGGAGTACAAACCATGAAGATCATAACCAAATTTATTCTGTTACTGGTCGGTCTCGCACTAACTTCACCCGGATTTGCGGGTAAAGACCCAAAGATGAATGCGATCAAAGCGCGCCAGGGTGAAATGCAGCTGCGTGCCTTTAACGCCGGCCCGTTGTTCGCGATGGCCAAGGGTGACCTTGCCTACGACGCTGCGATGGCGTCAAAGTTGGCCGGAAATCTTAAATTATTGCTCGATCTCGATAATGGCCGCGCGTGGATGAAAGGCACCGACAACGAAGCCTATCCCGGCAAAACCACGTCACTGCCAAAAATCTGGACGACTTACCCGGAAATCGGCGAGTATGGTAAAAAGTACCGTAGTGCGGTCACCGACCTGGCTGCTGTAGCCGGAACCGGCGCCGATGCATTGAAATCCAAAATCGGCGCGCTTGGTAAATCCTGCAAGGGATGCCATGATGAGTTCCGCGAGAAAAAATAACCCCTGAGACCTTATTGGAAGGCTTTCACCTCGAAAAAATATGGGACCCGGTGACACGATTGTGGCACTGGATCCTGGTGCTTGCCGTTAGCCTCGGCTGGAGCTTCGGCAAGTTCATGTCGTTTGATACCATCCAATGGCATTTCTACATCGGCTACCTGATCCTGGGCCTGATGGTGTTCCGTTACCTGTGGGGATTTGCCGGCCCGACCCCGGTTCGTTACCGGGCGATAATCCCCACTCCGACGGCATTATTAACTTACCTGCGACATATGGGCCGACGTGCGCCCAGTGGCTCTCCCGGTCACAATCCGGTCGGATCGTTGTCGGTGATTGCCATGCTGGCTGTCATTGGCGCACAGGCGCTAAGCGGGCTGTTTATCGAGTCGGATGACTTTTTTGAGTATGGCCCCCTGGCCGGGTATGTCTCCGAGGCCATGGTTAATCGACTCACCTGGTGGCACCACTTCAACGCCGATGTCATCCTGGTTCTGGTTATACTGCATGTCAGCGCAATTCTGTTCTATCTGGTCTGGAAAAAAGAAAACCTGATCAAACCGATGATCACCGGCTGGAAATGGGTAAAACGCACCGACACAACGCCTGATTAAATGACAATTCCCGGCGCTACTGCTGCTGCAACATCAGGATTCAGCACAGGTTGACGAGCCGGTTTTCCAGTGCTTGATCGAATTGGCATAATAGTTGAGCAGATCCAGTGCCTCCGGTTTCGCTCGAATCAGGCCGTCCCTGCTCTCGATCAAACCACGTCCCTCGAGCATGGACAGCGCCGCGGTCAATACATCCTCGCATGCGCTGGCCGATACTTTTATCGGCGCGCCTCTGGCCTGCAGATCTCCGATCCGCGCAACAGCCACCGTCTTGGCGCCAAGTTCACTGATCCAGTCCGCTTGATTCGCCAACATTACTTCGCACATTAATGCCACCGGTAAAATCGGTACCACGGCAGAAATTTCATCCATCAAGCGATGACCTAGTTGATCGATATGTGCAAAGCGCGCATCACGATCAAGCGTCGACAGGTCGATATCCTGTTGTTGGCAGTACTCGGTCATCGATACTGGATTACCGAAATTAACGGCCGCATAGCCAAATCGAAACCAGCGCTTCTCACGCTTCATCAACAGGGTTTTGAGCGCAAATCCAAAGCTTGTTTTGATGACAAACCAGGTGCTTCTCGGGGCTGACTCCGGGTCCAGTTTTCGCACCAGACTAACGTCCTCCAGCACACGGTCGTAATTGACCCCCACGGGCACAAATACGATATCGCGATCTATCTCGGGATGGTAATCACGCAGCATATAGTCGAGAAATCCCAGCTTCGGCTGGCGCAGCAGGCCGTCACGGGTCAATCCCCCCTCGAGAAAAACCGCCTGGCATACCCCGGCCCGCGTGGCGTGATGGACATAGCGTTCCAGCACCCGTCGATACAGCGCATTGCGAGAGTTACGCCGCACGAAAAAAGCACCCATCGATTTGATCAGGGTTTGCAGGGGCCAGATCCTGGCCCATTCACCGACCGCGTAAGAGATCGCGGCCTTTTCAGCCACCAGAAACGACACCAGCAGGTAATCCATGTTGCTGCGATGATTCATCACGAAGACAACGCTCGCATTGGGGTCGACCCGGGATAGTTCACCATCGTCGAACAATCCAACCCGCACCCGGTAAAGCATGTGCCCGAGGCTTCTGGCAAGCCAGTAACCGAATCGAAAATAGACGTAGGCATTAAAGGACGGCGCAATCTCGTTAGCGTAACGCAGGACTTTTTCATGCACGAGCGCTTTGGGCATATCGTTTTCTGCGGCATATTCTTTCATTGCCGCAACGACATGGTCATCAAACGCCAACTGGTCGATAAGGGCCTGCTTGCGCGTGAGCTGAAACGGCCTGATTCCAATATTGAGTCGGGTATTAACTTCCGCGATAACCCGAACCACCCTGCGCCGAAAATAGCGTCGAAATACAGGCAGCAGCAGATGCTCCAGAAGCAACCATAAAGCCGCTACCAGCAGCAACAAAAACAGCCATAGCGGCAGTGTTATCGAGCCTTCCATAACGCAGCAGTTTGACATGCTCGAATTGCAACCAGCAAGGAAATATTTACGCCCCGAAACCCGGACACATCTTCCGACCCGAGAGGAATCAAATCCATCCGCTCCCCGTTTCAGGCGGTCCTGACAACTGCTTATTCCTGCAGCTGATGCCCACGATGCTGGCAGCGCCTCCCGGTTTACGCAGGACTATGAACGCAGGTAGGAGGCGCCGTTGACGTCGACGATGCATCCGGTCATGAATTCGGGTGCGTCCAGCGCCAGAAAGCAGATCGTCTTGCCCAGCTCTTCGGGTTGAGCGACGCGACCGATAGTGCTCTGATTCCGGATACTGTCACCCTCGGGTGAGGCCAGCACGGCGGCCGCCATTTCAGTTTCGACAAAACCCGGCGCCACGGTGTAGACAAACACGCCCTGTGGGCCCAGCGCCTGAGCGAGGGATTGCCCCATCGCATTCATGCCGGCTTTAGAAGCGCCGTACCAGGGCATCAGGGGTTCGCCACGAAACGCCCCTCGCGAAGACACATTGACGATTCGACCACCGCCCCGAGCTATCATTTTCTTGCCGGCACAAAAACACAAATTGCTCGCTGCAGTGAGGTTGGTAGTGACAATACGCTGCCAGGTCCGTTGCCAGGTGGCATAGTCGATATCTTCGAACCTGTGACGTTGCGATATACCGGCATTGTTTACCAGCACGTCGAGACCACCGAAGGCCTGGTGCGCGTCTTCGACCAGCTGTTCGACCGCAGCAGGATCGCTGATATCACTCTGCAATAAATGGTGGCCGTCACCATGCAGCTGTTCGAGGGTTGCTTCGGCGCGTTCCCGGTTAGCGTTGTAGTGAACACCGATGCGTGCGCCGCGGCGCGCGCATTCGATGGCGGCGGCACGGCCAATACCGCCTGAAGCGCCGGTAATCAATATAGAAACTCTGTCGGCCATCTGCATATCTCCTGATAAAAAAAGACGCCCACCATGACAGACCCGGGATCCTCAGGCAGACAGGTATCGGTGCAGGGTTAATCCCTGCCTATTCGATCAAGGCGTCGACTGACTGAAGCCCACGCGGTATATTTTTCTCGGCGTCGTAAAAGGGCAGCTCGACGAGTTCCACGGGACACTCGTTGCCATCCCGGTCGAGCACCGTCAGCCCGGCGCTTTTCATGCTATCCGCAGCATCGAACAGCACAAAACCGACACCACACTGCAGATAGGGGGAAATTTCGAAAGCGGTAATCCGGCCTACCGGTTTTCCATTCGAGATCACCTCCGAGCCGTAGCGCAGCTGACGCTCCTCGCACTTGAAACCGCCGAAACGGGGCTCCCTGGTCGCATTGCGTAACGCGTCCCGGCCTATAAAATCGCGGCTCTCGAGATCGACAAACTGCCCCAGCCCCATATCGTAGGGCGTCGTGTACCAGTCCATGTCGGTGCGATAGTTCAGAATACCTCCCTCTATACGGCGGATATTCATCGCAAGCTGACTACAGCCGGTCATGCCGAAATCGGCCCCGGCTGCAATCAGGTGGTCCCACAAAGCCGGGCCATCGACGTCCGCGTCCATGTTGTAAACCTCAAACCCCAGTTCCGCGGACCAACCGGTGCGACTTATCAGCACCGGCTGACCTCCCATGCGCCCCTGGAAAGCATCAAAATAGCGAAATTCCGAGGGTGCGCCACCATCGCAGGCATTAGCCAGCACCGCCATCGATTTTGGCCCCTGGACCTGTAAAACCCAGGATCGGGGGTCGCTGATTTCGACCTGGTAATCATGCGCATGCGCTACCAGCCACAGGTATACATCAGCATCGGCATGTACATACCAGAAATGGTCTGCGGCCAGTTTGAACAAGATGCCATCACAGACCAGGCCACCACCCTGGTGGCACAAAAGCCCGTAGCTGCCGCGACCGACGCGCAGGGTGTCGACCGGTCGCGTAAACATACGATTGAGAAAGCTGATCGCGTCCCTGCCTTTAATCTCTACCGGTCGCTCGGGTACGTCAAACAATCCGACCGACTTACGCAGCTTCCAGTACTCCTCGACCGTGTCATTGCCCATCGACAGCAACACCAGGCGATCGGCATATTCACCGTAAAATGCAGCTTCACTCCAGGTACGGGAAAACCACGGTGATTTTTTACAATGGCTGATTACATTCAATTGTTTGGCTGGCATTTAACACTTCCCGTCAAGGCTGGGCCGATCGACATTTGCAGCGTCACATTAAACTCAAACATCGAAGCGGAATCAATCATAGTTTGTATTTTACTCCGCACCGCGTGCCGGCAGATATTTGCTGCTTCGCTCAGGCGTAAAAAAGCAGCCGGCTGGATGGCTGGCAACAACAATCAGCGCGGTGCGCCTGAACCTGATCTAACCTGCTTTTCGCATCACCCAGTAGTGACCGTCACCGTCATTGTTGTAGGGTGCATCCCTGATAACCTTCAGCAGTTCAAGCTGCCCGGATTCAATCAGCTCATCAATCACCAGCTGGAAGTTGGTCTGATCGTAATAATGCGTGCGCGTCGAGACCAACAGCAAGCCGCCCGGACTGGCGAGCTGCAGCAATACTATCAATGCCTCCGGTGCAACGTGGCCGAGCGTAAAAACACCGATCGACAGGATTGCGGCATAGTTCGCATCGGCATAGTTTTCCGCGGCGCGCATCATATCGATACCCCCTATGACCTGCCGGTATGCACCGCTGGCGACAGCCTTTTCGGCCATCGCATCGGACAGGTCAAATCCATCGACATGGCGGTAACCGAGATTGTGTAATTCGATGCCGACCAGTCCGGTGCCGCATCCCGCGTCGAGTAACCTGCTGTCCTTTGCCGGCAAATACTCGCTCAGCAGCTTAGCACCGATGGCCGGGCCGCTATATTCCGAGCTGCTGGTATCAAGATTGTAATGTTTTGCCCAGTCGTCATAGAACTGTTTGACGTTCTGCGGATTACCGTTGAGGTGCAGCGCGGCGTCGATGGCCTTATTGTTGGAGATTTTTTCGTCGCTCATCGGCGCAGAATACCACGCAAGGAGCAAAACAAATATGCTGGCAAGGGGCCTGGGTGATTCCCGTGCAAACGCAGGAATGTCGAAGATAAACGCAGGGCGCTAAAACCATTGGCCTGACGTGGCTAACAACCGCCCCTGATTCGCTTCATCGCAGGCGGGCGTTCTTCGTTATCCGGGTACAGGCCAATTTCGACACAATCGCCAATCTGAAATTCGTAACTGTCATGGTAAACAGTAATCCGGCCCTCGTTTTGCAGTTCAACTTCGTATCGCATCGGTCTTCTGGCACTCCCACCCGAGGTGCGCGGTGGAAATAAATCCCCCGCCCCAGTGGCTAATCCACCATGCCCGGACAATCCGCCGTAGGCGCTTATGTTGGTCCGGACCTCTTTTTCAACAGTCATCATTTCGACATCCTCCCTGGCGACAATCACTCCGATTTCACTAATGCTTCCCGCGTCATTTTGATCGGATTTCTTTGCGCTGCAACCGGATATCAGCAATGCGATCAAAAGTAGTATCGAATTTCGCATGAAACTGACCTCCAGATCGTCTTTTCGAAATTTGGACCCGGGATTCGAGCGCCAACTTGTTCGTTGTCTAACGGTGAACCCATGGGCCGATTATATTACTACCGGGAAGGCGACGTAAGACATAGTCCTGCCCAACCTTTTAAGGGTTGGGCAAGGAACTAAAGCGATAGGGGGATTGCCGTCGAGCCGCGCTGGCTTGCAAGGTTGTGCGAAAATACAACCTTGCTATTACCCGCTAATCTGCGTTGGCGAATTCGATACCTTTACTGATATTGCCATCGAGGATGGAACGCATTTCGTCGAGCACTTTTTGCTCGTAATCACTGAGCGGGGGTATTGGCGGAATCGAATCAACCCCGTCCTTGCCAAGGTTAACCGGTTGCGCGTGGAAACTGCTGGTATCGTCGCCGACCTGCACGTAACAGCATTCGGTCACGGTCTCACCGTTCAGCGCAGCCACCAGCGACAGGGTGAAACGTGCCGCCGCCTGTGCCATCGACAGGGTTGCCGAACCGGCGCCCGCTTTGGCTTCTACTACCTCGGTGCCAGCCTCCTGGATACGCGGTGTCAATGCCTCGATGTCGGCCTGGCTCAATTCCACGCCGGGAATGCTGGACAGTAGCGGCAGGATGGTAACCCCGCTATGCCCGCCAATGACGTCAACATTGACTTCATTGGTACTCTTGCCCACGGTTTGCGCAACAAAGGTATTCGAGCGGATTACATCCAGCGTGGTCACGCCAAATAGTTTACGTTTATCATACACTCCCGCGGCCTTGAGCACTTCGGCGGCAATCGGCACGGTGGAATTAACCGGATTGGTAACAATCGCGAAACAGGCATTCGGACAGACTTTGGTGCCCGTGCCGATGAGTTTCTTGACGATTCCGGCATTCACGTTAAACAGATCGTCACGCGTCATGCCCGGCTTACGCGGTACTCCGGCAGGAATGACGACAATATCAGCATCCTTCATCGCAGCCGCGTCGTCGTCACCAACGTAACCGGTGACACAGACATCGGTTGGGATATGGCTCAAATCGACAGCAACACCTGGAGTGAAAGGCGCTACATCGTACAACGCCAGCTCACTGCCCGCGGGGAGCTGTAACTTGAGTAACAGAGATAGTGGCTGGCCGATACCACCGGCGGCGCCGAGTACACACACTTTCATCAGAAACCTCGCTAGTCCCATGTTTTAGACCGAGCATCATAGCCATGCCGATCGCTATTCACAAGATAAACACCAGCCTGGGGTCAAGGTTTAATAGAAACTATTAGCCATCCCTATTGCGATCGAAACGGGATCCGGGGATCGCCCGCTATTACTATGCTTACGGTAACAGACGCTATCGCCAACCGGGAAACATCAGCTTAGAAATGCATTCACATCGGTGACGCCTGAAAACCCGGGGAAAACCGTGCCGACATTGGTGCCTCCGAGTCGTTTATTGAGCAGCTCGGATATCACCGATCGCAGATCGGTGGTGATTTTCAAATCCTCTCCGTATTCCAGGTTTGCCGGCGCGAGTCCCGGCCAGCTACTGATGACCTGGCCTCCATTGACGCCGCCGCCCATCAGGTAAGCCAGACTGCCGGTCCCATGATCGGCACCGAACGATCCATTTTCCGCCACCCGACGTCCGAACTCGGTATAGACCAGCACGGTGATGCGTGACATCGACGCGCCCATATCGGTATGAAACGCACTCATAACTTTCGCTAGCTCATCCAGCGACTGATCGATATAAAATTCCAGGCTTTCATGGTGGTCCCAGCCGTCGGAATCCACACAAATTACTTCGACCGGCAACTGTGACTTGATCAACTGCGCCGCCTGCTGCATCTTGTTAGCCAGGGCACTGTTCGCTGGATAGACCGCGCCATTTTCCGGCACGATCGAGGCTAAATCGGCCGCCTGCAGTTCTTCCATTGCAGCTAGCGCGGCACTGGCCGGCCCGGAAAACGGCAACGGGTTGTTAAACAGGTCGGCAAGCACCTGCGGATATCCCGAGTCGATGATGTCCTGATCGAAGCCGAAGTCATTTAGATTATCGATCGCCAGCGGGTCGAGCGCGCCGCCCAGTGCGACCGGCACGTTACCGCTGATCGAGATTGCGCGAAACGCCGAACTGGACGCTGGCGAGCTCAACGCGAGGTGGCGCCCAAGCCAACCGGTACTGGGATCATTCTTATCGACCACACCCCGCTCGATCAGGTTCTGCGCCGAGAAATGCGAGCGTATCTGGTGGGGCACGCCAGTGGCGTGAACCAGTGCCAGGTCGCCCGCATTGTAGATCGGCTTCAACGGCAACAATGCGGGATGCAGCGCGTATTCGGTAGTCAGATACCTGGGATCATTCATATCAACGGGAGGCGGTACCGCAATCGTCCGGCGATGCAAGCCTGCGTAATCGGGATCGGTATAGGGTACGACCGCATTGAGACCGTCGGCCGCGCCGCGCTGAAAAATGCATACCAGGATATCGTGGCCGGGAAGCGTCGGATGGGCAGCGATTGGGTTGGTTGTCGACACCGTTTACTCCTAGCGCAAGTGAAAATAAAGCGAACTGACCAGCACCGCGGCGGTAAGCGCGGCCGCAAACTCGGGTCCACCGGGCGCCAGCACCTCGTCTTCGGTCACATTAAAATAACCTTTAAGCCACTCCAGGATGCTGTCGCGATGCTCACTCAATAGCTGTCGCATCAGCACCGCTTCAACGGTCGCGTCGACTACCGTCGCCAGCGTGTCGGCGCCAGCGAGCATTGGCAGGTAATCGATATCGAGGATGCCGAGATTGAGGATGCTGGGAATGTCCAGGCTGAGGAAAGACAGGCGCCAGCGGTTCAGCAAGCCGCCGGTACTGGCCCAGTAGCTCTGTTGGTCAGGATAGCCCCGGGGTCGGCCAGTAAAACGGTATCTGCCCGAGCGTATTTTGCGCGTAGAACCAGGTCTGGCCCTGGTCGGGGGGATAACCGGTATCGGGCGCCAACGCTCTGACCAGACCCGCCAGGTATTCGCTCGGGCGGGTAAACTTCTGGTCGGCACTATCGACAAACGCCGGCGCCGCGAACAGCGCACGCAGGGTCTCCTTGATATCGCCGTTTGAACTGGTGAAAGCGTTCGCCACCGCTTCGACAGTTGTCTGAGCCGGTGTGTCACTGATGAAGCGTCGACATAACTTGGTAGCGATAAAGATTGCAGTCGACGGGTGTGCCGCGAGAATGTCGAGCACTTGCTCGCCATCGGCCTGGCCACCACCTGCAGGAATCGTATTACCGAGCACCGTCTTTTCCAGGTTATCGTGAATAACGGATGCGAAAACAAACTCACCGTAGGGACCGCTCAGATCGTCGGGGAAGCGCAATGTCCAGCCGGTAAAACAGCGCGCAACTTCCTTGACGTCTAATTCCGTATAACCACCGTCGACACCAAGCGTGTGCAATTCCATCAGTTCGCGAGCGTAGTTTTCATTCGGCGCAACCGCCTGGTTGAAGAAATTATCGAGGTAAAACAGCATCGCCGGACTCTTCGCCGAGGCGTGCAGCAGATCCTTGAAATTTCCTAACGCATGTTTGCGGATCACCTGCTGGTCATCGAAAGGCTTGAGTGTCGGACCGAGCCCGTTGACCAGGTGAATATTGAAGTGATCACTCCAGAACTCGACCATGATCTCGAACAGTTGGCGCTCGCTGAACATATGGCGATACTGGGTCGCGGCAATCATCTGCGTCGCAACGTCAAAAATATTATCCGGAAAAGTTGCCATTAAAACGTCCGGAGTTTGCAGGGTCAGCGGAAACCTGGTGGCTATCTCCGCTTCCAGTGCGTCGACATTAATCAGCGTGTAATCGAGCTGGCGCTCAAGATAATCGGTAATGCCGATGGCCTTAATCGACGCGAACTCATCGCGATGCACACCGAAACTGGTGCGCTTGAGCACGCTGTACTCGGTGATCGGTTTCGGCACCTTGATTCCCAGCGGCGTAGTGTTCGGCAAATCATCCGCAGAAGTCGAGCCGCCACTGCTACCACCGCCACAGGCGGGTAACATTGTGGCCAGCGCACCATAGCCCAGCCCCTTGCCGAAAAGCTGCAGAAACTCTCGCCGATTCTGCAATTTTGCAAGGATACTTTCCAGGTCAAATGAAGGCTCTTTCCCCATAAACGCGTGTCGCCCAAAATCGATTGCGCATAACAGTAAACAATGCTAGCTGAATCAGATCTGAACCGGGTACAACTAGTTCACAGAAATTACAGGCTCTATTTTCCCTCTCTATCGCGCTCGATAATGGATAAAAAGTAATCACGTTCGCCTTGATCGTTCAGTTCCGCGGACAACCCGCGACAGCGTACCCGATTTGCGGGTGCAAAGCAGCTGCAGTGAGACGTCAAACATATTCAGGATTTGGCTTTGATCTTGGCCTGCATTTTGCGCATTAATTGAACGATTTTTATAACACTTCGACGCATGCGATTGAATGCCGCCGACATTTCCGCAAGCTCGTCCTTTCCGGTTACCTTGATTTCCGCGCTCTTCAGGTTTCCTTTACTGAGTTCATCGGCCATTCGGGTCAGTCGCGAAACGGGGGTAAGTACCAGTTTGCTTATAGTGATATTGATAACGAAAAAAAGTAACAGGAATATTACTGCCAGGGAGACCAGAAAACTGATAAAGGTTTTGCGCGCCAGTTCGGCCGGCAACGTATAGGGCACCGCCACCATCTGCGTACCGACAACCTCGTTCAATTTCCACCCAAACCCGCCGGTATCACCATAAATAGCGCGCATTGCGGCTGGTGCCGCCTCCGGTGTGCTATGGCAGGCGAGGCACTTGGGATTGATAATGCGAATCGGGTAAGCAATATAAAGGGTCTTGACACCGTCGACTTCCTGGCTGCCAACGAGCTTCGTCAGATCCGGATCGGCGATGAATTTTCTGATAATCTGCTCTTCCGCCGGCGTAGCCTT
>CALDDP010000256.1 GCA_937936805.1 uncultured Gammaproteobacteria bacterium | reverse complement strand
ACTAAAGCTGAATTGATTTACGGTGACCTTCGAGCAACTGCGCGGGGTATCGGTACGTGAGTATCGGATATACTTCCGCACGGGGTCAAAACACAGCGTAAGTTCGACCATGTATAAGCTACAATACCCGTTTTTTCGAGGTCGCAGTCATGCCACGTTTCAATCGACTACTTATCACCGGCGCTGCCGGAAACCTGGGCCAGGTGTTACGCCAGGGCCTGGCGCCGCTGGCGACAAAGATTCGACTTACCGATCGGGATGACATCGCTACCTCCGCGGCGCACGAAGAAGCCATCTCCTGTGAACTCGGTGATTTTGATGCGGTAATGAAGGTGGTTGAAGGTTGCGACGCTATAGTCCATTTTGGTGCGGCTCCGGTCGAGAGGCCCTGGGAGGAAATTCTGGAAAGCTCGATCAAGGGCGGCTATAACGTTTATGAAGCCGCGCGTCGTCACGGTATCAAGCGTATCGTTTACGCCAGCTCGATCCACGCGGTAGGTTATGAGCGCCGTGAAGTCGGAGCCGATACGGATACGCCGCATAACCCGGACACGCTTTACGGGGTTTCCAAGTGCTTCGTCGAAGACCTGGCAAAGCTCTACTTCAACAAGTTTGGCATTGAATCAGCCTGCCTGCGCATCAATTCCTGCTACCCCGAACCAGTCGATCGCCGTCATCTTGCTACCTGGCTGAGTTTTGACGATCTGGTTCAGCTGGTGGAACGTTGCCTGGTGTGCGAACGTATCGGTCACACGGTTGTTTACGGCATTTCCGACAATAGGGAGCTGTTTTTCTCCAACCACAAGGTTGCCCATCTGGGTTATCGGCCCAAAGACAGCGCCGAAGATTACCGGGCCAGGGTAGAAGCGGCGGTGGGTCCGGGAGACCCGCATGATTGCGCGATCGAATTTGTCGGCGGATTTCTGTGCGCCTACGGACACCCCGACGAAGAAGAGCGCATCGAACTCTAAAACCGCCTCAGTTGGCGCTATACGGCGTTGAATTCGATTTCGCCTTGTCTCGCGCCAACTGAGGCGGTTTCAGATATTAACTGGCCTGGTTCCGGCTAAGGCTTATTTCCACTCGAGATGGTGTCTCGATACTTCCGGAATCGGGCGTGGCGGCAGATCAATCGCCGGTGTGCCGATATAGATGAAGCCAATAATGCGTTCGTTTTCGCCGAGCCCCAGCTCACTGCAGACGTAAGCATCATATGCGTTGGCGCCGGTGAGCCAGATTGAACCGAAGCCGAGTGCATTGGCAGCCAGCAGTACGTTGTGGGCGGCCGCGCCGGCGCTGAGCATTTGTTCGATCTCCGGAATCTTCGGGCTCTGGATCAGGCTTGCCACCACGACCACGATCAGGGGTGAGCGCAGGGGCTTGTCTTTCTGTTTGGCCAGGTAGGCCGGGTCGACACCTGGATCCCGGTCGAGGGTTGCCTGGCCGAAGATCTCGGAAAGCCTGCGCCTCGCCTTACCGCGGATGCTGATGAAACGATAGGGGTGCAGGCGTCCGTGATCGGGTGCGCTTAACGCGGTTTTCAGGATCGTGTGCAACTGCGTGTCGTCAGGCGCGGGTTCGACCAACGCCTTTGCCGGGGTCGAGTAACGGTTTAAATGTTTCAGCGATTCATTCATCGGGTTAGCCGGTATGTTTCGTCAAAGCCGCCAATGATACACTTCGCCCTCGTTTTATGAGTAGTTTTTCTACATGATCAGATATCAGATTAGCAGTCGTAATCCCGGCGGTCATTACTTCGATGTGTCGATCCGAATCGACAAACCCGATCCGGCCGGGCAGCAGCTGCGTTTGCCCAACTGGATTCCGGGTAGTTACATGATCCGCGATTTTGCACGTAATCTGCTCGACCTGGCTGCCTGCGACCAGGTTGCTGAGCTTGCCATCGAACAGATTGACAAATCCAGTTGGCGCGTAGCCCCCTGCAGCGGTGAGTTGACCGTAACCTACAAGGTCTACGCGAACGACCTTTCGGTGCGCGCTGCATATCTCGATAATACTCGTGGCTATTACAACGGCAGCAGCGTGTTCGTCGAGATTGAGGGTCAGGGCGACCAGCCCTGTGAAGTGCTGATCGAGAAACCTGAGGCCGGGTGTTGTGCGGACTGGCAGCTCGCGACTTCGCTCGCGCGCAAGCAGGCAGACGCCTACGATTTCGGACTTTACCAGGCGCTCGATTACGACGACCTGATCGACCACCCGGTAGAAATGAGTGCCTTTACACGCATCGCCTTCGACGCCTGCGGCGTGCCGCACGATATTATTCTGACTGGTCGTTTCGAATGTGACCAGGCTCGTCTGGCCAACGATTTGAAGACAATCTGCGAGCATCATATCCGCTTCTTCGGCGAACCTGCGCCAATGGATTATTACCAGTTCCAGGTGCTCATCGTCGGCGAGGGTTATGGCGGGCTCGAACACCGCAGCAGCACCAGCCTGATCGCTAGCCGTGCGAGCCTGCCCAGGCCCGGGCAAAGCGGTGTGGATGATGACTATCGTGACTTCCTCGGGCTTTGCAGCCATGAGTATTTTCATACCTGGAACGTAAAACGAATCAAGCCCGAGGTTTATCGACCCTACGATTT
>CALDDP010000255.1 GCA_937936805.1 uncultured Gammaproteobacteria bacterium | reverse complement strand
CTTGGATCAACCTCAAGCCGGCTCATCATACCGACTATGAAATCAGCCAACGCCGGATCGCAAACCGATTGCCCCGACAGGTTTATCGTATACATCTGGTTTGCGGGGTACTGCAGTGCGGTTTTCAGCTGTGCGATCGCGGCAAGCGCATTTTCGATAACCCAGCCATCGAGCTCGCGCATCAAATCGTAGCGTTCGGCGGTGGGAATAAACATTCCCGGCGAAATCAGGCTGCCGTCGTCCTGCGGCCAACGCAACAGGAATTCGTAGATGATCTGCGGGCTTGTTTCATTTCTTAAAGACGCCACCGTTTGTATTGCCAGCTCGAACTCGTTATTTTTAATCGCTTCCTTGATGCGTGGTAGCCACTGCATCTGACGGTACTTCTCGGCGATTTCGGCGTCGTCGACGTGGTAAACATGCACCTGGTCACGCCCGGAATCCTTGGCCGCGTAGCAGGACAGGTCGGCGGCACTCAACAGATCGGACAGGCTGCCGCTCATGCGGTTGATCATCACCAGCCCGATACTACCGCTGACATCGAAGATCTTGTCTCCCCACTTGAAATGCATTTCGTGCACCGCCTCACGCACTCTTTCGGCCATTTTCCGCGCCTGATCCTGGTGGCAGTCATGTAGCAATATACCGAATTCATCCCCGCCCAGGCGGCCCACCAGATCTTCCTTGCGCATCAGGGTCTGCAGAACGCCGGCCAGCTGCTTTAGCAATTCGTCGCCGGCACCGTGACCGCAGGTATCGTTGACCAGTTTGAACTGGTCGAGGTCGATATAACACAGCGCGTTTTGCCTGTCGTTCTGGCGACTTATATCGAGCGCTTCCTTGACCCGGTTTTCGAATTCGGCCCGGTTCATCAACCCGGTCAGCGAATCGTGGCTGGCCTGGTAAACCAGCTGACTGGTCAACTCCTGCTCGAGGCTGACATCGCGCAGCACCAGCATGGAGCCGATCAACTGGCCCTGCGAATCCAGCAACGGTGACGCGTTACCATCGACCGACAGTTCACCGGCGCCTGTTTTAAGCACGATATCGATACCGGTCTGGCGCAGGTTGCTCTGTGTCATGTCGATATAAAAATCGACGGGATCGAGGATCGCATCGCCAAATGGCCGAAATTCGAGTTTGATCAGGTCGGCGAGGCGGCGGCCGCGGACATCCGCCAGGATGCAATCGAGCATATGCTCGGCAACCGGGTTCAGGTAATTGATATTGTTGTCGACATCGGCCGTAATCACGGCATCGCCGATCGAGCGCAATGCAACCTCGGCCCGCTCACGTTCCTTGTAAAGCTGCGATTGCGCCTGGTTCTTGTCTCGCTTTAGCAGATAGCGGCTGCGCAGCTCGAGCACGATAATCGAAAACAGTATCGCACTCAGAAGCCCGGCCGCGATAACCCACAGGTACATGTTACGGGTTGCAACCTGGTGATAGTGGGTCCTAACCGTGAGCGAGATGTTGCCCGTCTCGATTTTGCTCTCGATGACGTCGTCTAACCCCGCTTCATGATGCGCAAATATCTCGCCGTCTTCGGTTAACAGGCTGAATTCCACCGGTAACCGGCTTACGCCCTTAGCCTGCGTTAAACTGGCCAATTGATCCCAGTCGAGAACGATGACGAACATGCCGCTGATCTGTTCGAAACGATCCGCGGCGTTTGTCTGTACCGAGCGACCGAAATAGGTCGGTTTTAACAGTACCAGGTGACGGTCTTTTCCCAATCCACCTGGCGCAGTAATCAGCTGACTCGTGTTTTCGCTTGCCGCCTTGTAAAACGCGCCCTCCAGCTTGTCGTTTGCAAGCCAGTCCATGCCCATCAGGTTCGCCGACAAGGGCGTCAGGGGTTCGACAAAACTGGTAACCAGGTAAAAGTCCGGATCTACCGGCCAGGCGTTTTCACGCGCAGCGCCGTGGACGGAAAACTGGCTGAATCCGGATTCGTGCATTTCCTCGATGAAAGGCTGTTTCTCGACGTGGGTGATATAGGTCAGGTACTGCAGCGAATCGATAAAACGATGATTCTGCAGTATTTCCTCGCTGAACGGCGTGAACAAGGCCGCGTCCATGTCATCGCTGGCCTGGTACAGGCCCACCAGCGCATCCAGTGAAGCCTCGGCGACCGCCATTCGCTGGGCCATCGCCAGCAATACCGCGTCGGCCTGCACTTCGTAACGCTCGCGCAGCTTGTCGGATTGCAGGCTGAATACCAGCCAGCAAACCAGCGCAACCATGACCGTTCCCGACACCAGGAACAGCAGGCGTGAGTTGGCCTCTCGTATCTTCAATTCGAGTAACTCCGAAATCCGCTCAGTTAATCTTTTTTGCCTTGCGCATAAACTTGCGTGGCAGTTTTATTTGGGTAGATTCGAGGTGAGCCGCGTTAAGCCATAAATCCCAGTCCCGATTGGCAACGATGGGTATTTCACGCGGTGATTTGCCTTTCAGGATTTCGATTGCGGTCTGGGCGGCCCAGTCGCCGTGCTCCTGAGGAATCTTGGTGAAACCGATGGTACTGAAGGGCATCATCCACTCGTGGCTGGTGACGGTCAGTTTCCTTGCATGCTCGACCGCAAAGGCGGCCAACTCGGTTTTGTTCCAGTCGCTGATGCCGGAGTAACTGCCCATGACGATAAAATCCGCATCCTGCGCCGCCAGGTACTGGGCCTTCCATTCAGCTGCGTTGGACACCAGAATACCTTCCAGCTCGATATCGAGTTTCTTCGAGGTCCTGGCGACGCGATCCAGATTCTTCTTTTCAGTCAGGGTATCGGCGCCGATATAGATCGCCTTTTTCGCCCCATCGGAGTGCTTGATCGCATGGGTTAGCATTGCCTCGAGCGGCGCTACCTCGATAATGCCGGTGACATTGCTGTAGGGAAAGCCATACTCCTTTACGGTCCAGTTGACGCCGCTGAA
>CALDDP010000254.1 GCA_937936805.1 uncultured Gammaproteobacteria bacterium | reverse complement strand
ATTTTAGACCAGTCAAATGTATCACCTGATCCGCCCAGTCGTCCAGCAACGTTGCTGTCCAGCAGAAAACCCTGCGCCAGATTATACGTCTGTGCATAAGCGTCAGGGTCATCGATGCTGCCCATCGGAATGGCCTTGATATAAGGGGTTTGCCAGCGCTCACAAAATTCAGGGGACTCGTTGCCGTGGAACTGCAGGCAATCAGGTCTCAACTGTTGGACAACTTGCGAAACCCAGCCCGCGCTCTCGTCCAGAAACAGGGCGGTCACAGTGACAAAAGGCGGCACTACCCGGCGCAACTCGAGTGCCTGCTCGATTGTAATCGCTCGTGCGCTAGGCTGATGGAAAACCAGGCCAATTGAATCGGCTCCCCTGTCGGCGGCAAAGCGTGCGTCCTGCGGGCGTGTAATTCCGCAGATTTTGACTCGAGTACGGTAGGTCATATCAGAATAATACTGGTTTTTTTGCCGTGGTGGGGAGCTTAAATTTTTCGTCATAACTGGCATGCAGAAAATACAACCCCGCCGCGTCTGCTGTTTTATCTGCAAGGTTCCGATCGCAAGCCTTGAAAACGCGTGCAAACCAGCCGGCGTCCTTTTCTCCCTTACCCACAGCGATCAGGCTACCAACGATGTTGCGCACCATGTGATACAGGAAAGCGTTTGCACTGATGTCCAGGAAAATCATTTCACCACGCCGGGTAACCGAAATTTCATGGACATTCCGGCTCGATGATTTAGCCTGACAGCCCGCTGCGCGAAAACTGCTGAAATCATGCTCACCCAGCAGTATTTGCGCGCAATCATGCATCGCTTCCTGATCCAGAGTCAGGAACTCCCAACTGCTGAGATGGTGGAAAATAGCACTGGGAACCGGAGAATTGAGAATCATATATCGATAAGCCCGCGCTCTGGCGCCGAAACGAGCATGAAAATCATCATCCACGGGAACTGCCCATTTTAGTCGTATATCGCGTGGCAAACGGCAATTAGAACCTAACACCCATGCACGCTCGCTGCGCTCGGCGCTGGTTTCGAAATGCGCAACCTGCTCGATGGCATGCACACCACTATCAGTGCGTCCAGCACATACCAGTTCAACCGGGTGATTAGCCACAAATCCTAACGCGGTTTCAAGATATTGTTGCACGGAGTCGCAATGCGACTGACGCTGCCAGCCACAATATGCAGTTCCACAATACTCGATACCTATGGCGTATTTCATTATTCAAATTCCGTCGTTCGACTGGCCCGATCGCAGTCGCCAATTACCTCGTGCAACAGGGAGGGGCAGCATTCTATAATAAACACGGAAACTTTAAGCCATCCTGACCCCGGTTAGAATGGCGAGCAAACAAAAGCCCGCTGTTTTCACAGCGGGCTCGGCAACTTCAGTTAGAAAAAGTGTACTTGTGGTCAGGTCAGATTTGTTCGAGCAGCGATTTTGCTTCTGCTTTCTGTTCATCATTTCCTTCGGACATGACTTCTTCGAGACTGCCTCGGGCACCTTCGGTATCACCCATATCAATAAAAGCCCGGGCAAGGTCAAGTTTGGTAGAAACCTCGTCAACGTCGTCCGGCAACATCAGGTCGCTGATATCTTCGATATCCGAAACCGGATCGACGGCTGCGGTTGGTTGTTCGAAATCGCCTGGTGCAAAAGTACCTGTCTGATCCTTGTCACCATCATCCAGAGTAGTTGAGTCGTCCGCTTCTTCAATCGATTCAATGACATCCGTGGGTTCGACAAAATCTTCGCCGCCAAAGTCAATAATGGAAATATCGTCATCATCGTCATCGTCATCGCCCGCGGCCATCGCCAACTCGGCAGTATCCAGGCTCAGCTCTGCGGTGGCGAGAGAAGTCCCATCACCATCCAGATCGATCATCGCGGTATCTTCCATACCAAGATCAATACCGTCGTCGTTTTGATCATCGAGTCCTGGAGAAACGACTCCCGTGTCTGTGAAGCCCGTTTCATCCTCCGCAGCCTTATTTAGTTCAACGGCATCATCGTCAATTTCCAGGGCAGCTGCAGTGGCATCGGTCAGGTCAGGTTCGAACGGCATTACCTCTGAATCATCAAGATCCAGGTCACCCGCTTCTTCCAGGGCTTCTTCGAATTCGGCACCAATATCAACTTCAGACTTGTCGTCTACCGCGGCAGCCTCTTCCTCGGCGATATCGAATTCCATCGCGATGTCATCCATATCGACATTATCGGTTGCGGGCGCGGCTTCATCCTCTGCACTATCACTACCGCTGGAATCGTCATCCATCGAAAACTCGAGCTCGTCACCTACGTCATCCGGAAGCTCCAGAGCCGCATCGAACTGGGTTTCGGCGGTAGCTTCTGTGGCGGCTTCAGCACCAAAATTGGTGTCTTCTTCGTCATCGAGTTCGGACACTTCGTCAAGTTGGGGGATCTGTTGAGTCTCGGCTATTTCGCCCGCCTCACCCATATTGGAAGTGTCACTAAAATCACCGCCGGTATCGTCTTCACCGAGGTTAAAATCAGTTGTGGAGAAATTGGTATCATCGTCCTCGGATGCGCCAAGATCAAAATCCGCTTCCTGAGGCTTGGTAATCTCAAGGTCGGCGGCACTAAGGCCACTATCTTTAGCTTCGGAAAACAATGGATTGTCCGGAGCCAGTTCGTAGCCCATAATCTGCACACGGTCCCAGTAGCCACTGGCCGCATCTCCCATAGATTTGAGTTTCTCGGCTTCCTTGCTGAAAGCGTCAATATTCTTGGTCGCAAAATAGGTATCAAGCAACTTGGAACGATAATCAGCGCGCTCCGGGTTTTCGGTCAAACTGCTATTGAGAAGATCTTCGGCGTTGTCATAGAGTCCATAAGCGAGGTACACATCCACCTCGTTCAGAACATCGTCCTGTTCTCCAGCTGCCGTTGCGGGAGCTTCCGCTTCCGGCTCGGACGTATCGACCGCTGCAATGACCGCAGTAGCCGCAATATCATCTTCAGACTCAGCTTCAGTCTCTGCCGGGGCGATATCGTCCTCGGTTGGGATCTTGATATCGGTTTCCTCAGACTCGACTACATCCATACCGGCAGTGGCATCCACACCGCCATCAGCGAGATGAATCGGAGTTAATTCTTCATCTTCATCGGCGCTGAACAGATCTTCATCGCTACTGGCACTGATACCGGAATCATCGTCAGATGAACTTTTCCTGCGCTTGAGGATTACCAGTATCAGCAACAGAATGATAACGCCGCCGACTGCACCGAGAATAATGGGGTCGCCCAGGATGCCACCCATCGAAGGAATCATATCGATAACGTCGGGCGGCAATATACCGTCGAAAACAGATGGTGCACGAGTCACCGGTTCGGTCACGATTACGGGCGCCGGGGGCGGAGCCGTTGTCTCTGCCTCTTCGCTAGTCATCGCGTCACTAGCGGCTGTTTCAGTTCCAGCCTCATCAGCCATCGTGTCGTCGGCCATCGTGTCGTCGGCCATCGCGTCTTCGGCAACAGCTTCATCCGTCATCGCATCATCGCCAAGCGCACCATCTTCGGCAGCGGCCTGCTCTTCGGCCTGTGCAGCCGCTTCTTCGGCGAGCAACTCTTCCAGCAGGGCCTCTTCATCGGCCTCGATAGCGTCGCTAACCGAATCGGTAGCTGCCTCTTCTGCAACCTGGTCCATGGCTTCGGCAGTTTCGCTTTGTTCCATCTGCTCCGCTTGATCCGCCTGCATCTGGGCGAGACTATCGTCTTCAATCTCAACCATCTTCTGCAGTTCTTCAACCTTGGACAGGCGCGCCTGAAGCTCGGCGATTCGAGATTCGAGCTCCTGGTTTTCAATGCGCGATGCCTCCAGCTCTTCTTCGGCGATCGCAAGCCTGGTGCGCAATGCATCGACGTCACCAGTATCGCCGATACCGGTTGATTCGGTTTCACCTTCGCCGGGGAGCAACAGGCTTAATTCACTCTCTGCTTCCGCGCTGTCTTGCTGGGCGACCTCTTCAGCACCGACATCTTCGCTGGCTACCGCAGGCGCGACTGCTCCGGTAACCCGCGCAACATACTCATCCCAGAGTCCATTCTGGACCAGTACTTCTGCGTAGGCTTCCTGCTGTCCAACGGCGTCAAGTTCTTCGGCACTAGGCGCACGCATCACGGCACCGACCTTCATATTGTTGATGTTGCCGCCGTTAAATGCGCCCGGGTTAGCTCGCTGGAACGCCAGCATCACCTGCGCCATACTGTGATCCTGATCCTTGTAACCGGAAGCGATGCTCCAAAGTGTGTCGCCCTTAACGACTGAAACATCGCCTGTAGCGATGTTCTGGGGTTCGACAGCAACATATTCAACCGTGCCGGTCTCCGGCTCGGTATCTTCCGTCAGCGCTATTGGTTCGTCTATCGTTTCATCTGTTTGAGCGATTATTTCTGCGGGTTCGCTAGTCTCGGCGATCGGAGTTACGCCGGCCTGTTCCACTATCTCACTGACGCTGGCTTCCTCGACTACGGGTTGCTCTACCGGTTGACTGGTGATTTCGCTCGCTGCGGGCTGATCCGCATAGAAAGGAGGATCGAGCAGTACCGTAAATTCACGCAGCACCCTGCCCTTGGACCAGTCAGCCTCAATCAGAAAGTTAAGAAAAGGCTCTTTGACGGAACCCCTGGTTGTAACGAGAATAACTGCCCGCTCCCCATCCTCGCTTTTCTTGACCGAGAACCTCAGTTCAGACAGGTTTCTTGTGCGTGCGAGACCAGCACGGGTAAATGCTTCTCGGGAAGCAAGACTGACCAGCAGATCATCGATCTCGCCGGGACGAGCCGATATAACTTCGATCTCGGCACTCAGGGGTTGATTGAGGAATGAATTGACTTCGATTTCGCCCAGACCCAAGGCGAAACTGTTCGTCGGCAGCAGAACCGCCAACCACAATGCTACAATTAGTCCCAGATTACGCACGTTATAGTCTCCCAGCTCCCCGACCTTATTTCTTATATAAAGTGCCTAAATTCCATGCACCTATGATTGCAGTCAGAGAATTTACTTTAAAGAAAGCACTTTCACAAGTAGATGTAACTATAGATTACAAATACGATTTTAGCAAAAAGTCTGTAACATTCACGTAATTATTCGCTAATCCATATCTCATGGGATCTGTTACCAGCCAGAATCGCAGCTCAGCGGGCTGGTTCGGCGCCTGTTCAAACTGACTTAAAACACAGTTAAACGATTGATTACAATCGGAAATCGGACTGACCGGTCCGTTTTCTACAGTCACGTTTGCAAGCCCAGCCAATCGGCTTTTACAGCCATCAAAACTGATATCTGATGCGAAACGCAATTGCACCGCTGCAGCAAGGCCGTGAAATATCGGCACGTTAACGGTTTGCAGCACGACAGTATATGAATTATTCCCCAAAAAATGCCTGATATCTGACTCAATTCGTGGGTCAGAAGTTTCCGGCAGTACGTTGAAGGCTATCTGCTGCGCGTATATGTCCGGCTCTACCGACCTGGAGTTCAATAAATTAATGGTTTGCGAGGCCAGTTCGTCAACTCCGACCCTGCCGTGAAACTCGGCGCTACGCAATAAGGTTATATTGATGTGCTCGAGCGGCGCAACCTGGTTAAGTTCCAGCAATACCGGCAAAAGGCTCGCAAGCTCTGCGCCTGCGAGCCGCAAACTTGTCTGTGTATATGAAAGCTCGGGTTGCGGCCCGCCTGCGGCAGCAAAAACTGCCGGCGAATCGCTTTCGAGCGCATGGCTTAACAACAGGCAACCCTGGCTCAGCGCTAGCGACTCCATCTGGGCATCAGCTTCCGGCATCAGCAACAGCGAACATTGCGCAAGATCAAATTTGCCCTGGTCCTGCAGACTCAGGTAACCGCCAGCAAATGGCACCCGCTTGCCGACATTCGAGTCATGATCCAGTAAAACCAGCGAATCCGGCGTTATGCCGGATTCAGGAAGTTTTTCCAGGATTGCTTCGGCCGCGATTCCGCTGGCGTGAGAGAGTGCGACTAGATGATCCAAGCTAATGCTCCTGCAAAATAACAAGCATACGGCGCAATGGCTCCGCAGCACCCCATAACAATTGATCACCGACAGTGAAACCGGTCAGGAAATCATCACCCATGTTCAACTTGCGTAATCTGCCCAGAGGAATATCGAGTGACCCGGTAACTGCGGCCGGCGACAGGGCGTCCATGGAAACCTGTTTATCATTAGGCAGAACCCTGACCCATTGGTTCGACGCGGCAAGGATTTCGTGCACTTCATCCAGCGGCACATTCTTTTTCAACTTCACGGTCAATGCCTGCGAGTGGCAGCGCATCGCCCCGACCCGCACGCAAAGCCCATCGATCGGTATTGCATCGTCGCCACGACCGAGGATTTTGTTAGCTTCGACCCCGGCCTTCCACTCTTCCCGGCTTTGCCCATTGTCTAACTGGGCGTCGATCCAGGGAATCAGGCTGCCAGCCAGGGGGACCGTAAACTGCTTACTCGGAAAATCGGGAGAACGCATTTGCTCGGTGACCATCCGGTCGAGCTCAAGAATTGCCGAAGACGGATCATCGAGCAAATCAGCCACAGACTGGTAAATGCTGCCCATACCGGCGATCAGTTCACGCATATGCCGCGCGCCGCCACCCGAGGCAGCCTGGTAAGTCATGACACTCATCCACTCGACCAGGTCATGGTCGAATAAACCGCCCATGGCCATCATCATCAGACTCACCGTGCAATTCCCACCGATAAAATCCTTTTGCCCCGCGGCCAGTGCATTATCGATTACCGCACGATTCACCGGATCCAGGATAATCACGCTTTGCTTTTCCATGCGCAGAGTCGAGGCAGCATCGATCCAGTAGCCCTTCCAGCCACTGCCGCGCAGATCAGCATGAACCTGCTTGCTGTAGTCACCACCCTGGCAGGTGACAATGGCATCCATAGACTTTAGCTGCTCAATATCGGTCGCATCCTGAAGCGGGGGAACTTCCCTGCCGATATCGGGCCCGGCCTGGCCTGTCTGAGATGTGGAAAAAAATACGGGTTCGTCAATACGCGCGAAATCCTGTTCTTCCAGCATTCGCTGCATCAGTACCGAACCGACCATGCCACGCCAGCCGACAAATCCAACTCTTTTCATCAATCGATCCCCATTTGAAAAGTTACTTCGCCGACGCGCGCAACGCGGCTACCACCGCGTCACCCATATCCGCAGTACTGACGGTATGTTCACCCTCGGCGATATCGGCAGTGCGGAAGCCCTGGTTTAGCACGTTACCGACCGCTGTTTCTATCTGTTGCGCGAGTTCCGCCTGCTGCAGGCTATAGCGCAGCATCATGGCCAGTGACAAAATGGTCGCCAGCGGGTTGGCGATGCCCTTACCTGCAATATCCGGCGCCGAGCCATGCACGGGTTCGTACAATCCCTTGCCGTTTTTATCGAGTGATGCCGACGGCAGCATGCCTATCGAGCCGGTCAGCATTGCCGCGGTGTCCGACAGAATATCGCCAAATAAATTGGTGGTGACGATGACGTCGAACTGCTTGGGCGCACGCACCAGCTGCATGGAAGCGTTATCGACATACATGTGGCTCAATTCGACCTGTGGATATTCGCCGGCAACCCGGGTCAGCACCTCGCGCCAGAGCTCGGAAACTTCGAGCACATTTGCCTTGTCGACCGAGCATAGCTTGCGGTTGCGCAGCATCGCTATGTCAAAGGCTGAGCGCGCAATACGTTCGATTTCATGTTCCGCATACACCAGGGTATTAAAACCCTCCCGTTCGCCGTTCTCGAGTTCGCGAATGCCGCGGGGTTGCCCGAAATAAATACCCCCGGTAAGTTCGCGCACGATCATGATATCCAGACCTGCGACCAGTTCGGATTTCAGGCTGGAAGCATCTGCGAGCTGCGGATACAGAATCGCCGGACGTAAATTTGAAAACAGGGAAAGCGCCGAGCGCAAGTTGAGCAAGCCTTTCTCCGGGCGCAACTCCCGCTGCAGATCTTCGTACTCCGGGCCACCGATGGCACCGAAAAGTATCGCATCCGCCTGCTCGCAGATCGCCAGGGTTTCGTCGGGCAGGGGCTTGCCGTACTGATCGTAACCGGCACCGCCGATGGCCGCATACTCGAGCTCCGCCGCAAGACCGAAGTCCTGCTGCAGGCATTGAATCACCTTGACTGCTTCGGCGATTATTTCGACACCGATACCGTCACCCGCTAATACTGCGATTTTACTCGACATATCCGTTCCTACTTCAACCAGGGCATGGCTTCATAATAGCGCTGCTCAAACGCCTTGATCTCTGCTGCGTACTGCATTGTCAGTCCTATATCGTCGAGTCCTTGCAGCAGGCAGGATCTGCGAAAATCATCGACCTCGAAGGTCATTTCAACACCTTCGGCTGTAGTAACCACCTGCTGTTCCAGATCGATGCTAAGCAGGTAATCCTGGGCGCTTTCCATCTCGGCAAACAACTGGTCGACCAGGTCATCGCCAAGGGCTATCGGTAACAAACCGTTCTTGAAGGAATTATTGTAAAAAATATCGGCGAAACTGGGCGCGATCACGACCTTGATGCCAAAATCCATCAGCGCCCAGACCGCATGTTCTCGCGAGGAACCGCAGGCGAAGTTTTCCCTGGCGAGTAAAATCTGCGCGTGTTTATAAGGTTCTTTGTTAAGCACAAATTCGGGGTTCAGACGACGCTCTGTATTGCTCTGGCCCGGCTCACCCGGATCAAGATAACGCCAGTCATCGAACAGGTTTACACCAAACCCCGAACGTTTGATCGACTTGAGATACTGCTTGGGAATAATCGCATCGGTATCGATGTTGGGACGATCGATTGCGGCGACAATACCGGTGAATTTTTCAAATTTTTCCATGACGTCCTCTACAACTCGCGCACATCGACAAAATGGCCTTTAATCGCAGCGGCTGCAGCCATCGCCGGCGATACCAGATGGGTGCGGCCGCCCTGCCCCTGGCGCCCTTCGAAATTCCGATTTGACGTCGAGGCGCAACGTTCGCCCGGTTCGAGTCGATCAGCATTCATCGCAAGGCACATCGAACAGCCGGGTTCGCGCCATTCAAACCCTGCCTCGACAAATATCCGATCCAGTCCTTCGTCTTCAGCCTGCTGCTTGATCAGACCTGACCCCGGCACTACCAGGGCCTGCTTGACACTGGTTGCCACCTTGCGACCTTTGATAACCTCGGCCGCAGCGCGCAAGTCTTCGATTCGGGAATTGGTGCAGGAGCCGATGAATATCTTGTCCAGCAAAACCTGGTTAAAAGGGGTGTTCGCCCGCAGCCCCATATAGTCGAGTGCAGTCTGCATACCACCGGCCTTGATCGAATCCGGCTCGTTTGCCGGATCCGGAATCGTGTCCGTAACACTGCAGACCATTTCGGGAGACGTTCCCCAGGTTACCTGAGGCCTGATTTCGCCGGCATCAATCGAAACTTCTTTGTCGAAAACCGCATCCGCATCGGAATGTAACTCATTCCAGCAAGCGACTGCCTGGTCCCAGGTTTCGCCAGCGGGCGCAAACGGGCGTCCCTTGACATAATCGAGGGTAGTCTGGTCACAGGCGATCAGTCCTGCTCGCGCACCTGCTTCAATGGTCATGTTACAGACGGTCATACGACCTTCCATGGACAGGTTGGTTATCGCTTCGCCGGCAAACTCGATGGTGCAGCCAGTACCGCCAGCAGTACCAATGACACCGATAATATGCAGCACGATATCTTTCGCAGTAATACCTTCACCCACTGCACCGTCGACGGTAACCCGCATATTTTTCGATTTTTTCTGGATCAGGCATTGCGTCGCCATGACATGCTCTACCTCAGAGGTGCCGATACCAAATGCAAGTGCGGCAAAAGCACCATGAGTGGAAGTATGCGAATCACCGCAGACCACGGTCATGCCCGGCAGGGTAGCGCCCTGTTCCGGACCGATCACGTGCACGATGCCCTGGCGCTTATCCCCACGCTTGAATTCGGTGAGTCCGTATTTGTCACAATTCTGGTCGAGCGTATCTACCTGCAGGCGGGCGACCGGGTCGGTAATACCCTGCTCCAGCGCGGTGGTTGGTACGTTATGGTCCGGTACCGCCAGGATCGAGCGCTTCCGCCATAGTGGCCGCTGCGCGATTTCGAGCCCCTCGAAGGCCTGTGGCGATGTTACTTCATGTACCAGATGACGATCAATATAGAGCAATGCGGTACCGTCATCGTTGCGGCGCACCTGATGTGATTCCCAAATCTTGTCGTAGAGAGTTTTTCCAGCCATTTTATTTTTCCGTATAAAACTTGCCTGATTTTACGCCCACATCTAAAATAACTCTAATTCATAATTTTCATCATTTTAATTCCTAATTGGAATGCACATGCAGATTAACCAGATAGATGCTTTCCTCGCAGTCGCCGAGCTCGGCTCGTTTTCCCTGGCGGCCGAGCAACTGCACATTACTCAGCCCGCGGTCAGCAAGCGCATTCGCCAGCTGGAGATCAGCATCGACACAGAGCTTTTCGACCGTATCAGCAAACGCAGCATTCTGACGCCCAATGGCAAGGCTTTCAAACCTCACGCCGAGCGTATTCTGCAGGAGTTGAAATCCTATCGTTCCAGTTTGAGCCGGCAGCAGGACGCACCGTCGGGAAGTCTCAGCTTCGCGACCAGCCATCACATAGGCCTGCACCGTCTACCGGATACATTGAGGGACTTCAAGATTCGCTACCCGCAGGTAGACCTCGACCTGCATTTCATGGATTCGGAGGACGCCTGTGTCGCGATCGCAAACAACGAACTGGAACTCGCTATCGTCACATTGCCCGAACTCGCCGACGAAAAACTTACCTGCGAACCAGTCTGGGTCGATCAACTGGTGGCCGTCATGGCGGCTGATCATCCACTCGCCAGGCAGCGGGAAATTGACCCCGCAGAACTGCTGGAGCATGCCGCGATTTTGCCGTCGCTCGGCACATTCACGCGCAAGATCATTAACAGCCTTTTTGCCGCCAGCAAGGGTCAACTCAAAATTATTCTGGAAACCAATTACCTCGAAACCATCAAGGTAATGGTTTCAGCCAACCTTGGCTGGAGCATCCTGCCACGGAGCATGGTCGACTCAAGCCTGAGCAGTCACCGCTTGCGCGGTCTGGATGTGCAACGTCCACTCGGCATAGTGACGCGTAAAAATCGAACCCTGTCGCTTAGTTCAACTGCAATGATCGATTTGCTGCGGGCTGGCAGAACTGATAACTCAAAGTAGGGAACTCATCGACCGCTTAACCTGAAACTGAATTTCCCTTTTTTTATAGCTATATTAAATACGATCACATTCAAGGAGACCTCAATGCGTCCCTCTATAAAAGGCCTGTTTTTCATAGCAGCAATTGTCGTCAGTTCCAGCAGCTTTGCCGGTCAGGTAAGTCGCGCACTGTTCACTATCGGTGTCGACAATCACGAACCTGTGATCATGGTGGATAGCATCGACAGCAGTTCCTACACGTCGATTTCCTTCTTTACCGAGCTTAACGATTTATCCGGCCACAATATCACCCACCAGTGGACCCATAACGGCAAGGTCATGTTTGCAAAAACCTTTGCAGTCAAAGCAGCACGCTGGCGCGTCTGGACCAGCAAAACCCTGGCCCCCTCGTGGACCGGCACCTGGACGGTAAACGTGCTTGACGAGGATCGTTCCGTACTGGCCAGTAAATCTTTCGAATACCAGTAAGCTGAATTGCAGCCTGTTAAAACCCCGCGGCTTGTGGTGGGGTTTTTTATACCTGATTAAAATCCACAAAGCCTTAAAACCGCATTGGAGCACGCGCACGATGCCGCTGGACACAATGCACGCGGTGTTTTAGAGTCAAATTTTCCCGCACCGCTGATCAACATGATTTGGTTCAGGCGCATTTTTTATAGCCTTGCTGTCCTCGCGATGATTCAGATCGCTTATTACTATCCACAAATGCCAGCTGTCCTGGCATCACATTTCGATGGCCTGGGAGCACCAAACGACTGGTCGAACAGGAATGGTTTTTTCGGCTTATATGGATTAATCCTGCTGATGCTGCTGGGAATATTCACCTTTATACCTCGCTGGTCGGAAAAACGCGCCAACTTCGGCCGCAGACTGCCGCATAGCGACTACTGGCTGGCGCCCGAGCGGATCGAGCAAACGCGGAAATTTTTACGCCGGCAGATGATGATTATGGGGGTGGTACATCTTGTGCTTGCCATTTTTGCAGTTCAGCTTGTTATCCTGGCGAACTTTGATCAGCAACCGCGTTTGCATTCCAGTATCGGCTGGGCGCTAGCGCTTTATTTCGCAATCCTGATCGCCTGGCTCGTTCATCATTTCCTGCACTTCAGAAAGCCATGAGAAGCGCTAACATCATTCACATGGTTTCCTGCCATGCCGAGGGTGAAGTGGGTAATGTCATCGTCGGCGGGGTCGCGACACCTCCTGGGAAAACCCTGTGGGAGCAGGCCCGCTGGATAGCCGAGGACCAAAGCCTGAGAAACCTCGTTTTGAATGAACCTCGTGGCGGTGTATTCAAACACGTCAACCTGTTACTGCCGGCGAAACAGGCCGCAGCGAAGTTTGCTTTCATTATTATGGAACCCGAGCATACGCCGCCCATGTCAGGCTCGAATTCGATCTGCGTTGCCACCGTTCTGCTCGATACCGGGCTGGTAGCGATGCAGGAACCGGTAACCGAATTTATACTCGAAGCCCCTGGTGGCCTGGTGCCGGTAAAAGCCTATTGCGAAGACGGCAAGGCCCGCAGTATCGAGGTAAACAACCTGCCTTCTTTTGCCGACCAGCTTGATGTGGCGCTGGAAGTCGAAGGACTCGGGACCCTGACAGTCGATACCGCCTACGGCGGGGACAGTTTCGTAATCGTCGATGCGGCCGCGCTTGGCTTCGAAATCAAACCTGATGAAGCCAGGGACCTGGCGGAGACGGGCAGAAAGATCACCAGGGCGGCCAATCAACAACTCGGATTCTCGCATCCGATAAATCCCGACTGGGCGCATATCTCTTTTTGTCAATTCGCTTTACCGTTGATCATGGAAAAAGGGGTCAAGGTCAGCAGGAATACAGTAGTGATCGATCCCGGCAAACTCGATCGCTCCCCTACCGGCACCGGATGCTCCGCCCGCATGGCGGTGCTACATGCAAAAGGTTTGATGCAGACCGGGGAGCGACTGATCGGCAGATCGATCATCGATTCGCGCTTTGATTGCCGTATCGTCAGCGAAACAATGGTCGGCAACAGGGACGCAATCCTGCCGTCGATAAGGGGCCGGGCATGGATAACCGGCACCCACCAGATAATGCTCGACCCGGACGACCCCTGGCCCGCGGGTTATCGAGTGGCCGACACCTGGCCAGTATAATGGTGATTGTTTCAACTTACAGGTACCAACCATGACCGGACTATCGCTTTTAACCTCTACCGACCCGGCAGATGCTGATTTCATTATGCCGGCAGAATGGGAGACTCACAGTCGCTGCTGGATGATCTGGCCCAGCGCGAATGAGCTGTGGGGAGAGATGTCTGTAGTCGAAGACGCCTATGCTCGCGTTGCCAACACCATCGCCCGATTCGAGCCGGTCAGTATGGCAGTCAATCCCGACGCTATCGAATCGGCGCGAGCACAGCTGGACGACAATGTTGAAGTTGTGCCGCTGCCAACCGATGATTCCTGGATGCGGGATACCGGCCCGAGTTTTCTCAAGCATCGCCGGACAGGTGAGATTGCGGGCGTGGCATGGCGCTTTAACTGCTGGGGAGGCCATATTCCGGTGTACCAGGAAGATGCGCAGATTGCCGGGCGTGTACTCGCACAGCAGGGCCTGGATTGCTACCGCTCGAGCCTCACCCTGGAGGGCGGCGGTCTGCATGTCGATGGCGATGGCACCCTGGTTACCACCGAATCGGTGGTGCTGAATCCCAATCGAAACTGGGGCATGAATAAACGCGAGGCAGAGGTCGAACTATGTCGGGCCACTGGCGCCAGTAAAATCATCTGGCTGCCGGGAGACCCCGATGGCGAAACCTCCGATATGACCGATGGCCACGTCGACGGCATAATGTGTTTTATCGAACCGGGTGTAGTGTTGTTCGAAAAAGACAGTTCGGCTCAGGGGGTCGAAGCCAGGCTTGAGCGGGAAAACCGGCGCGCACTGGAACTGGCGACAGATGCGCAGGGTAGAAAATTGCAGATAGTAGACATGGATATCAGTCACGAGGGGATCGGTGAAGATCACGACATGTTCTGTTCCAGCTACATAAATTTCTACCTGCCGAACGGCGCGCTGGTAATGCCCGCTTACGGCGTCCCCAGCGACAGTAAAGTACGCAGCTTCCTGAGCAATCTTTTTCCCGACCGGCGACTGGAAATGGTCAACATTAATGACATCGCACCGGCCGGGGGCGGCATCCACTGCATCACCCAGCAACAGCCTGCATAGCTAAATGCCGGTAAGCGCCCGGGTCTGGTCTAATCGAATCTAGCCAATAATGGCGTCTTCTTTCAGGTGGGTTAATTCCTGCGCATCTATCCCCAGCAGGCGCGACAGAACCTCTTCCGTATGCTGGCCCAGCAGCGGTGGGGCGCGATCGTACTGGACCGGAGTTAACGACATCCTGATCGGATTCGCTACGCTGGCGGCCTTACCGGCTGCGGGATGATCCAGCTCCAGCTGCAGGCCCCGATGCCGGACCTGCGGATCGGCAAAAACCTGTTCAATGTTATTTATCGGACCACAGGGAATACCCTCGGCATTCAGGTCAACCAGCCATTGTGCGCTCGATCTCTGCAGCATGATGGCGGCAACTTGCGGCACCAGCGCGTCACGAAACCTGACCCGATCACTGTTACTGCGGAAACGTTCATCGGCAGCCAGCTCGTCCCTGCCAACCAGGCTGCAAAATCGCTCGAACTGGGAGTCGTTACCCACGGCAAGAATGATGTAACCGTCGGCGGTTTGGAACGCCTGATAGGGAACTATATTGGGATGAGAGTTACCACGGCGCTGTGGACTCTCGCCGCTGGCGAGGAAGTTCATTGCCTGGTTAGCGAGCGTTGCGACCTGCACGTCGAGCAGAGCCATGTCGATGTACTGCCCTGCCCCGCTTTCCTGCCGATGCAGCAGGGCTGCCTGGATAGCATTGGCCGCGTAAAGCCCGGTCAGCACGTCCGCCAGCGCCACGCCGATTTTCATCGGTTGGCCGTCGGCTTCACCGGTAACGCTCATCATGCCTCCCATGGCCTGGATCATGAAATCGTAACCGGCGCGCGCGGCATAAGGCCCGCTCTGCCCGAAACCGGTAATCGAGCAATACACCAGCGCCGGGTTGATTCGCTTTAAGCTCTCGTAATCGAGGCCGTACTTCTTCAACCCGCCGACCTTGAAATTCTCGATGAATATATCGCAATGGGTAGCGAGCGTCTGTATCAGCTTCTGACCCGCGGGCTTCGACATATCGATACAAACCGACTGCTTGCCGCGATTGGCAGCATGGAAATAAGCTGCTTCGCCAGTCGCACCGCCGGATTGATCCGGCATGTAGGGCGGTCCCCAGCCACGGGTATCATCGCCGCTACCGGGACGTTCGATCTTGATCACCTCGGCGCCGAGATCGGCCAGCATCTGGCTGGCCCAGGGCCCGGCCAGAATGCGACTCAGATCGAGCACTCGAAAACCGGCTAAGGGTCCCGCCATTTCACATTCTCATTGCCTGGACTTGACGACGGCAGTTAGAAAAAGGCCTGGATGCCGGTCTGGGCGCGTCCCAAAATCAGGGCATGTATATCGTGCGTACCTTCGTAAGTATTCACCGCTTCAAGATTCATCACGTGCCGAATTACCTGGTATTCGTCAGATACGCCGTTGCCACCGTGCATATCGCGGGCAACCCGCGCAATGTCGAGCGCCTTGCCGCAATTATTGCGCTTCATCAACGACACCAGTTCGACCGGACAACTGTCGGCGTCCATCAAACGCCCCATTTGCAAACAGCCCTGCAGGCCGATCGCTATTTCGGTCTGCATATCGGCAAGCTTCTTCTGTACCAGCTGGGTTGCCGCCAGCGGCCGCCCGAACTGCTTGCGATCGAGCGTGTACTGACGTGCAGCGTGCCAGCAGTATTCGGCGGCACCCATCGAACCCCAGGCAATGCCAAAACGGGCCCGGGTCAGGCAACCAAAGGGACCCTTCAAACCTTCCACATTGGGTAAAATATTTTCCGCCGGCACAAACACATTCTGCATTACGATTTCACCGGTAACCGAGGCCCGTAACGAAAACTTGCCTTCGATTACAGGTGTGGACAAGCCTTCCATGCCACGCTCGAGCACGAACCCCCGAATCACTCCATCGAGCTTGGCCCATACCACCATGACATCGGCAATCGGTGAGTTGGTAATCCACATTTTCGCGCCCTTGAGCAGGTAGCCACCGTCGGTTGCGGTCGCTGTTGTACTCATGCTGGCGGGATCAGAGCCGGCGTCGGGCTCGGTCAGGCCGAAACAACCGACCCATTCGCCGCTAGCGAGTCGCGGCAGATACTTCTGCCGTTGGGCCTCGTCGCCATAGGCATAAATCGGGTGCATCACCAGCGAGGACTGCACACTCATAGCCGAACGATAACCACTGTCGACCCGTTCGACTTCACGCGCGACTAGGCCATAGGAGACATAGTTGACACCGGCACAACCATACTCTTCCGGCAGCGTCGCTCCGAGCAAACCCAGCGCACCGAATTCATTCATGATTTCCCGGTGAAACACTTCATCGCGGTTTGCCATCTGCACACGCGACATCAGTCCATCCTGGCAGTAATCATGCGCGGCATCGCGAATCATGCGCTCCTCTTCGCTCAATTGCTGTTCAAGGAACATCGGATCCTGCCAGTCAAAAGAAACTCTTCTGGGTTCTGTCATTTACTTATTAACCTGTTGAATGTGATCAAAGTTTATCCGGAACGGTCGATAATTCCAGCCATATCCGTCGCCTGCAGAAATTTCTCTCTTGCAGATAAATCATTTTAAGCGTTTGTTGAGAAACTGCAGTGCCAGCGTTGCATAGTTAATCGAACCGGCACGTAACCTGGGCCATTTCTCGGTATACAGGGCTTCGATTGGAAACGGGAAATCATCGCGATTGCCGCTGACGATGGTGTTTGCGAGGTGCTTGCCAATCACCGTCCCGGGTCCTATGCCGCGACCGTTGAATCCCGCGGGCGCAAATACACCCGGTGCCAACAACTGCACACGCAGGATCTTGCTCGAGGTTACGCCGATCTGCCCGCTCCACTGATACTCCCAGGCGGTGCCCGCGGCCTGTGGAAACAAGCGATCGCGCGTGCGTCGCATCCAGTTCTGCCGGATCGCTCCCTGCAATCCCCGCAAGTTGCCGGCGCTACTCATCACCAGGCGACCGCTACTATCGATACGCGACGACGTCATCAGGGTCTGTGTATCCCACAAGCCCTGTCGCTGCGGTATGATACCGGCCGCGACATCCGCCGGCAGGGGTTCGGTGGCGCACTGGAAAATAAATACCGGCAGGGTCGACTTCCTCACCTGTTCGCTGTTTTCATCTGCATAGGCATTGGTCGCGATGATAACCTGGTCGGCAGATACTCTTCCCCCACTGGTAGTCGCCAGCCAGCGATCGTCTTGCCGGCTCAGGCTTTCAATGCCGGACTCCTGGAATATTCGCGCACCCTGCTCGAGGGCAGCTTTGGCCAAACCGCGTACATAATTAAGCGGATGGATCGTGCCGGCCCCCGGGTCAAGGATCCCACCGTGACAGTAAACCGGCGAAGCCGATATCGCTTCGGTTCGAGCACCGTCAATTAACTCCACCGCTGCCCCCAGTGCCTGCAACTGTTGGCAGCGATCCTCGAGATAGGTCATCCCGGACCGGCTATGGGCAATATTGACGGTAGCGGATCGGTTCGCGTCACAGGATATGTCGAAGCGCCTGACCAGCTCGAATACCAACTCGGGAGAATCACGCAGGGCCTGGTTAAAGCGCGTTCCGGAGGCTTCACCGAGCCGGGCGTTGACATGATCAGGGTTTTGCCAGACGCCTGCATTGACGAGGCCTGCGTTACGCCCCGAACCGCCAAAACCGATCGATTTAGCCTCCAGCAATACTACGGACACACCCTGTTCCGCAAGGTGTAGCGCACTTGACAATCCCGTATAACCACCACCAACGATGAGCACATCAGCCTGTAACGATTCCTCGAGTCTATGCGTCACCGGATTGGCAATCGCGGTAGCTCCCCAGAGAGATTTTTCTCCGGCGTCCTGTGGCAGGTGATCAGGCATAACTCATCTTCAGGTCAACAAGGGGAGAATTGTGCGCGATCCTCTATTTTATTGCTAGCCAAGCCGCAAAAAATCGATAAGAATCCGGCATTATTAATAAACATCCCGGAAGTGAAATCGATGTCAATGCTTAAGGTTGCAGCCACGCAAATGGCCTGTAGCTGGAATCTGCCAGCAAATCTGCAACGCGCCGAGAACCTGATTCGCGAGGCAGCCTCCGCAGGTGCGCAAGTTATCCTCATACAGGAATTGTTCGAAACACCCTATTTCTGTATCGAGCAGAATGCGGCGCATTTCGAACTTGCAACTACGCTGTCTGAGAACAGTTCACTGAAACGATTTCAGCAACTCGCTGAAGAACTCGACGTGGTATTGCCTTTCAGCTGGTTTGAGCGGGCCAATCGCGCTTTTTATAACTCGCTGGCAATGGTTGACGCCGGTGGCGCAATACTTGGCGTTTACCGAAAATCACATATTCCTAACGGCCCGGGTTACCAGGAAAAAAGTTACTTCAACCCCGGTGACACCGGTTTTCGAGTCTGGGATACCCGTTACGGCAGGATCGGAGCCGGCATTTGCTGGGACCAGTGGTTTCCCGAAGCCGCACGCAGCATGGCGCTGATGGGGGCAGAATTACTGATGTATCCGACCGCAATCGGCTCCGAGCCACCGCCGGCAATTACGCTGGATTCCAGCGGCCACTGGCAACGTACCATGCAAGGTCATGCAGCCGCCAACATGGTGCCGGTGATTGCGTCCAATCGTATCGGCACCGAACATGCGACTCAAGATGAAAACTACGACCTCACTTTTTACGGGCATTCCTTCATCGCCGACCATACCGGTGAGATCGTCCAACAGGCCGACAATCACAGCGAAACAGTACTGCTGCACGAATTCGACATGGAATCGATTCGCCGTTATCGTGATGCCTGGGGAATTTACCGAGATCGCAGGCCAGACCTGTATCAGGCTGTTGCGACCCTGGATGGCCGGCAGCAGGACGGATGAGCGACCTTGAGCCCATCTATGACAACGTCCTCCGGGCAATCACGCGTCGCGCCTGTCTGTGAGCAGGCATTTGAGCAGCCGCCGCGACAAACAGAAATGCGCATTTCTTCGGGAGACTAACAATGCTAACCGTATTCAGTGAAAAACACGCACTACGCGATTGCAGAACCGAATTGTATGGCGGGGTCCTGGTGCCGCCCTTCGAATGCCCGGTCCGTGCCGAGCATATTCTGCAGCGAGTCAGGGAAGTAAAACTGGGCGAAGTAATCGCGCCGGATTCATTTGAAATTGATGCGGTCAAGCGGATACACGATGCAGACTTCCTGCGTTTTCTCGAAACCTGCTGGGATGAATGGGTTGCCACCGGGTACGAGGGTGAAGCGATCCCGACCTGCTGGCCTGCCCGTGGCATGCAGCAACATCGTATCCCGCAACATATCGATGGCAAGCTCGGACATTACGCGCTGGCCGCGGAAACCTCGATCAGCAACGGTACCTGGGAAGCGGCACGCGCCAGTGTCAATGTTGCACTAACCGCGCAGGCGGCAATCCGCGATGGCGCCAACGAAGCTTTTGCATTGTGCCGTCCACCCGGACATCACGCCGCCGGGGACATGTACGGCGGTTATTGCTTCATCAACAATGCGGCAGTTGCGGCACAGGCTTTCATCGATCAGGGTGCCGCACGCGTCGCCCTGCTCGACGTAGACTTCCACCACGGT
>CALDDP010000253.1 GCA_937936805.1 uncultured Gammaproteobacteria bacterium | reverse complement strand
GGGCTGCTGGTCGGCGTCTACGAACAGGGCTGCCAGACTTTCGGCATGAACGGCATCGACCCCGATTTTACCCAGGCGCTATGCCCTTCCGATCTCGACCGCTGCCTGGATAACATGGAGCGAATTTTCGAGCGCCTGCCGTCGCTGGCCGAGGCCGGTATCCACACCGTGATCAACGGTCCGATCACCTACACCATCGACGGCGCGCCGCTGATCGGCCCGATCCCCGGTATCGAGAATGCCTACTGCGCGATCGGATTGCGTGCCGGCATTGGCGAATCGGGCGGTCACGGCAAGTTACTGGCGGAGATGATCGTGCATGGCGAATGCGAGTGGGATGCGTGGTTCCTGGACCCGCGGCGTTTTACCGAGTATGCGAACACCGAGCACACTTGTCTGAAAGCAATTGAGGACTATCAGAACGAATTTCACTATCACCTGCCGCATGAATTCCGCCCGGCAGCACGTCTCGCTCGCACTACCCCGCTTTATGCAGTGCTCGATCAAATGAACTGTGCATGGGGAGTTGTCAACGGCTGGGAACGGACTCTGTTTTTCAAACCGGATCCCCATTTCGTCGACGAGCATAGTTTTCGCTTTACGCCAACTATGCCAGTGGTGGCCAAAGAGATTGAACATTTGCAGCATCATGTCAGCATCATGGAAGTTTCCGGTTTCAACCGTTATGAAATCAGCGGTGAAGGCGTCGAGGCCTTCCTCGATAAAATGATTTGCGGGCGCCTGCCAACACAGATCGGCAAGCTGGGTCTGTGCTACCTGCTCACCGAGAAGGGTAACGTGTTGAGCGAAGCCACGCTGGTCAAACTCGGCGAAGATCGCTACTGGTGGGGCTCCGCCGCGGCGGCCGAATGGCACGATCGTGACTGGCTGAATCGATTTAAGCCGGACTCGGTGACGCTCACAGAAATGGCGGACAGCCATACCATATTGGTGGTGGCCGGTCCCAGGTCGCGAGCACTGCTGGAGTCTGTGTCTCCGCGCGGTGACTGGTCAGCAGACGGTTTGCCCTGGCTGTATTGCCGGCAAATGTTTGTCGGCCATGCCGAGGTCACCGCGATGAACGTGAGCTTTTCCGGCGAACTGGCATATGAATTACACGTGCCCAACGAGCAGCTTTATCTGGTCTGGAAAATTCTGACGCAGGCCGGAGAAGCCTTCGAAACTGGATATTTCGGTCTTTACGCAACCGAATCGATGCGGCTGGAAAAAGGTTACCTGCACTGGAAGACGGATTTGATTTATGAACACAATCCATTTGAAGCCCGCCTGGATCGCTTCGTCAAGCTTGATAAACCCGATTTCATCGGCAAACAGGCCCTGCTCGAGCAGCTTGAACGCGGGCCACGAAAACTGTTGGTGTCGATGACGGTTGATTGCGACATTGCCAGTGCACACAGCGGCGATCCGGTATTCGCGGCCCAGCAACAGGTGGGCTCGGTAACCTCGGCGGGCTATGGTCATCGCGTGCAGAAAAACATTGCCTACGCCTATATCGATCCAGACATGGCAAAAATCGGCACCGAGCTGCAGCTTGGGATTCTTGGCGACAGCTACGCTGCAGTTGTGGTTGAACCGGCTCTCTACGATCCTGAAAACCTGCGCGTGCGGGCATGAGTGATTCCCCCCGGCCAAAGCGACGACGAGGTGGTAGCCGCGCCGCGATGCTGGCGAAACGCAGCAAGCCGCCCGCGATCAATCCGGCCCCCGCGGGCCCGACAGGGGGCCAGTATCGACCGCTGACCAGGACTCAGCTGGAACAGATTTACGCAACTTCGATGCGTATGCTGGCCGAGCTTGGCATGGGCGATTCACCACCGGCCCTGGTCGATCAGGCGCTCAAAAGCGGCGCTAGCATAAACGACCTCGGGCGCCTGTGCTTTTCGCAGGATATGGTCGAAGACATTATTGATCGCGCCTGCAAGTCCTTCGTTCTTCACGGGCGCGACGAAAAGCACAGTTTCGAGGTGGGTGGCGATCGCGTCTACTTCGGTACCGGTGGCGCCGCTGTACAAACCCTCGATCTGGACTCGCATATTTATCGCCCGTCGACGCTGCAGGATCTATTCGATTTCACCCGCCTGGTCGACACCTTGCCCAACATATCCTGGTTTACCCGCTGCTGCGTCGCCACCGATGTACCCGATATCCTCGAACTCGACGTCAATACAGCCTACTGCCTGATGCGTGGCACACAAAAACCGGTGGGCACGAATTTCACCATCGGTGAACATGTCGATCCGATTATCGATATGTTCGACCAGGTGGCCGGGGGTAGCGGCAAGTTCGCCGAAAAGCCATTCTGCAAGGCCCACATCAGCCCGATAATTTCTCCGATGCGTTACGGCGAGGATGCGTTTGAAGTCGCCATGGCCTGTATCAGGCGTGGCATGCCGATCAATGCAATCGTCGCGGCGATGTCCGGAGCGACATCGCCGGCAACCATAGACGGCATGCTTGCGGCCTCGTTTGCCGAAACACTAGCGGCGCTGGTGATGGTCAACCTGTTCGCCCCTGGATTCCCGATGATATTTTCCAACTGGCCTTTTGTCATCGATCTGCGCAGCGGTGCATTTTGCGGAGGTGGCGGTGAGATTTCGATTCTTAACGCGGCGGCTGCACAACTGGCGAATCATATCGGCGTGCCTTCCGGCGTTGCCTCGAGCATGTCTGACGCGAAGGCCGTGGACGCACAAATGGGAATGGAAAAGGCCTTATCCTCGCTCGCATGCGGATTGTCGGGCGCCAATATGGTTTACGAGTCGTCGGGCATGATGGCAAGCCTGCTGGGCGTATCATTTGAAGCTTTTCTACTCGACAACGAAATGCTCTCTCACGTATACCGCATGATACGCGGTGTCGAGGTAAGCGAAGATACGCTCGCCTTCGAAGCGATGAAAAACGTGATTACCGGGGAAGGTCATTTCATCGGCGAAACCCAGACCATGGAGGCAATGGAACGCGATTACTTTTACCCCCGAATCGGTGATCGCCTGGAACCGACTACCTGGGCCGAGGCAGGCGCGAAAGATGCCGCACAAAGAGCTAACCATGAGGTACGGGATATCCTGGCGCGACACCAGCCGAATTACATCGACGCCAGCGTCGATACGAAAATCCGATCCGAATTCAATATTTTACTGTCGTGACACCGCACGGGCATCGGCGAGAAAGCCCGCAGCCTGGCGTTACTTCTTGAATTGGACCAGCGGCGGGAACAACTCGTACTCGCGCAGGCTTTCGGTGAGGATAGCGGTAAAACTGTTTTTCAACCCCTGCTCGGAAAACACGTTCTGGATATCCATTACATCGAAATAGCGATGATCCGCATACTTCGGATTCCACAGGATCAACGGACATTCCTGCTTGGAGTAAATCGCGGTACCCATGCCCTTATGGATCGAGCGAACTTCGATTTCGCCGGTATCTTCATTCTCATTCAGGTAAAGGCAGGAATTGACTTCGACCGGGATAATCTTCTCCACCGCGGAACGTGGATGAATCTCGCCTATGACATGCACCATGCGGGTAACATCTGCATCCGGATCAACCAGGTTGAACGGACCCTTAATATCGTCACGGATAAAGCTGTAACTGCCATCCAGGTACACAATTTTACCAATAGTGAGGACATTATCGACAATGTTAGCAGCGTAGTACTTCGAAATATCCTGGAAAATATCTTCCATTTAAAAATTCTCGGTTGTTGCCGGCTGCCGGTAACCTGCCATTGCAGCCTCTAGGATCATACTTGTGAGTATAGAAGAACACCAAGCTTTAGCCGTTAAAAATTGGACTCCCGTACGGTCTTATCGAAACGTCCATTGCACGTAACGCTGACAGTTGATAGATTCGCGTATCCAACCGATCGGAAGCATTTCGATGCCTGCATTCTTTGACCGCCCCGTTATCGACTCTGATCCTCTCATTGCCGAGGCGTTAGCCAGTGAGCTGCACCGTCAGCAAACCCGGATCGAGTTAATTGCTTCGGAGAACATCGTTAGCCGGGCCGTGCTCGACGCGCTTGGCCACCCGATGACCAATAAAACCCTGGAAGGTTATCCGGGTAATCGCTTCCATGGGGGTGGCGAGTTCGTCGACGTGGTCGAACAGGCAGTGATAGATCGTGCCAGAGAATTGTTTGGCTGCGAATATGTCAATGCCCAACCGCATTCCGGTACCCAGGCCAACCAGGCGGTGTTTTTCGCTACCGTCAAGCCAGGCGACAAAATCTTGAGCCTTGATCTCGCCGCCGGTGGACACCTGAGCCACGGCGCCAACCCGAACCAGTCTGGACGCTGGTTTGACGCGCATCATTACGGCGTCGACAGGGAAACAGGGCTGATCGACTACGATAACGTTGCGCGAAAGGCACGGGAAATTCGTCCCGCACTGCTGATTACCGGCGGTTCGGCTTACCCGCGTCGCATCGATTTTAGACGCATGCGTGAGATCGCGGATTCGGTCGATGCCCTTTATCTTGTCGATATGGCTCACTTTGCCGGCCTGGTAGCCGCCGGGGTACACCCTTCTCCGCTGCCCCACGCCAATGTCGTGACCTGCACCACCACCAAGACAATGCGCGGTCCGCGCGGCGGGCTGATTCTGTCACGTGACTCTCGATGGGCGAAGCAACTGCAGTCCGCCATATTCCCCGGAGTGCAGGGCAGCCTGCACAGCCAGATCATCGCCGCCAAGGCCGTGTGCCTGGGTGAAGCGTTGAGCGATGAATTCAAAGACTATGGCAAAAGGGTGGTCGACAATGCCCGCATGCTTGGCCGGACGTTGGCCGAACATGGCATCAAACTGGTTAGCGGTGGAACCGACACGCACATGCTGCTACTCGATTTTGCCGCGCGCGGTTTAACTGGCCAACAGGTCCAGGATCGCCTGGCACGTATAAATCTCACGTCAAACAAGAACCCGGTTCCTTTCGACTCGGCAAAACCTTCTCAGTGGGTTGGCTTGCGCCTCGGCGTTGCCGCGGCAACGACGCGCGGATTGCGGCAAGACGATTTCAAATTACTTGGCGAAATTATCGCACGCACCGTCGAGCACTGTGAGGATGATGCGACAGTTTTACTGCAGGAGGACCGGGAGCAGGTATCACAACTCTGCGCACGCTTCCCGATTTACGCCTAAGACCAGGTTCCGTGCCTGGAAAACTGGGTTTTCAGGAATTCCATCTGATCGCTAAGAATATTCTTGTTCGCGAGATAGAAAAATTCATAGCGGTTGGGCACGAATGGCACCGCGAGCAGCTGCATCCCCGCTTCTTCCGGGGTCCGGTTTGCCTTGCGATGATTGCAGCGTTTGCACGCGGTAACGACATTGGTCCAGCTGTCCGTGCCGCTGCGCGATACCGGTAAAATATGGTCTCGCGACAGATTGTCTGTAGTGAATTCACCACCGCAATACATGCATAAAAACTGATCACGGCGAAACAGGTAACTGTTAACCAGCGGTGGCACGAAGTCGCTAAGCTTGACACTCCCATCGCTTGCCAAAATGCTGGGCAGGGACAAGACCGATTGTTTACCGAGCCGGTTGACGCCACCACGGATTACGAATGCATTTTCACCAAGCGCCCAGACAACCTGCTCTTTTACTACCAGCGTCGCGGCTTCTTCGCGGGAGATCCAGTCAATTGGAGTTCCCGCTTTGTTCAATCTCAGGATTTTTGCATTCCTCATTGTTTTATTATGCCTTACAAATTAACGAGGTAAACCCTGAGTTTAGTTGCTCATGGGGCGAGCAGCGCTTTTTTTGTTTCGACAAGATGACAGGCCCGGACATCAAGGTCGATCTCAAACATAGAAAACGCTTCCGCAAAAGCACCAAATTTGCTTAGATTACATCGTAGTAATCGCGCCATTACCAGTTTCCGGAGCAATCGTGTCACTTAAACCCAGCGCCCGCATAGCAGTCTATATTGGTGGCAGCTTTACCGACATTGCGCTCGATCACGACAACTCGCTTTTCACCACGAAAACGCCGACCACGCAAAATGACCCGGTGCGCGGCGTAATCGATGTAATTCGTATCGCCAGCGCTAATGCAAACTGTGCCGCCGATCAAATTACCGCGGAAGGATCATCCTGTATATACGATCTGCCGATGCGTGACCGCTTCGACGCGACCTCAAGCAAGGACACGACACGGTTCGCGGTCGTGTTGAAGCACAATGGCAGCGTCGACAAACAGGCAAGCCGGCAGCAACGCAAGCCATGAGTTCGTTTCCGTTCGCACTCTATGACGCCTTTACCACCACTGCTTTCGGCGGCAGCCAGGCGGCAGTAATAACCGATGCCGCGGCGATCGATAGCGCCGCGCGGCAACGCATCGCGCGTGAGATCGGTATGCCGGCGACCGCCTTCGTCGATGATTACGGTGACGACTGGATCGCGGCACAATTCATGTCTACCGTCATGGAACTGCCGATGTGCGGGCATGGCACGCTGTGCCTGTTAACGCATATGCTGGAACTGGGTTTTATCGACCTGGATAAAAACGCGCCGCGCGAAATCACTTTGCGTTTACCGAAATTGAGCGCAACGGTTACCTTGAATTTACGCGCCGATGGTCGTTGCCAGGTCATGCTGGATATCAAGCCTCCCGCTTTCGAGGCGCCACCACCGCATACCGGGAACCTGCTAAAGGTGCTTGGCCTGAATGCCGAGGCACTGGCATCCGAATTACCCATAGAAACAGCTCGCGGTGATTTCATTCACCTGGTGGTGCCGCTCGCAGGACTCGACACAATGCGTACCATACAACCTGATTTCAACGGCATGGTCGAGTTTTGTCACGCCAATGGCATTGAAACCATCGCGGTTTTCTGTCGCGAAACTGAAAATCCGCATCACTGCATTCACGTGCGTGACTTTTGTCCCGCGGTAGGTGTCAGCGAATCCGCCGCCGCCGGCACTACCAACGCCGCGCTCTCCAGCTACCTGGTGCGTCATGGACTGCTAACAGCAGAATCCGATATTATTGCGCTAAATGCCGAACAGGGCATCGAACTCGGCCGCCCGAGTTCGATTCGATCAGTGGTCACGATGTCGGACCGGCAGATTTTCCGACTGCAGGTAGGCGGCGTGGCGACTCGCGTGCTGGACGGTAAAATTCATCTTTAGGTACTGACATGCCAGGCGCCAATAACTCAACACAGCTTTACCTCGATGCGCTGGTCTGGGATGCGCACGCCGGTGTTTTTCCAGACCCCTCAGTCAACCTAGAACTGCTACAGGCATGGCCCGATGCCGGGGCCGACTATGTCAGCATCAATGTCGGCTTCGACGTCATGGAATGGCATGAAACCCTCGCCACGCTGGCCGCTTATCGTCGCTGGGTAATCGCGCATAGCGATCGCTTCGTCCTGGTCGACAAGGTGCAGGACATCGATCGTGCGCGCGCGCAAAACAAGTTTGCCTTGAGTTTCGATATCGAGGGCATGAATGCGCTCAACAACGACATCAACATGGTCAGCCTTTACCACAGGCTCGGTGTGCGACAAATGCTGTTCGCTTACAACCTGGGCAACACCGCCGCCGGTGGCTGCCACGATAACGATACCGGATTGACCAGGTTCGGCCGACAGGTAGTGCAGGAAATGAACCGCGTTGGCATGATCGTAGATTGTTCGCATGCCGCCTACACGACGACCATGGATATCATCAGCGAGTCGAGCAGGCCGGTCGTGTTTTCGCACTCCAACCCGACCGCAATCTGGAATCATCAGCGCAATATAAGAGACGACCAGATCAAAGCCTGTGCCGCAACCGGCGGGGTAATCGGGTTAAACGGCATGGGTATTTTTCTCGGTGACAACGACATCGCTATCGACACCCTGCTGGGGCATGTACGCTATATCAGCGACCTGGTTGGCACCGAACACATTGGCCTGGGATTGGATTATTCGCCCAGGGTTGATATCGATATCGGCGTGATTCTACGCAGTCGACCCGATTATTGGCCCGCCGGGCAGCAGTACGAGACCAGGGATATCAAACACGCGGGACCACAGCATTTGCCACAGCTAATCGATGCCATGGAACATTCCGGCTTCACCGAGGCAGATCTTCGCGGCTTTCTCGGGGAGAACTTTCGCCGCGTCGCCGCAAGCGCGTGGGACGCCGATCAGCCAGAGCCAGCGAGATGACGCTCAACATGCAAAAGAGTGAATTGATCCGCTGGGTCGACGACAGGATCGACGACCTGTCTGACTGGAACCAGTTGATTTTCAATTATGGTGAGACAGCCTGGCGCGAGTATAAATCGAGCACCTGGTATGTCGAACGATTACGTGCTGAGGGCTTTACGGTCGAGTCTGGCAGCGCTGGCATGCCCACCGCGTTCTGTGCGCAATGGAGTAACGGCGAGGGCCCGACGGTTGCAGGTTATGCGGAGTATGATGCCGTACCCGGCAATTGCCAGGCCGCCGACACTGTACAGCGACCTCGCGACGGATTGAATGCGCACGCTGGCGGGCATACTGATCCGCACTCCGCACTGGGAATCAGTTCGCTCGGCGGCTTTCTCGCGGCCAGGGCGATGATGGAGAAGCACGATATCAAGGGACGACTGAAGTACTTCGGTGAACCCGCTGAAAAGGTTCGTGGTTCCAAACCTGTTCATGCGGCAAACGGTTATTATGACGACCTTGACGCGGCAATCAGCTTCCATCCGTTTTACATGCTGCCGTTGTGCAATACCACCCGCTGGGATACCCACTGCGGTGTCGCCTACGCGATGATCTACAGTTTCGAATGCGACTCGGCGCAAACCTGGCCAGGTCAAACCGGTGCGGGCGATAGTCCGATCGCCGCCGCGCACTCAGCGGCACGTGCACCGGGCGCCAACGATGCGCTGGTGCAAATGTATCTGACCTCGAAGGCGTTGAAAGAACACATGGTGTCCGCTGGTTGTGGCTGGTCGATGAACGAGTGTATTCTTACCGCAGGGCAGGCAACCGCGGATAACCTGCCGGCGCAAATCGCTCAGATCCAGTACATCATGCGGGTGCCGACCATTGACATGGCGGAACGGATAACCGGCATACTGGATAGTAATGCCGCGGCGGCGGCGACCGTCAGTCATTGTCGCTGGCGACGAGACTGGGTCAGCAAATCGCGTCACGGGCTGGCAAATCATGCGCTTGCCCAGGCAACCTATGACAATCTGAAAT
>CALDDP010000252.1 GCA_937936805.1 uncultured Gammaproteobacteria bacterium | reverse complement strand
GCCCAATCAATCCAGTGATTCGAGCGAACTTGATATCGAGTTTCGCAACGTCACCAAACGGTTTGAAGACGTTGTCGCCGTCGACAACGTATCGCTAACCGTCGAACGCGGCGCCTTTTTCACTTTCCTGGGGCCATCCGGCTGCGGTAAAACCACCTCTTTGCGATTAATCGCCGGGTTCGATCAACCCAGCGAAGGCGATGTTTTCATCAGCGGTAACTCGGTGGTGGGTGTTCCTTCCCACAAGCGGCCGGTAAACATGGTCTTCCAGCAATACGCCCTGTTCCCGCATATGGATGTAGCCGAGAATATCGGTTACGGCCTGCGGCAGCGCAATCCGAAACCGGGCAAACAGGAGATCAACAAACGGGTCGATGAAACCCTGGAAATGGTACGGCTGAGTGGTTACGGCAAGCGCAGGGCCTGGGAATTATCCGGCGGCCAGCAACAAAGAGTCGCCCTGGCTCGGGCACTGATCAACCATCCGACCTGCCTGTTACTCGATGAACCGCTGGCAGCACTGGACCGCAAGCTGCGTCGCGAAATGCAAATCGAACTGCAAACCCTGCAACGCGAAGTCGGGATTACCTTCATCCTGGTCACGCATGACCAGGAGGAGGCGCTGTCGATGAGTGATCTGATTTGTATCATGCGCGATGGCAGAATCGTTCAATCCGGCAGTCCGCGCGAACTCTACGACGAACCGACTAATCGATACGTGGCCGATTTTGTCGGCAAGACCAATTTTTTTAACGGTACCGTCGCCGAAACCACTGACTCGCGCGTTACCGTCAAATGTGATTCAGGCCAGATACTGGTCGGCACACAGCCACAAGGCAGCACAACGTTGGCCAACGGGACGAACGCCAGCGTGGCCGTGCGTCCTGAAATGATCTCTATCACCGGGGCAGGTGAAGAGAATGATTCCGCTAGTATTGCCATAGCGGGCCAGGTGATGAACCGGATATTCCTCGGCGAGCACTCCGAATACCTGGTCGCAACCGAAGGCTACGGCGACGTAATGGTGTTAACCCCGAAATTTATTGAAAGTACGAGTAGAAGTTTTGCACCCGGCGACAAGGTCGAAATCAGCTGGGAACCGGAGGCAGCGCTGATACTTGGAGATGCATGAGGCTGGACTGTAAATCCGTCAGTCACGGCCGCTTAAAAATTAACGGATCGACAACCAAGAGGGCAAGACAATGAGTAAAAGTGATGACAACAAGCCAATAACCGCGAAGAAATTCATGCAGTATTTTCGCAGTTATGAGAAAGGCTCAATCACGCGCCGACATTTCCTCGGCGTAACCGGACTGGGTACCGCAATGACCGTTATGGGGACAGCCATGCCCTCGCTATGGTCGGGTAAGGCCCATGCCTTCGGCGACCTCGGTGATCGAATGGTATTCTCTACCTGGCCGAACTACCAGAACCAGGTCAACCTGGATGAATTTTCGGCAATGACAGGCGTTAATATCCAGGTCAACGCGTTCGGGTCGAACGAGGAAATGCTGGCCAAGTTGCAGGCAGGCGGTACCGGCTGGGACGTCTTCGTGCCGACCAACTACACCATCTCGAATTATGTCGCGCTGGACCTGATCCAGGAACTGGATCTGTCGCGCATTCCTAATTACGACCCGGATGCCAATAATCCGAAATTCGCGGGTCCGGCCACGGTGAATGGCAAGGTTTACTGCGTACCGAAGAACTGGGGCACCACCGGGTTCATCGTCAACACCAAGAAAATCAAGAGCGGGCCGAAATCCTGGAAAGACTTCTTTGACGTCACCATGGGCAAAGGCTCCGGACATACCATCCTGCATGACTACCAGTTAACCACCATTGGTGCCGCATTATGCGCCCTGGGGTATTCCTTTAATTCCATCGACGCCAAGGAACTGGCCGAGGCCGAAGCCTTGCTGATCAAGTCCAAACCGCATCTGTTTGCCATCACCTCTGATTATCAGCCGGGTATGCGCAGCACCGACGCATGGATGTCGATCTGCTGGAATGGAGACGGCACCCAGCTCAAAAACGATATGCCGGAAATGGATTACGTCATCGCGACCGACGGCGGCGAGATCTGGACCGACTTCTACGCCATTCCCAAGGACGCACCGCACCTGGATGCCGCCTATGCGTTTATCAATTACATGCAGGATCCCTACGTGCAGGCACGTGATGCGGCGGTGCATGGCTATGCACCGACCGATTCGCGCGCGATTGCGTTGCAACCTGACTCACTGGGTAGCGACCCGATTCTGCATCCGGCAGAAAACCTGATGAACGGCCTCGAGTTTGGTGCGGCGCAGACGCTGACCGACCCGATCCGGGCCGAGGTGATGGCGCGCTTCAAGTCCGCCTGATGCCGATTTTCATCTGACCGATGGATGACGATGAAAGTAGATAACAAACCGGGCCGCTGGTTAACGGCAGCGCTGTTAGCGCCGACTTCGATGTGGTTTGTGTTTATGCTGATCTTCCCTCTCATCGTCATCCTGGTGTTCAGTTTCGGTGAACGCGCGGCGGTAGGCGGTTACGCCGCGGGTTTCACGCTGGAACAGTATGCCAACCTGCCGTCACGCCTGAAGGCCTTCCAGAACACGATGGTTATTGCTCCGGCAGGCACCCTGTTAAGCCTGCTGGTAGCCTACCCGCTTGCCTACTACCTGGCCCTGCGCGTGAGTCGTCGTTTCAAACTCATGTTGCTTGTGCTGGTTATCGTTCCGTTCTGGACCAGCCTGCTGGTACGCACCTATGCCTGGATTTTTATTCTTGGCGGCCGCGGCATCCCGACCCTGCTGGAATTCATCGGCATCGAGGGTGTCAGACTGATCAACACACCGGGAGCAGTACTGATCGGCATCGTTTATGGCTACTTGCCGCTAATGGTGTTTCCGATTTTCGTATCGCTGGAAAAGCTCGACAAGACCTTGCTGGAAGCCTCCAGCGACCTGGGCAGTTCCCCGTTTAAAACCTTCATGCAAATCACCCTGCCGCTATCCATGCCGGGCATAGCAACGGGGTGCATGCTGGTGTTTATCCTGTTGATGGGAGAATTCCTGATCCCGGCCTTTCTCGGCGGCGGCAAGGTCTTCTTTATTGGTAATGCGTTGGTGGATTTGTTCCTGCAATCACGCAACTGGCCTTTTGGTGCGGCCGTTTCTGTCACCCTGGTCGTGATCATGCTGATTACCGTCAGCCTGTATATGCGTATGGTTATGCGTAGCAAGACCGGTCGTGACGAGTCCCTGATGTAAAGGGATCAGAAATCATGCGAATTTACGCCATCGCCGTGTTCCTGTTTCTCTATGTGCCCATCGGCATCATCGTGCTGTTCAGTTTCAATGCCGGGCGGCATGCCAGCGAGCTGAGGGGGCTATCTATCCAGTGGTACGGCAAGGCGCTGTCGAATCCGTTTGTCGGCGACGCCTTCGTCACCAGCCTGATCGTAGCCTTTTCGGTAGCAATTTTGTCAAGCCTGATGGGTACCGCGGCAGCCCTGGCCCTGCAGCGCCTGAAAGGAACCCCGCGGGTCCTGTTCGATGGCCTGATTTATATCTCCGTCATGATACCCGGCATCGTTATCGGCATTGCCACGCTGGTAGCACTGGTGACGGTGTTTGATTTCCTGAACCCGTTACTGGCTTCCATCTGGCCCGAAGGTTCCAAACCACCGAAATTACGTATGGGCTATGCCTCGGTTATTGCGGCCCACACGCTGTTTACCATGTCGCTGGTAATCATACTGGTGCGCGCCAGGATTGCCGGCATGGATCGTGCGCTGATCGAAGCCTCGATGGATTTGTATGCAACACCCTGGCGTACCTTTTACCAGGTTACCCTGCCACAGATTTACCCGGCCATACTGGCAGGTTTCCTGCTCAGCTTTACCTTCAGCTTCGACGATTTCATCATTTCCTTTTTTGTAGCCGGCGCCAATACGACGCTCCCTATTTATATTTTTTCTTCGATACGCCGCGGCATCACACCCGAAGTAAACGCCATCGGCACCATGGTACTGGCAGCGTCCCTGATTTTACTGATGACGGCGCAATTCCTGTTGCGCAAACGCACCCGGCGTTAACAACATCGAGGATAGTGGCTCCTTCGATCAGGCACAAAAAAGGCCGGTGACAAACTTGTCACCGGCCTCGTATTTACCACAAGCGCGAAATCGGACGCTAGTTAGGTCCGCTGTAGCGCGAAGTGTCATTATCTCCGGGCGCGTAGGATCCCGGTAATTTATCTTCTTGTCGGCGGTCCTGGCGGATACTCGAGAGCTCCCGTTCGTGATTGAACAGTATTTCCAGAGCGACTTTATAGGTGTTGAACCCCCGCTGATAGCGTTCCTGATCCGGAAACAGGGTGTTGATGTACTCCATCAACAATGCGGTCGGCAGGCCTACCAGCGAGCTGACGATCGCAACCGCAGCACCGGCCTTGATATCGCCACCCTGGGCCAACGCCAGGTAAAACCCCGCGAAAGTACCGATAATACCGACCAGAATAATCATGAACGGCGCACGGGAGAGGATGCCCGCAATCGCCTCCGAATCGAAAAACCTGTAGGTCGTGGCAAAGAATGGATTCCGGTCGAGCGCGATGCGGCTGATCATTTCGTAATCCGGTGCCTGGCCGTAGCCCTGCTCCTTGACTTCGTTGGTGGTGAGCTCGATGATCGCTTCGGTGCCTTCGACCATATCGAACCAGCGATCGAACAGCTTCGGCTGTTGGCCGGTGATGAGGTTTTTTTCAACCAGATCGTCCTGAGTTTTGTCGAGCAGAATGTTCGCCTTGGCATCGAGCTGGTGCGACTGGAGCTTGAGCTTTTCCGCTTCCTTGATCTTGGCACGCAATTCCTCAAGATAGGGATCTTTGCCCGAATAAAGGGTCACGGGAATCCCCATCTGGTGAGCCGATAAGGTCGGATCGAAGTTGGCAGCGAGCGCGACTTCGGCCTGTTGACGTACGCTGTCTACGTAGTCCAGGTCCGACGGCGCCGTTTGCACTTTCTTATACTCGAAAGCCGCGTAATAAAACGCCGTCGCGAAGCGGCCGACCGATGCAATCTTGTAATGCAGGCCGAACTTGAAAATTCCGAACGCGATGAAACATCCCCCGATACCACTAACAAACAACCGGCCGATCATCTGGTTCGTAAACTGCACTTCCAGAAAGTACATGAAATACACCGTTGCCGCGATAATGCCTAAAAATACGTACTTGAACATTTGTTGCTCCCCTAACCCGTAGCCAGGATCAAAAATTAAGTTTTATATTTCCGAATATAGTCGGAATTCCAGAATAGACGCCTGCTCCTTCTT
>CALDDP010000251.1 GCA_937936805.1 uncultured Gammaproteobacteria bacterium | reverse complement strand
TAAGTTAAATAACTGGGCTTGCACCCAGACCTCTATCCTTGTCCGGTATCGCTACCGTATTCCTTACGACTTCTTAACCAGGTAAACCTGTCTCAGAAGATCGTCTACGCAGGAAATTAAGGCTGTCTATCGACAACCACCCACGGTCTTTGACGAGTGACCCACCATTGGCAGGTCGCCTCAAAGATCCTGCTATCTGTCATTTCCGCACCGCGGAAATGACTCCTCAAAACGTCATCCCCGCGCAAGCGGGGATCTTTCAATTCTTGCGCCATCCTGGCGCGGAGACCCGATAAGGTCCTGTTCCTTCATCCCCGCGCAAGCGGGGATCTCCCGGCCTTTGCGAGGCTATGGCTGCTCCCGGCAGCCCTTTCGCATTTCCGATACGTCGGACCGCGCCATCCTGGCGGTCATCCCGGATAGTCGCTGCGCGACTTCCGGGATGACATCGGCTCAGGCCGATGTCACTTAATCCCTAACGATGCCTGGTCAACCGAGATTCCAGTTCCCATCGTCGTAGAGATCGAAATTTTCTTCAGGTAAACACCCTTGGACGAAGCCGGTTTGGCTTTCTTCAGGTCGGCCAGCAAAAACTCGAGGTTTTCACGCAATTGGCCGACATCAAAACTGGTTTTACCGATCGTGCAGTGAATAATACCGCCCTTGTCGGTACGGTAACGCACCTGGCCGGCCTTGGCATTTTTTACCGCGGTGGCGACATCAGGCGAAACCGTGCCCACCTTGGGGTTTGGCATCAAGCCGCGCGGACCAAGAACCTGGCCCAGCTGGCCAACGATTCCCATCGCGTCCGGACTCGCTATGACAACGTCGTAATTCAAATCACCTGCCTTCATCGAATCTGCAAGCTCCTGCATACCGACCACGTCTGCGCCGGCGTCTTTCGCCTTGTCAGCGTTATCACCCTGGGTGAAAACCGCGACGCGTACCTGCTTACCGGTGCCATTGGGAAGCACGCTCGAACCGCGTACATTCTGATCCGATTTACGCGGATCGACACCGAGATTAATCGAGGCGTCAACCGACTCGTCGAATTTTACCCGGCTGCATTCTTTCAGCAGGCTCAGGCATTCATCGATCGAGTACTGCTGGGTCTTGTCGATCTTGCTGAGAATCTCGGTCATGCGCTTTGTCATTTTAGCCATGCTACACGCCCTCCACGTCAAGGCCCATGCTGCGGGCGCTACCAGCGATGATGCGTACCGCCGCATCCATATCGTTGGCATTCAAATCCTGCATTTTGGTGGTCGCGATCTCTTCGAGCTGAGCCCGCGTAACTTTTCCCACCTTGTCGGTGTTTGGAGTACCGCTGCCTTTGGCGACGCCCGCCGCTTTTCTCAGCAATACAGCCGCCGGGGGAGTTTTGATTTCAAAGGTGAAGCTCTTGTCGGTATAAACCGCGATAACCACCGGCAAGGGCAAGCCATTCTCGACATCCTGGGTCTGCGCGTTGAACGCCTTGCAGAATTCCATGATGTTGAGGCCATGCTGGCCGAGTGCGGGTCCGACCGGCGGACTCGGATTGGCAGCGCCCGCGGGCACCTGCAACTTGATGTAGTTCTCTATCTTTTTAGCCACAATGCTATCTCCCGGGTGCAAGCGGATGAATCAAGGTTCACCCTCCCCATCGCGAGGTTAAAGGCCGCTGCGCTTGCAGATACCGCGTTGAAAACCACATTATTCAGGTCATCCCCGCGAACGCGGGGATCTTGAAACGGTGTCACCACCTCAAGATACCGGCAAAGTGCAACCCACTTTGCAGGACGACCCATGGTCTTTTTACCTGGTCTCTGCAGCGTTCGCGACGCTTTATAACTACCTCTGTTCAAAAATACTTCCGCCTCAGCGAAAGTTCTTAACTACCTAGCCCTTCTCAACCTGGCCGAAGGCTAATTCGACCGGGGTGGAACGACCAAAAATCTGTACTGAAACGAGCATCTTGCTCTTTTCATAATTGACTTCCTCGACCACACCATTGAAGTCGTTGAAAGGCCCATCGTTGACACGCACTACCTCGCCAACCTCGAACAGTACCTTCGGGCGTGGTCTGTCCACCCCTTCCTCGACCCGGTTCAGAATCGCATCCGCTTCTGCCTCGGTAATCGGAGCGGGTTTATCGCTGGTGCCGCCGATGAATCCAAGCACCTTCGGCACCTGCTTGACCATATGCCAGGTATCGCTATCCATTTCCATCTGCACCAATACGTAGCCCGGAAAGAACTTGCGTTCGCTCTTGCGACGGTTGCCTTCGCGCATTTCGACGACTTCCTCGGTCGGCACCATGATGCTGCCGAACTTGTCCTTGTGTTCAGACGTCGCGATACGACTTTCCAGCACTTTCTTTACATAGGATTCGAAACCGGAGTAGGCGTGCACGACGTACCAGCGCTGTTTCGTATTCTGCGCCGCTACTTTAGCCTCGTCCTCTGCGACATCAGTTTCAGGCTTGCCTTCAGCTTCCACGGCGACCTCGTCTTTGACGCCCGCTGCATCAACGTCTTCTGCCACTGCAGCCGCTTCAGGCTGGTCGTCGACAAACGGCGATTCGACTTTATCTTCCGCGGCGACTTCGACCTTGTCTTCCGCCGACGGAGTTTCGACTTTGTCTTCTTCCTTCATCAGTTCACTCTGCATTAAGCTAACAGCTTGCTCACGCCCCATCCCAGGAACATATCAAACAGCCACAACATAATTGCGACCAGAATGACCATGAATAATACCGCTATCGTGGTTTGTAGCGTCTCCTGGCGAGTTGGCCAGACGACCTTGCGCACTTCTACGCGGGCATCCTTAAAGAAACCGAGACTGCGTCGTCCGACATCGCTCGTTGCCGCAATCAGAAAAGCGATTACCGCGACTGCCAACATCCCCAGCACGCGCAGTAATTGCGACTCGTCCTCGAAATAATAAAATCCACCCACACCGGCAAGCAGCACCAGCACGGCAGTCATTAATTTGAACGTATCGATCGCCGATGTTGATTGTTCGGTCTTGGTGACCACAAAATACCTCGAAATTCCACAATAATGGCAGGAC
>CALDDP010000250.1 GCA_937936805.1 uncultured Gammaproteobacteria bacterium | reverse complement strand
ACAGCCAGGGCTTATGACTTCGACGAATCGACCGACAGTGAGTTTGTGGCCTGGTGGATGTGGCCCAATTTCTCGTTTCAGAGTTACCCGGGTGGACGTGTGCATTTCTGGAAATGGACCCCCATCGATCCCAGTCATACCCATCTCACAGTCGACTGGTTCTTTCCAAGCAAGGACATGGCTGACTGGGAACGCGAGCTGATCGATCATCATGCCCGAACGACATTTGCCGAGGATTTAGCGGTTATCAATCTGGTGCAGCAAGGCCTCGGCAGTCGGAGCTACCAGCCCGGGCCATTGATGATCGATCGTGAAAATTCACGTTATTCCGAACATGCCGTGGCCGCGATCCAGCAGCTTTGGCGCAATGCGATGGGGGATACCTATGAGCAATGAAACGACGCCGGGCGAACGCCTGTACGCCATTGTCGAACAGGGGCTCTGCATCGGCTGTGGCCTGTGTCAGTCGATAGCGGGTAGCGATAGTATCAGGGTGAGCAAAACCGTGACTGGTTACCTTCAGCCTGTCGTTACGGGAGAACTCGACCATGCGACGGTTGACCGTATTTATGCAGCCTGCCCGGGCACGCGCGTTGAAGGTCTACCCGAGCGTCTGCTTGAAGCAGATACCAAGCAGGACAATGTCTGGGGTCCATGGCGGCGCATGGTGCGCGGCTGGGCGGGTGATCCGGAGGTGCGCTTCGAAGGCTCCACCGGCGGGGTGCTGACCGCGCTTGGCGCCTACCTGCTCGAATCGAAACGCGTCGACTTCATCCTGCAGGTTAAAACTTCAGCCACCGAACCCAGTTTCGGTGAGCCAGTACTCAGTTTCACCGGGGCGGAGGTTTTCGAGGCTGCCGGTTCACGCTATGGGCCGGCGGCGCCGTTGCTCGACATTAACGAAGTGCTTGATCGCAGGCAGCCGTTTGCTTTTATCGCCAAACCCTGCGACATCTCCGCATTGCGCAATTATGCCCGTCAGGATGCTCGAGTCGATGAACTGGTCAAGTACTGGTTAACCATGGTTTGCGGCGGCTACGGTACACCACAGGGAACGATTGAATTCTATAAACGGGTCGGTATTGATCCGGACGAAGTCACCGCGTTGCGCTATCGCGGTCGCGGTTGTCCGGGACCGACACGAGTCGAAACCACAGGCGGCGCGCAGGAGTTTCACTACATCGATTACTGGGGTGAAGACGAGACCACCTGGACCTTACCGTTTCGTTGCAAAATCTGTCCTGACGGTATTGGTGAGTCAGCCGATATCGCGGCAGCCGACACCTGGATTGGCGGATCTCCCAACCGGGTCGACAGTGTCGACGATCCCGGCGTCAATGCGCTGATCGCGCGTACCCGGGCCGGCGAAGAGTTGATTGCGGCCGCCGCAACGGATGGTGCGTTGACGCTCGATTACGATACTGTTCCGGATACGCTGAGCGTTTACCAACCGCACCAGGTCAACAAGAAGTACGCCGCCTGGGCGCGCCATCAGGGTCTTGCCGACAGCGGCCGCATTGTGCCGCAAACCGAACGGCTACGCATCAGGCAACTGGCTGATGAATTGCCCGCAGCAGCTATTCGCTTCCAGCGCGAAGGCACCCGGCAGCGCGTCGAGGCAGGCAAGGCCAGCGAGCCGACTCCGCAAACCTGGAAACCATAACTGAAACCTATTTTTGACGCGGTCCGAGAAACTGGGTTGCCAGTAAAAGTGTCGTCGATACCAGGATCATAATGGTTGAAATGGCGGCGATGGTCGGATCGATAAAATCACGCAGGGCGCTGAACATATGTTTTGTCAGTGTCGCGTTCGAGCCACCCGATACAAATATCGCGATGATGACTTCATCAAAAGAAGTGAGAAACGATAGCAGGGCGGCGGTCACGATTGAAAACTTGATTTGCGGCAGGGTAATGACAAAGAAAGCCTTTACTCGCGTTGCTCCGAGGCTCCTGGCGACCCTTTCCTGGTTCAGGTCGTAGTTGCGCAGCGCCGAAGTGATGACGATCATAACCAGCGGAGCGGCCAGTACGGTATGCGCCATGACCAGTCCGGTAATCGTATTATTCAGGCCGACGCGTCCGTAAGCGTAGAAAGTCCCGATAGCGATCAGAATGACGGGTACGATCATCGGCGTGATCAGGCAGACGAAGATCGCCCTGGCAGCGCGATGTCCGGATACATACAGGGCATATGCAGCCATCGTTCCGAGCGGGGTGGCCAACAGCATTGTCAATATACCGACCTGGATCGATGTAACGGTTGCCTGCATCCACTTTGGTGATTCGAGGTACACGTCATACCAGCGAATAGACCAGTTGCTCGGTGGAAATTCCAGGTACTGCGAGTCGGAAAAAGACATCGGAATGACGATAAACGTCGGAATCACCAATAGCATCATGATGATAGTGGCAAGTATGTAAAGCCACAGTCGATTACCGTGGGTAATCTGGGTATCAGAAGCCGGTTTTTGCCACCAACGCATATCAGCTTTTACCGAAGAGTGCGACATCTAGTTTAAGAAAGCGACCTGCCAGGTAAAGAATCACAATAGTCGCCACCAGTAGCACGACGCCGAGTGCGCTTGCCGCGCCCCAGTTGAACTGGTTTTCGAGTATTGCCGTAATCTGGGTGGCAACCATTACCACGCGCCCGCCGCCAAGAACTGCGGGTGTGACATAAAAGCCGAGGCAAAGCACGAACACGATTAACGATCCCGCCACCATGCCTGATAACGACAGGGGGAAATAAATCTTCCAGAACGCCTGGATCGGTGTCGCCCCCAGGTTAGCCGCGGCGTGCATCATGTCGCGTTCGATTTTCCGCATCGCACCGTAAAGCGGCAGCACCAGGAAAGGCAGCATGATGTGGGCCATGCCGATCAGGGTTCCCGTCATGTTGTGCACCAGCTTGACCGGCGTCTCCCAGATGCCCGCGGAGATAGCGAAGTCATTGAGGATTCCGTTTTTCTGCAGCAGGACAAGCCATGCATAGGTGCGTACCAGCAGGGAGGTCCAGAACGGCAGTAACACGGCCAACATGAAAAATCCCGCCATCCGTTGCGGCAGCATGGCCAGAAAATAGGCCAGCGGATAGCCAATCAGTATGCACAGCAGTGTAGTCAGAATACTTACCTGAAACGTTGTTACAAACACGCGTGCGTATGATTTGTATTCAACCATCTTCTGATAATGCTCGAGTGACAGCTGGCCGTCGTTGCCGATGAAAGACAGGTAAAACAGCCAGCCGACCGGAATCAGGACTATTGCCACGATCATCAGCAGTGCGGGTGTCGCCAGGCTGAGCAGCATGCGCTGTTCACTGACGTCCTGGGCGCGGAGTAATCGTTCATTCATGGGATTACGATCGACATCCTGTGCAGTCCCGGAGCTCATAGGTCGGTGGCTCGTGGAATGATGATCACGTCTGCTCTATTCAAGCCCAGGGAAACCTGGTCTCCCGGCTGCATGCTGTGCTCGGATGACGAAGCATCGGTACCAAAGCGAAACGCAAGATCATGCTTATCGCTTATCGACGTCACGGCAAATGCGGTGTCACCCTGGAACACGAAATCGCGCACCACGCCGGGGAATACAATCGTTTGCTCGGTATCTACCGCCTGGTCTTTGATCACGAACAGCCGTTCGGGTCGAATAACCAGTGAGCAATCGGAGCCTGCTTTTTCCGGCTCGTCGGCCGAGATCAGATGGCTCTCGAAAAAAAACCGGCCCGAATCATCCCGCGTTAACGGCAGCATGGTTGATTCACCGATAAAATCGGCAACAAACGGGTTGGCGGGCTGATTGTAAATGACATGCGGCGTATCGACCTGAGCCAGCCTGCCCTGGTTGATTACCGCGATGCGGTCAGACATTGTCAGTGCTTCGCGTTGGTCGTGAGTTACGTAGACGGTGGTTACGCCGAGCTTCTGGTGCAGGTGTTTAAGCTCGATCTGCATTTGCTCGCGCAATTTTTTATCGAGTGCGGAAAGCGGTTCGTCCATCAGCAGGATGCGCGGGCGAAACACGAAAGCGCGAGCCAGTGCCACCCGTTGTCGCTGGCCCCCGGACAGCTGGTCGATACTGCGATCGCCAAGATCGGACAACTGTACGGTTGCCAGCGCCTCGGCGACGCGATCCGTAATTTCTGTGGCGTTGACCTGGCGCAGTTTCAATGGGAAGGCAACATTTTCTGCAACCGACATGTGCGGGAACAGTGCGTAGCTCTGAAACACCATGCCGACGTTGCGTCGATGGGGTGGCGTGAGAATCATCTCTGCTTCGCCGAATCGGATACTTCCCGCGTCAGGCCTGTTGAATCCGGCTATCGCCATCAACAGCGTGGTTTTGCCTGATCCTGATGGTCCCAGCAGGGTCAGGAACTCTCCGCTGTGAACCTCGAGGTCTACCGAATCCAATGCGTAGAACTGGCCAAATTTCTTGGTTAGGCCCTGTATACGAATCGGCAGTGCAGTCGGAGTCTCCGCCGACTGATTATCGCTATGACTGGCCAAATTATTAACCTCGTTTGCCAGGGTTGCCGGGCGTTTACCCGGCAACCCCAGTCGGCAAATCCGATTATTCGCTCAACAGTTCCATGTAGAGCTCGAGTGCTTCGGTTCTATGCTTGGCATAAAAATCAAGGCTCACGGGCAACATCATCGGAACATTTTTGGGATGCGAGGGCAGAGCCTCGAGCAGTTCCTTCGGTGCGGTTGTTACCTCGTAGGCCTTCTTGTTGGTCGGGCCGTAGGTAATATGGAAGGGCAGGTTCGCCTGGTACTGTGCTTTCGATATCTCCGCGAGAAACTTCATCGCCACGTCCTTGTTGGGCGCGCCTTTGGGCATTGCGAAACAGTCGTAATCGAGCAGTGCCTGATTGAAGGTATAGCCGACCTTTGCGCCATCTTTTTTCGCGTTATCGAAGCGTCCGTTCCAGCCGGTGGACATGTCTACTTCGGCATCTTTCATCAGCTGAGCCTGTTGCGCACCGGAACCCCAGAATACAGCGATATGTGGTTTCAACTCGCGAATTTTGTTGATCGCGCGCATCATTCCCTCCTTCGTGGAAAGGACTTCATATACTTTTTCAGGGGGAACGCCGTCGGCCATCAGAGCCGGCTCGAGAGCACCATCAACATTGTTTGCGCGATAGGCCCTGGTACCGGGATATTTTTTGACGTCCCAGAAGTCGGCCCATGATTTGGGGGCACCGGGGCTACCGGGTTCGCCGTACTTGTCCGTGTTCCATGACATCACGGTTGCGAATACGTCGGAACCGACGCAGTAATCGGTGTAAAGATTGGGGTAGAAATTAGAAACATCCACCACGTTGTAATCGATTTTTTCGAGACAGCCCTGGGCGGCTGCAGACGCAGCGCCACCCGAGCCGGTGACAACAAGATCCCATGTAACGGAACCCGATTGAACCTGCAGGCAGGTCTTGGACATGCTGGCCCCGGACTCCCTGTTTATAGCTATGCCGGAGTTTTTGGAGGCGTCATTAAAAAGCGCAGCGTCCTGTGCTGCGCCATAGCTGCCGCCCCAGGATACTACTGTAATGGGTTTGGCAGATACGATGCCTGTTGCGAGGGTTGTGGCTGCCGCCAGACCGGCGGCTAGAATCGTTGTCCGGACCCGTTGGGTCTTTTGCGAAAGATGAGACATTATTGTTCTCCAAAGGTTTTCATCAGTGTTTGCTAGTTATAAATTGTTATTTGATTCGTTCGGGGACCAGGTGCCTGTAGCCCGCGAACGTCGAGTATAAACACCCTGTGATCGCGATTCTACCTATATTCGACAGGTTGATTGCGATGGCCGCCGCATGGTTTCCAGAGGCTGTTTGTGGTGGCGTCAGGTCGGTAAATAAATTTATTGAACAGTAACTGCAGGCGGATAGTGCGGTGCCACGGCGGTCAACTGCATTGATATATGATCGTTAGCATGTTTCATTGATCGTGGTGAACCTATTATAATTCGGCGGGCGGCATCCATGATGCCGTGCTAAACCGAATCCAGTAAAGAGGTCTTGATCTTGAACCAGCGACACCGACTCGTGTTAATGCCCGGCCTCGATGGCACCGGAAAGTTGTTTGCGCCGATTATTCCAATTCTCGAACAGCACTTCGATTTGACCATCGTGACCTATCCTGATCTCGATTCGTTTTCTGATTATGTCGACTGCGCGCAACGCCAGCTCCCGGAGACGCCAGGCTTTTCGTTACTCGCCGAATCCTTTTCCGGCCCTGTCGCAATGGCGTTAATGGCGCAACAGCCCGACCAGATAGGTGCGTCGGTATTATCCTCGACATTCGCGCGTTCGCCTTTAGCGGCATTGACGCGCATGGCCAGTTATATTCCGGAGCAGGTATTTTCAATCGGGGCATTGAGCAATTTTGTCCTTGATGTCTACGAGACCGAGGATGAAGACCATTCCGAGACCCAGCCGTTGCCGCTGAATATAACCGAGCAAATTGACGGTGTGCTGTTGAAACACCGAATTGCGGTTTTAAGCCGAATCGATATTTCAGCGATGCTGCCGGCAATCCAGGTGCCGATTCTCTATCTGCATGCGCTGCGTGACCGGATTGTTGCGCAGACGGATGCGCAAATGATTGAAGAATACCTGCCTGATGTGGAACGCGTCGATATCGATGCGCCGCATTTACTGCTGCAAACCCGGCCACAGCTGTGTGCGGAACTGATCGTCAAGCACATCCAGTCAGGCAGGTAAGCCGTAACGACTCATCCAGGTAGTTGGATGCGGAGTAGTATTCGGGTCCTGCTGATGCGATCAGCTGTGGCGCGCTATCTGGTGAGATCGCCAGGTTGGAATCAGCAGCACCATTACCAGTGCCGAAAGTACCAGCAACAGGGCAACCAGGTCGGCGATACCCACCTTTTCGTCAAGAATCAGGTAGCTCGAGTAGACCCCGATCACGGGTACCATCAACGTGCCCATTGCGGCGATCGATGCAGGCAGCAATCCTACCGTCTTGAAGTAAGCCCACTGGCAGAAGCTCATCGGGAACAGGAATATGTAAACCAGGGCGATTATTACCGAGCCGCTCAGCCTGGTGAGATCGGGCAGGGGTTCGGACAATGCTGCCACCAGCGTGACGGGTAAAGAACTGAATAACAGTTGCCAGGCGATGTTGCTCAGCGTCGGCAGCTGCCAGGTGATTTTTTTCAGTAGCACGGTCCCGATCGCCCAGGAAATTGCGGCTGACAGCATGAAAAATGCGCCTACCGGTGCGCGTTTCAGAATCACCAGATCCGGACCGATTAAAACAACGAGACCCAGCAGTCCGAGCAACAATCCGGCGACCTTGGTCATGGTGATACGTTCGCCAAGCACGTAGGCCGCAATCAGGGTAGCCCACAGCGGCATGGTGAAGGCGATTATCGATGCGCGCCCGGCGGGCATCTGCGAAACTCCGTAAGCCGAAAACACCATCCACCCTAGAATGGCAAAACTGCCGCATAACATGACAGAGCCGATTTCCTGGCGTCGCAGTTTGCAGCGGTTACCCGATAGCGCCGACACCAGCATCAAAATGCAACCACCGACGATCAGGCAGAAGGCTCGAAACCACCACACCGTCAATTCAGACAGAATGATTTTCATGCCCGGCCAGTTCAAGCCCCAGAACAGTGACAACGAGGCCAGTAGCAAGATCGGTGTGATTGAAGACGGTGACAACAAAATTTAACCTGGGTCGAGAAATGGACCGCCAAACAGTAACACCGCCATGCCGGTTCCGGTGGCTATAACCACGTTGTTGGTGCGCCACATGATTAGCACCACGCATGCCATCGCCAGGATTTCACTGATGCTGCCCTGTCTTACCGCGGGTGCCAGTATGGCCATGAATGCGCAGCCGGGCAGGGCTTCCAGCACGGGTTGAATGCCGCGTATATGACGCAGTTGCAGGCCGATAAAGTAACCGGTAACCCGGGTCAGGTAGACGATCGCGGCCATCATCGCTATGGCTGTGAAAGTTGCGTTTGCGTCAACCATAGTCGCGCCGCACCTGTACTATGGCAACCATCATTCCGCTCAGTACCGAGCCCAGCAGAATCAGGTAGTCTGCGCTACCGAACTCAAACAATATCAACGCAACGATACCGGATACGATCCAGGGTGTGGGTTTTGATTTGGAGCCCTTGAAAAACAGCATCATCATGGTCGCCATCACCAGCGGTCCGGCGAAGTCCACCGCCCCCAGGTCCAGGTCGGCGAACAGGTGGGCCGCGTTCAAGCCGATAAAGGTAGAACAGAGCCAGCTGGTCATCATCGATACGCCGTAGCCGGTAACGTAGCCGAGGCGGTCGACCTCCGCGCCCATGCGGAAACTGTTAACTACCCCCGGGTCGTTGAGCAGGAACAACCAGACGATACGGCGTTGCAGGCTATGGCCATCAAAGTGGTGTGTCATCGCCATGCCCAGCAGCAGGTTACGCGAACTGACCAGCGCTACCGAAAGCGCGATCGTGCCCAGCGGTAACGGTGCCGTCCAGAACTCGAGCGCGGCGAATTGTCCCGAGGCGGTAAATACGGAGGCGCTCATCAATAGCGCGTGCCAGTTTTCGATGCCGATGGCCGCGGCGGCAATGCCGAACATCAGGCCGAACAGGAAGGTGGAAATGAAGTAATCACCCGAAGTGCGAATGCCGAGAAGAGCGCTATGCCAGGTAGTCATCAGTTGCTGCGCGCCAGTTTTTCGAACATCACCAGCGCGGCCAGCACGACGGCAAACCCGACCCACTGTAACAGGGTGAAGGTTTCGCCGAAGATAAACCAGGCGAATACGGCGGCCATGGGGGGTTCGATCAGGGTAATCATGGCAGCCCGGGTTGCGCCCAGAATTCGCGCCCCGGAAAAAAAGGCCACCCACGAAACACAGTAGGCCACACCATTACCGGACAGCGCAATCCAGCCGACAGTGGTCTGTGGCTGGTTAAACTGGCCAAACAGCAGTAATGCGAGGCCGAAGATTGCGGCGCCCCAGAGACTCATGTAAAGGTTGGATACCAGCGAACCTGTCTGCTGTGAAACTTTAACATTGACCACCGTGATGACTACCGAGGCGAGCATGGCGAGGATAGCCAGTGCCACGCCGATAAAACTGATCTGTTCGAGGTTTACGCCCAGTATCAGCGCCAGACCGGCAAAGGCGATGCTGCCCCAGATCCATTGCGCAGCAAGCAATCGTGTCGACCCGAAGAGATGTTCATATACGGCCAGCGCCATCGGGTAAAGGTACAGTATCAGGATGGCGAGACTGATATTGATCGACACGATCGCGCCGAATATGCCGTAGACAAACAACGCACCGGCAAGGCCGACGACCACGCTGTTCACCCACATGTCACGCGGCAGTCGCAGGCTTTGTTTGACGATCATGGCTGCACAGAGCAGGATCAGTATGGCGATGATGCCGCGGCTGAAGGCTACGGTAAGCACATCGCTACCGCTTTCATAGGCGAGCTTCGCCGTGGTTGGCAGGAACACGACTCCGGTTCCGGAAAGCAGCATATATGATATGCCGACTGCATCGCGAGAGATCAGTCTGGCTGGCGCTGTACCGGTGGTCACGTTGGCGTCCTGGATTCCTGCTGTATTATTTTCACGCGCGAAGATACCACAGGCGACCGCTTTGAATGCGGAATTATTTTTCGCGGTACAAACGCTGTTTTACTTTATAATTTGCCCCTTAATCCGAGCCGGAATAGCCGGGAGCAAGCTGCATGCACAAGTACGCTATAGATGAAACTCCGCAAAACCTGGAACCCTGGCCGTTCGACAATCCGGACTCCGACTATAAAATTCTGCGCGGTAATCCTCGTGCCTCGGGGCGGCTCGATTTCGGTGGTAACCAGGTATCGCATCGGCTTGGTATCTGGGCCTGTAGCGAGGGCGCGTTCGAGTGTACAGAACTGGGTGATGAGTTGCAGACCATCATCAGCGGACGACTGATTTTGACCCGGGCAGGCGGCGAGTCGATCGAATGTGGTCCCGGTGACAGCATATTTACGCGTAAGGGTGAACGCGTCACCTGGGATATTCAGGAGGATGTGACCAAGGTATTCTTTACCCATCTTGGTGATGGCAATCAGGGTTAGGCCGTCTTGCTTCCGGCGAGCAGGGGCCTTAGCATCCACAGGCCGATAACTGGTCCCGGAAGCAGTAACAGGAAGACGTACTGGACACCGATATGCACCAGTAACGCGCCGGCCAGCTGAATACTGATAATCGTAATCAGGAAACCAATCGAGTTGACGATGGTAAGTGCCGAACCGACGTATTCACGCGGTGCATTTTCGGCATTCAGGGCTGAAAACTGGGGTGAGTCGCCTACCACGGTGACGCCCCACAACAACAGGAAACCGAGAAAGACGGGTGTATTCGAGTTGAACAGCAGCGGTGATAACAGGCAGCAGGTTCCCGAGATCGCCAGCTGCACCGCCGCCACCCGGGCGCTGCCGAACCTGGCGGAAACAATTCCGCCGACCGCGGAGCCGATGAATCCGCTGGCGATTACCAGGAATGACCATAGCGGTACATTAAGCGAGATATTATTTGCCCTGCTGTAGGTCAGCAGTAACAGCGGAATAAACGCCCACAGGGTATACAATTCCCACATGTGGCCGAAGTAACCAAACGCCGAGGCGCGAAAACGGCGTGAGCGAAATATGATTTTCAGCGCATCGGGATGGAATACCGAGCCTTTCGGCAGGTGCGGCCCGTCCGGTACCAGCAGTAACATAACGAAACCGCCGGCGATGGCCAGGGTCGAGACCACCAGCATCACCTGTTGCCAGGGAAGTTCGGCGCCGCTGCTTCTGACCAGGTGCGGGAAAGCCGTACCCAGTACCAGTGCGCCGACCAGGTAACCCAGCGCCCGTCCGAGTCCCTGTGCGTACCAGCCGGCCGCTATCTTCATACCCACCGGATAAATACCCGCGAGGAAAAATCCCGTGGCAAAGCGCAAAATCAGTAAAAAGGTTAGTTGCTGGGGAACAAACAGCAGCGCGATATTAGCCAGTGCCCCGGCGAGTGAACAATAGAAGAATACCAGGCGCGGTGAAAAACGGTCTGCGATCATCAGCAATGCAAACAGCAACGTGCCGCAGATAAATCCCAGCTGTACCGCTGAAGTGACGTGGCCGAGTGATTGCTGTGCGAGTCCCCAATGTTGTTGTAAATCGAGGATGATTGCATTGCCGGCAAACCATAGCGAGGTACCGGTAAATTGCGAAAAAATAATCACCGGTAATATGTGTGCCGGGCGCGTCGTGGCGTTCAATGGAAAAATATCGGCTAAATATGATTTAAACAAAAAGGCCCGCTCGAAAGCGGGCCCCGTTGAGGATAGGTTGTATCCGCTTTTACTGCATCACCTTGGTCCAGACCTTGTCGATCAGTGACTGCGCCTTGGGTGAACAAGTCGGTGCGAAAAACACTTTCAAATCGGCCGGCGGGTTGATCTCCGGCGCCGATTTTAGTTCGTCCGAGTAGTACTGAGCCGTGCCCTTGACGGCATCACCGTAGCCCTGGTTTTCGGTCAGCATCGCCATGTTCACGGGGTCCATCATGAAGTTCATGAACTTCTTCGCGTTTTCGACGTTCTTGGCACTGGTTGGCACCACCATGCTGTCATACCAGCCGACCACACCTTCTTTCGGGTAGGCATAGACGATGGGTGCGCCGGTCAAACGACCCAGTCGAGAAAAACCACTCCAGTGATTGGTTATGATGGCTTCGCCACTCGCCAGCAGGTCGCTCATGGTTTCCGAGTTATAGGCGACGACATATTCCTTCTGCCGGACGAGCATGTCCTGAATCTTTTTCATTTGCTTGGCGTCTTCGGAACAAAACGGAATGCCAAGATAAATGTTGGCCAGACTGACGACTTCATCCGGGGTCTGGAAAACGCTCAGGCGTCCCTTGACCTGGTCGTTTGGCTCGAAGAACTCCTTCAGCGATGCACCTTTACCGGAATACAGTTCGCTGTTGTACGAGAACGAGGTGGTGCCCCACTGCCAGGGTCCGGTGTACTCCTGTTCCGGATCCCATTCCGGCTTTTTCCAGCGATCCTCCAAATTTTTATAGTTGGGCAGCGAATGAACACCGACTTTCTGAATCAGACCTTCCCTGACCAGGATCGGCACGAAGTTCTGGCTGGGTACGACTATGTCGTATCCGGTGGCGCCAGCCTGCAGTTTTGCGAGCAGGGTTTCATTGGAATCGTAGGTATCCACGGAGACCTTGATGCCGGACTCTTTCTCGAACTTGGCGATGAGTTCTGGCGGAGTATATTCAGTCCAGTTATAGATGAATAACTCGCCTTCAGCCTTCGCCAACCCCACGGTCAGCATCGCGGTGGCTGCGGCGAAAATGGTTAATACACGTTTCATTTTATCTTCCTCTGGTTGGTAGTTTTGTTTGTGACTACAGTGTTAAAAAAATCAGTGCACAGTATCAGTCTGTGACTTTTTCGAAACGACCCAGTATGCCGTAACGATACCGATCGAGACAAGTAACAGTACGGTTGAGACGGCATTGATCTCCGGCGTCAGGCCCCGGCGGATCATCGAATAGATATAGACCGGCAGGGTGGTTGATCCGGCCCCGCCGACCATCAGCGTAATAATAAAATCATCCATCGATATCACGAACGCCAGCATGGCGCCGGCGACGATGCCCGGCATCAGCAACGGCACGGTGACATAACGGAAAGTTTCCCATTCCGATGCGTAAAGGTCACGCGCGGCCTGCTCAAGGGACGTGTCCATGCCTTCGAGGCGCGCGCGAATCGGCATGAAGGCAAACGGAATACAGAAGGTGATATGGGCAATGATGACGTTACCCAGTCCCCAGTTCATGCCAATCGCGGAAAAGAAAATCAATACGGCCACCGCGGTTACTATTTCAGGCACCATCAGCGGCAGCGTGATCAGTCCAAGCGAAACCGTCTTGCCGCGGAAATTACCGCCCCTGGCCAGCACCAGGGCGCCGATAGTGGCAATGGCCGTGGCAAATATCGTCGACACCGTGGCGACGATAAGCGAATTCCATACCGCTTTTTGAATATCCTCGTTCTGAAATGCCTTCAGATACCACTCGAACCCGAATCCGCCCCAGTTCATCACCATGCGGTTGGCGTTGAACGAATAAAAGATCAACACGACGATAGGTAGATAAAGAAAGATGAAGAAAAAAACTGTCCAGCCACCGAGCCCGCGATAGTGCCCTACGGGCAATATCTTCTTGCTTTTGCGCGGAGATGACGACTTTTGCATTGGCTCGCTCATGATCAGCCGTCACCTTCCATGGCAGCTCGCTTTTTGGCTGCCCTGGCGTAGAAAATCAGCATGATGACGACGGCGGACAACAGCAGCATCGACAGGGCTGCGCCAAAGGGCCAGTTACGTGCCGATGCAAACTGAAACTGGACCAGGCTACCCAGCATCAGTTTTTTGCCCCCGCCCAACAGGTTTGGTGCAATGAACGCGCCAAGACAGGGGATAAATACCAGTATGCAACCGGCAATAATGCCGGGCTTGCATAACGGAATAACAACCCTGGTCATGACTTCCAGACGGTTGGCGTACAGATCGCTGGCAGCTTCCAGCAGCCGGAAATCAAGCTTTTCCAGGCTGGCGTAGATAGGCAGCACCATTAACGGCAGGTAGCTGTAAGTTAGACCGATGGCGATGGCGCCATCGGTATACATCATGCGCAATGAATCTTCGATAATCCCGGCCGCGAGCAGGGGTGTTTCGATCACACCACCGCGGCCAAGGATGATTATCCAGGCAAAGGTGCGGATCAGCAGGTTAGTCCAGAACGGGATGGTGACCAGGTAGATGTAGAAATTACGGCGGTTTTCCGGCTGCAGCGTGATGTAGTAGGCCACCGGGAATCCGAAAACCAGGCACAGCAGGGTAGCGCCGAAGGATAACTGGAACGAACGGAAGATGATGTTGATATAACCGGGATTGAAAACCAGCTGGTCTTCCAGATCGTATTCAAAAAAGAGTTTTACGTAGGCGGCCATCGACCCGACCGGCTTGACGCCGCCATAGGGGTTCGGCTCCAGAAAGGAAAAAACGCCCATGATGATCATCGGCACGAGCATGAAAATGCCGATCACGAAATAACTCGGCGCGAGGCCCAGCCAGCGTCGGCCGGCGGCGCTTCTTGGCAGCCAGTCGCTCATTGCGCTAGAACCCTGAGTGCTCGCGCAGAAAAGCCAACCGCCAGGGAATCGCCAATCGCAAACGGCAGCTTGCCGTTCTCCTGCGGACGCGCCTGTGCTGTCAGCTCGATGCCATCGCCCATGTCAACGGTGTAGGCCGCCTGGTTACCGAGGTAGGTCATGTTGGCGACCTTGCCGGGTCGAGTGTCCTGGCCGTTTGTTGCGCCCACTGCCGACAGGCTTATCTTTTCGGGTCGCAGGAATAGCGTAACCTGGTCACCGATCTTGTGGGCACCACTGTTTTCAGCCTCGAACATGCTGTTTGATCCGAGTCTGCAGGTTACCAGGTCATCGTTGACGGCCACAATCTCGCCGTCGAGAAAGTTTGTGTCACCGATGAAGTCCGCGACGAAGCGATTGACCGGATGTTCGTAGATGTCAGTTGGCCCGCCGATCTGCTGAACTTCACCATCTGACATGACTGCAATGCGGTCGCTCATGGCGAGCGCTTCTTCCTGGTCGTGGGTGACAAAGACGAAGGTAATGCCGGTTTCCTTCTGCAACTGCTTGAGTTCCTCGCGCATCGCCTGGCGGAGTTTCAGGTCGAGGGCCGAGAGTGGCTCGTCGAGCAGCAGTACTTTCGGGCTTGGCGCCAAGGCTCTGGCCAGGGCGACGCGCTGCTGCTGACCACCGGAAAGCTGGTTAGGGCGACGGTCCCCGAGGTGCTTCATCTTGACCAGGGTCAAAACCCGTTCGACCGTCGCTACGATTTCATTTTTCGGTTTCTTCAGGCGCTCCAGACCGAAAGCGACATTGTCAGCGACCGTCATATGCGGGAATAGCGCGTAGTGCTGGAAGACCGTGTTCACCGGTCGGCGATTCGGTTCCAGATTTTCGATCTCCTCACCGAACAGCATGATTTCACCGCCGGATACCTGCTCGAAGCCCGCAATCAGGCGCAACAACGTGGTTTTGCCACAACCGGAGGGGCCGAGCAGGGTGAAAAACTCGTTATCGTTGATGGTCAGGGAAACATCGTCCAGCGCCTTCACCGGCTGGTTTGATTCCGGGTTGTAGATCTTGGTTATACCGCGAATATCAATGGCAGTAGTCATCTGATACCTTTTCGAGTGATATGCCCGTCGAGCGGGGTTACCAGGTGATCGTCGGCGGCAGACTGCTTGTCGGCCCGGCGCTCGCTAACGGCTATGGATGTGCTGGTTTCTGTCACGCCCTCTAACTCTTTTATAATTATCGATGTTTGTGATCACATCGTTAGCGTAATATTAAACCCCAGATCAAGGATAATAGAAAGTGTTGATTTACTATGATCTGTAGCGCATATGCTGATCTATTTCGGGGAATGATTTTGAAAAAATACGATGTCATGAGCAACGGGCAGATTTGTTGGGTTTATACGCAGGACCTTGATTCTACTGCATACTTCTATGCTGATGTGCTCGGTCTCGAGTGTACCCGTAACCAGGGCCCGGCAAGAATTTTCGCCACCGGTGACAACGCCTGGATTGGCGTCTGCCAGGTGTTTGCTGACCGCGTGGTTGAACCAAAAGGGGGCATGATTTCGATTATCAGCGACGACGTCGATGCCTGGTATCAACGACTTGTCGATATCGGTTTAAGTATCGATCGACCACCGCATCACCTCGACCAGTTCGGCATTTACACGTTCAGCGTAGAAGATCCCAATGGCTACCGGATCGAGTTCCAGCAATTCGTTGATGATGCCGTGCTCACAACCGGGTCGCGCGACGACGGGCTGGCGGATTGATTATTAGACAAAGTCCTGACGCGCCGCGATGCTTTTGCTTATCGCTGCCTGCAGCCAGGCTGTGAGATGTTAGGAATCCGGGGCTGGTGTAAGCCGATGCGCGTAGAGGTGCTCGTAGTGCGGGAGCACGATTTCGTATATTTCCCTGACCCGATCAGGCGCCTCGGAGATGTCAATGTACCTGCGCGGTTGCGCTTTCAGACCGTCTGAATCGCGCAGGTTAGCGTGCCAGGAACCACCGTCGTACCAACTGACCTCGGCACGCTCTCCGGGCTCCCAGCTGAGCGCCGCTTCGATATAGGGGATTCCGACTGCCTTGCAATAGGCCTCGACAATGCCGTGCGGGTTTTCGAGCAGGTCGTCGCTGTCGATGACTGGCGGCGCATTACCGAGTTTATCGCCCAGGCGATCGAACAACGCACGCTGTTCGACGAATGCTATTTCCTTTAACACGAAATCGGGCCAGTGTTTGTACATCGAGGTGGCTACCTTGGTCGGGTCTCGAATCAGAAAACTATGCTTGAAGTAGTCCAGGAATTCGTCGTTCCACAGGTGTTCTACGTAGTGCGGGAAATCCTTCGAAAAGACCGGCCCCCGCGCGGCCGCCGCCTGTAAATCCTGCCAGACACTGTCGAAGCTGAGTCCGGCGGTCCGTGGTGTATCGGGCTTGATACGAGGCCAACGTGCATCTTCACCCTGGTACCAGGCTTCGCCAAAGGGTTCATGGAAACAGGTCATGTCGCCGCGCATGCGCATCATCCATTCGAATGCGGTAGAGGTGGAACGCGGCGTTGCCCAGAGTGCCAGAATCTTGTGCATGGACAGTACTTTACTGCAAGGATGCAAGAAGCTGCCCGTGGCTACCGATTGGTGCGGTACCCAGGGTTTTGAAAATACGCCAGTAAAGCGCGGTGTCGGACGAAACTATCGGTTTACCGATTTTGCTTTCGAGCTCGCGATCCAGCGAAACGATGCGTTGTGGCAAACCATCGGGTCTGCGGAAATTGGGCATGCCGTTGACGACGATAGCATCGACGTCGGGCGCCTGCTCGGCAACATAGGTCATCGATTTCTCGGCCAGATCGCCATCGAAGATCCACACGCAGTCGTTGCATTCCTGCTGGGTCTTGAAAAATCCCATGTCGGTAAAGTTGGCGCAGTAAACCAGGTCGAAACCGGCTTCTTTGAGAAAGCGTGCGTAACCATCCCGCCAGTCGGGCCAGTAGTAAACCGAGTTCAGGGCGATGCGTTGGGCGCCCATATCACGCAGTGCTTCGACCACGCAGTAGCCGGCCATGTGAAACGGGGTTTCGTAGGTATCGCCGATACGATTGCAGATATCGCGGATTTCGTCTGGCGTGGTGCCCTGGCAATGGACCCAGTTAGTGCCGACCTGGCCGCAGACATCGGTGCCGTTGTTCGACATACAGTGCACGAACTCTTCGAGCAAATGAAAGTTATCAACCCGCTGTTTTAATTCGTGCTCGTACCGGGGAACGTGCAGCATGCGTCCGTGGACGCCGACATTTTCCGCGCTTATGCGCAGGAAATCGCTCGGTGCGGCGTCAAAATCATGCGGCGGTGAGGTAAAGCCGACCTGGTAGGTGAAGAGCTTGTTTTTCTGTATCTTCCAGCGTTCAGGTTTCATTTTACCTGCCTCGAAAGGATTAGCCGGACGATGTATATCGCTAGTCTGATATCAGATCAAGCATAATTTTTGGAAACTGCATGCGCAGCGAACGAGGTTAAACCGTGTAATAAAAAAAGGCCAGGCTGTTAAGCCTGGCCTTTAAAAAATCGATTTGCCAAAGTATTGGCAATTCAATTAGACAGGAGTGATGTTCTCAGCCTGCGGACCTTTCTGGCCCTGGGTGACGGTGAACTCAACTTCTTGTCCTTCAGCCAGGGTTTTGAAACCCGAGCCTTGAATTGCACTGAAATGTGCGAATACGTCGGGACCTGATTCTTGCTCAATAAATCCAAAACCCTTGGCTTCGTTGAACCATTTTACTTTGCCGGTTGTCTTGTCAGACATAATAATGTGTACCTTTAATAAATAAAAAATAAACCTGTAACAGGTGATATCGCCAGATACCAGGCCTTGACTTATTGACTGCAGAACGAGGGAACACTTCGAAGAGAGGGAATAAACATCAGACGTAGAATCGAGCTGAGATGAACTTTAGCTAAAATTTTAGCGATGTCAACAACTTATTAAATGCAAAAAGCTATTTTCCATAGTCGCGCTCGACCAGTGCGATGCGGGTTTTATAGCTTGAGTACCATTTGTCCATGCCCATTTGCTGCGCCAACCGGTGCTCAGCATTCGCCTTCCACTGTTTGATCGACTGGAGATCGGACCAGTAGGATACGGTAATACCGAGGTCTTCACGCACTGCTTCGACGCCGAGAAAACCGGGCTGTTCTGTTGCCAGTTCCATCATACGTGCGGCGGTCCGGGCGTAACCCTCGATATCGGCGTTGCGCAGCGATGAAAATATGACCGCATAGTAAGGCGGCGCAGGTGTTTCGGCGATAAGGCTCATGACTACTCCGGGGGTTATTTACCTAGCAGCCCATCAAATCGGCAAGGTGAAGAATGCTGGTCGCATGCAGTGTGTTTGCGGGCCAGGGCGCAACGCTCTTGGGCTCGGCGCGACCATACTCGAAGGGGCGTTCGATGTAGGCGGTCTCCAGCCTACATTTCCGCGCTGATTCGAGATCGCTATGGTGTGCCGCAGCGAGCATGACCTGAGCTGGCTCGATGGCAAAGGTTCGCGCGACACCGAGGTAAGTGTCAGGGTGCGGTTTGTACTTATTAAAATTTTCCGCGCTCAGGATGCAGTCCCAGGGTATTGCGGCATTCTTTGCCATCTCGGTAAGCAGGCCAATATTGCCATTCGATAGCGAGCAGATGACGAATTTCTTTTTCAGGCGGGCAAGCCCCTCTACGGAATCCGGCCACGGATCGAGCCGGTGCCAGACCAGGTTCAGCTGCTGGCGTTCGGCTTCTGCCACTGAGTCCAGGGCGAAGTCGTGCAGAACCTTGTCGAGGATGCGGCGGTGCAGTTCGTCGAGGATTACCCATTCACCGCGCTCCATAACCTCGGCCATAGCGGGTTTGTAACCCGCGCGCCAGGCGAGGGCGAACTGGTCGGGGTCGACGCCCAGGTTCATTGCGGCTACCTCGCGCGAGACCGAGCCGTGCCAGTCGACTACCGTGCCGAACACGTCGAAGGCGATTACCTTGATGCTGTCTGCGATTTCATTCATAACTACCCATGCATAATCCGTTCTTCGATAAACTCGATTTCGACGATGATCACCGCCCGTGGGGGTATTCTACCGGGGATACCGCTGTCGCCATAGGCCAGATGCGGCGAGATTTTTAACTTGCGTCGGCCGCCGATGCGCATACCTTCGATGCCCTGGAATAAGCCGGCAAACATGTTTTCACGATCGATGCGCAAATCGGTAATCAGGGTGGCGCCATCATCCTCGAGATGAGCGCGATCAACAAGACCCCAGGGTTGTTCCCAGCGAACCGGTTCCACCTGATGCAGCCAGATTTTCAACCGCAACCGGTAGACATGCTGACGCTCGATCGGCGCTCCGTCACCGGCCTGATCCGCGATGACTTTTATACCGGATCGACCCAAGGCACTACTCTCCAAACTGTGATTGCTGGCGCAGGTCACCTGCCTGCCACAAATAATAAACCACCAGGCTTTGCCCGGTGGTGCGAAAGCCGTGTGGCGTGTTCGATTCGATATAAACAATATCACCGGCGCTATGCCTCCGCTCTGCGGCTGCGCCGACCGTGAACTCGGCCGATCCGGCGATGAGGACATACACTTCCTCGGCTTTGTGTTTATGCACTGGATAGACGATGTTCGGACCCCAGATACCGATACCGGCACGAATGCGCTCGCTGATGAACGGCCCATGCCGGCCGATAATTTCGGCAAAGCCGTAGCCGGCCAGCATTGCGTCCGGGACCAGGCCTTGCTCTTTTTTATAACTCTGCTCCCAGCGTAAGCGTTTCTTGTGGCGCTCGAAAACGCTCATCAGCGTCCCCGCCCGTGGATCGATCGACAGGCGGGATGCGTCCAGAAGGTCGGCGGCGGCCAGGTAAGTCGGTGTGACAGCCTGCCAGCAGTCGCACCGGGCACGCATGGATGCGCGGAATCTTCCAACGTCGGGATGCGGGTGATCAAGTGCGAAATCACGCACCGCGTCGAGTAATTCCAGGTCCTCTATTTGTACACTCATGTCGTACCGGGTTTTCTAGCGCGGGCTTGCCGATGGGCCAGTCGAGATCGGCGTCAATAATAACGGACTTTACACTGGCGATCACCACAACATGTTTGGTGTTAGAAAAGTCAAAAAATGTCTCCATGAATACCTGACGACCTAACCCAAAACTTTTCCTTTCGAGAAGTGCCTGAAGGAGACACTCAGAAAACCTGGCCAGGAGGCAAGCTTCGGCCAACGAGAGGCGCTCGGTAGAGATAAGAAACCCCGCTCAATGGCGGGACGTCATATTGAATTTGTTTAAAGGTTAAGCCGCTTTCCTTGGTTTGCTGAATCCAACTAATCCGATAGCAGCTATACCGAAGAGTCAGATTGCTGGACGATCGAGGACTTTACCGCGGAATGGACAGCATCATCATGATCCTTCTATGACTGCTCCGCCGAAGTGGCCGAGGGTGAAGGCTGCTTTTCAAACTGTTCCGGTATCAATAAGTACCCACCGACAAAGAAGCAGATGGCGCCGGCGAAAGTGCCGAAATTTGCGATCCACGGTGCGGCGAGGGCATGGCCGGGCTCGACGAAACTGCCGAACGCCGAGGCCATGAAAAAGATCGAACCGAGCATGTTGACCAACGTGATCCACCAGGAAAGGTTATGAAACTGCCATGTCCAGTAACGGTGCGAGACCTCCATCACAGCTGCGTGGCTGGCGACGAGGAAGCAGACTGACCCAATCATGTTGGGTGTCCACACAAGAATGTCCTCATCGACCGAATCGAGGCCGGTAATGAGAGCATCGGCAGTGTTTAGGTTGAAAAAGAGCATGCCGATTAGCTGAACAGCAACCGCCAGGTAGCCGATGTTACGCGGACGCCAGCCATAGAAAAGCCATCGCCGTGGCGCAGAACCTATAGTTCCGGTGCTCGCCACGTCACCGTTGATCACTTCCAACCATTGCAGGTAACCGGCCGAAGTGAAGAACAGCGAGCCGACGAAGAAGATCCAGCCGGCGTGGCTTTTATCGATCAAACGGATACCAGGCATTTCAGGCCAGGCTCCCATGGCACCGCCGATCGCGAACAGGGCCGAGCCGATCATGAACAGGACGCCGACCCACCAGCCGATCACTAGCGGCGCCCAAAAGTGCAACCAGGAGTGCCGGATTCCACGAACCGCTAGGGTGGGGTCAATGTCAGCCGAAGTAACATCCAACGGAGCGAGGCGCTTGCGTGCACGTCGGGAGGTCCTCAGCAGCGTCAGCCTGTCCGAGCGCGTTTCAGAGACCCAGGTGGTGAAGGGGCCGAAGCGATGCGGCGTGTCATCGGATCTTTGGGTCGAGTCTGTCATTGCAGGGGAGTATAGAAAGAATTAGCGCCTGTTTACAATTGAGTCTCTTGCCAAAGTTGGGACAGTATCTTCTGCGACCGGGTTGGATCGCTTATCGCCCCTGATACATCGAGTCTGAGCGTCAGTTTTCTCAATAGCCGATCCTCGCGAAACTGCGGCAGGAGGGAATCTCTGGCCAGGAACGCCCTCCCAGAGGGCATCGTACTTTTTTCGCAACACCAACAGAGCCGCGAGTTCCGCCAGGGCTTTCTCCTTACGTTTTAATTCACGTTCCAGGTTACTAATCTTGCGTTTGTGTTGTTGATAGCTTGCCTCACGACGCAGGTTTTTATCCTGAGGTTGGTTACCGCGAATGCACGCTTCTCGCCAGCTTTTAATCTGACCCGGGTACAACCCTTTTTCACGGCAATAGGCATTCGGTTCCACTTCACTTAAAGTCGCTGACTCTAATACCACGGCAAACTTTTCTTCTGGCGTCCAGCTCTCTGCTGGTGTCTCTATTGTTTTGCTGTCTTTTTTGATCATTTTATATTGCCTCTTCCACCCATGTAACGTGGCACGTGGAATCCCGAGTTCATCTGCAATGTGGCGCAACGATAAATCGGTATGGAATAGCTTTTCCAGGGCGGCTTCTTTTATGATGCTAGGGTAACTCATATCAGTCT
>CALDDP010000249.1 GCA_937936805.1 uncultured Gammaproteobacteria bacterium | reverse complement strand
CCTTGAAGGTGGTGAAGTCCTGCCCCCTGGCCACCGGAATGGCGGTATTCCGGTTGATGATCTTTTCGCTCAATCCACCCATGGTTTCTATGCCGAGCGATAACGGCAGCACGTCGAGCAGGAGCATGTCGCTGTCTGGCTTGTTTCCAGCCAGGATATCCGCCTGTATCGCGGCGCCGATCGCGACTACCTTATCGGGATCAAGATCGCACATGGGTTCACGTTCGAAAAACTCGGCTATGGTCGACTGCACCAGAGGTACGCGGGTCGAACCTCCGACCATGACCACCTGGCCGATATCGTTTTTAGAGATTCCGGCATCTCGCAAAGCTCGCCTGCAGGCAGTCAGGGTTTTCTGGATCAGTGGGCGTACTAATTCGTCGAACTGGTGTCGATCGATAGTTCCACTCCACTGCTGTTGCTGATAGTCGATCAGAATATCGGCCGATGCGGTCGTAGTGAGGTTTTCCTTGGCCTGCCGAGCAGCCAGCAGGATATTGCGCGCCATTCTGGCATCGATATCGGCAAACCCGCCCTGCCTGATGATCCACTCTGCCAGCGCATGATCCATATCATCGCCACCCAGCGATGAATCTCCCCCGGTTGCCAGGACTTCAAACACGCCCCTGTTAAGCCGCAGAATCGAGATGTCGAAGGTACCACCACCGAGATCATAAACGGCAATCAGGTCATCAGTGTCCCGGTCGAGGCCGTATGCGACAGCAGCCGCGGTGGGCTCATTCAACAGGCGGAATAGATTTAACCCGGCCAGGGTCGCCGCGTCGCGTGTTGCCTGGCGTTGCGCATCGTCAAAGTAAGCCGGTACCGTGATGACGACGCCGTCCAGGTCACCGCCAATACTTTGAGTAGCGCGATAGGCCAATGTTTTGAGAATTTCGGCAGATATTTCCACCGCACTCAGATCACCCTTACGAGTACGGATTCTCGGCACGTTGCTTCCTTCGCTGGTAACAAATTCATAGGGGACGGCATCACCAAGTTGAATCACGTCTTCCCGGGCCCTACCCATCAGTCGCTTGATCGAAGCGATGCTGTTCAGCGGATCGCTGATTTGCAGCGCCTGCGCCTCGTATCCCACCAGGGTTTGCGCGTCACCGAAGTTGACTATCGATGGCAACAAACTGCGCCCATTTTCATCGGGTAAACAAACTGCCTCGCCACTGCGCAGCGTCGCCACTAACGAGTTGGTCGTGCCGAGATCGATTCCCGCTGAGTGGCGATGCGCATGGGGGGCGGTTGCTTCACCCGGTTCAGATATCTGCAGCAGGGCCATCAGGATTCCTCCAGTTCGAACTGAAGCTCGGATAACTGTTGCTGGATACGCTGCAGGAACTGCATTTTTCGGCTGCTGGCGACGGCCTTGTCAAGCTCGGCAGCTGTAAAGTGAGAAGTGAATTCCCTGGCCAGTTCGTCTGCTCGGTGCGCCAGCTGTGTTTCGATCTGGTAACTTCGCTGCAGACCACCTTCTCCATGCCGGCAGGACTCGACCTGCTCCCGCAATTCGATTTGCTCCATTAAAAATTCAGTATCGGAGGTTGTCGTCGAATCATCAGGAATATCGGCCCCACTGATTTCCAGCAGATAACGAGAACGCTTTACCGGATCCTGCAGCGTTTCATAGGCCTGGTTAACCCAGGATGCTACCTGCACCGAAACCCGTTTATCGTGTTCACTGGCGCTGACGTATCGGTCGGGATGATAGGCAGCCTGCAGGCGCTGCTGTTCGGCATGTAAACGGCTGCAATCGATATCGAAAGCAGGGTTTATTCCAAATAGCTCGAAATAAGTCTGGCTAAGGTCCGGGGACTGCATAGAAGTGATGTCTGGAATTTAGATGGTAAAGCTTTCGCCGCAGCCACAGGCATCCTTGGCATTGGGATTCTTGAACTGAAATCCTTCATTGAGCCCGACCTTGGCAAAATCGACCTCGGTACCATCTAGAAAAACAAGGCTCTTCCTGTCAACCACAACCTTGACTCCCTTGGTCTCGAACACTTCATCGTCATCCTGAACCTCATCGACAAATTCGATGACATAGGCGAGCCCGGAGCAGCCGGTAGTTTTGACACCTAGACGCAAGCCGAGGCCTTTGCCGCGGTTGGCTAAAAAATGCTGCACTCGGGATGCTGCAATATCGCTAAGATGGATTGCCATTTGTATCTCTCTACACCGCTGCCTGGCGGATTACCGTGGGCAACTTGTTTACTAATTGCTGAAGTTTCGTAGCTAACATTTCGACTTCCTGCAGGCTGTTATTCATGCCAAAACTTACTCTAACTGCGTTTAAAGCGAGATTGTCGTCGACGTCCATTGCCTTGAGTACGTGGCTGGGAGCGGTCACGGCGCTTTGACAGGCCGATCCGCTGGAAAGAGCGAAACCAGCCCGATCCAGCTCCATCAACAGGGTTTCGCCATGATAATAGGGCAACGAAAAATAGGTCGTGTTCGGTAGTCGTGGTGCCTGCTGGCCGAAAACGACGCTGCCCGGAATGGCGGCCAGCCTGATTTCAAAAAGATCTCGCAGTTCAGTAAGGTGGTGTTTTTTCTGCTCCATTTCAAGTCGTGCAAGTCGCGCCGCCTTACCTAATCCCACAATCCCGGCGACATTCTCGGTACCGCCGCGAAGATTATTTTCCTGGTGCCCACCGCTGATCAGAATATTCCTCGGTTTGCGATTGACAATCAGTGCCCCCACACCCTGTGGTCCGCGTAGCTTGTGGGCCGAGAAACTGAGGGAATCGATATCCAGCTGCGCCATGTCGAGCGGTATTTTACCTACGGCCTGGGTGGCATCACTATGCACGAGGCAGGAATCGCGATCGACCATCGCTGCAAGCTCGGCAACCGGCTGGATTACACCGGTTTCGTTATTGGCATAAATAATCGATAACAATTGCGCATTGGCACTGGCCAGAACCGGGCTGGCCGACTGCAGGTCGATACGCCCGTCGTGATCAGGTTTCAGTAAAACCACGGCCTGCCCTTCAGCCTGCAGCTGCCTGAGTGGCTCGAGAATGCTGGGATGTTCTATTTCAGTACTGACAATGGGTCGACCGATGCTGCTATCGACATATCCTTTTAACAGCAGGTTATTCGCCTCGGTTCCGCCCGAGGTGAAAATCACGGCCTGGCTCGAGCAGCCCAACAGGACTGCGACTTCCGCGCGCGCCGATTCAATTGCTGAGCGCGCCATACGACCATAGCTGTGCAGGCTCGATGGATTGCCGGTCGGATTCTGCAGGAACGGCAACATGGCATCCACGACTTCCGGGTGCATCGGTGAAGTAGCGTTATGGTCGAGGTAAACGGGCATCGGTTTAAATAAGCTTGGGTTGCTTCTGGCGCAAATCATGCGCACGGGAAAGTTCCTGTACTTCGTTATTACGCATCATATCGGCGAGCGAAATCGTGGTCAGATAATTTTCAATTTCAGTGCTCAGCTCCTGCCACAACTGCTCGGTCAAACAGGGCTCGTAACTCGGAGAGCCGTTGCTTACATCCTTGTCGGCGACCTGCATTTCCTCATCGACCGCGTTGATCACATCCGCAATGCAGACCTGGTCAGGTGACTCGCCCAGGCTGTAACCGCCACCCGGGCCACGGGTGCTCACTACCAGCTTGTTGCGCCGCATTTTGGCAAACAACTGTTCCAGGTACGAGAGTGAAATGCCCTGCCGGATGGAAATGTCGGCGAGCGAGACAGGACCATGGTCGGAATGCATTACCAGGTCGAGCAGTGATGTCACTGCATAACGGCTTTTAGTGGATAGTCGCATCGTAAATGAGGTTAACGTCAAACCGCATCAGTATACAATCCTGACTAAAATGGTCAACTATTATCAAACGGAAGTTTGACGCTTATTCTGGTACCCCTGCCGGGTTCACTATCGATGATAATATGTCCACCATGAGCCTCGACAACAAGCTTGCACAAATACAAGCCGAGACCATAACCCCCCGTATCCCGCTGCCTTGCGTGATCCGATCGATAAAATGCTTCGGTTAGCCGCGGTATATCCTCCGCCGCGATTCCAATGCCCCTGTCCTGGACCTCGATCAGGGCAAATTTCTGGTCATGGCGCAGGCTGACATCAACCAGGTTCTGCTCGTCGCCAGAATAATGGCAGGCGTTATCAAGCAGATTTTTTATCAGTAGTTTAATGCGTAACTGATCCACATCGAGTTCAATCGGAGACATGCTGGTCTTGATGCGATCACGACATGGATGGTGCTGCACGACTTCCTCGATAAGGTTGAGCAGTTCGCAACGACTCAAGTTTAACGGTGCATGGCTGCTGTTTAGCTTTTCAGATTCCAGTATGGCCGCGACAAGCGTTTCCATCTCACGGATATCGTCGATCAGCTTTTGTTGAATTTCGCTCTCCTCGAGTAGCTCGAGGTTGACGCGCATCCGCGTCATTGGTGAGCGCAGTTCATGACTTATCGCCAGCAGCAAACCGGATTTACTCTCCAGCATTGCCTTGATCTGTGCCGCCATTCGGTTGATTCCGGTAGCTAGCAATGCCAGTTCCCCTTTGCCCTGCAGTTGGACTGTTTGCGTAAGATCCCCCTCGCCTATCTTTTTTACCTGGCTGGAGATCGCAGCAATCGGTCTGAACATTCTTCTGATCGCCAGGTAAAGCAAAAACAGAACCGAACCGAGCGCTACAAATAACACCCAATGGCGACGCTCGGCACCCTGGCGAAAACTGTTATCGACGGCAAATAAATACCGGTATCCCTGTTCCTGGATCAACAGGTATTGATCCCTTCTATGATGGCTGAAGTAGACGTCATCGTAAGGACGGGGTGCAGGTTTGAAATCATAACTGTCGATCGCCTTCAGTTTCGGGCTGGAGGCCCAGTCTACTCCCCTGCCCTCGATTCTGATTTCAAACGGCAACTCATTCGCCAGTTTCCGGGCTGTCGGCAGGTCTGGTGGGTTGCCGATATCATCGATTAGGTAGTCGATATAGCGCGCGACATTAGGCAGGATTTCGTTATGTACATGCGGTTTCAAACGCTGTGCAAAACTGGTGGCGAGTATCACTGCCAGCGCCAGGCTCGAAATCAAAAAATAAAACAGTAACCTGAAGATCAGGCTTTGCCACCTGGCTTGCAAGTAATCCCACATTATCGATTCACCAGCTGATATCCCTGTCCTCGCACCGTGCGAATCAATTCAGGTTGCTGCAACTTATGCCTGAGCCGGCTTACCAGTACATCGATTGCGCGACTGTAAATATCCGCATCCAGACCGCGCAAAGCCTGCATAATTTCGTCCCGCGATAACACGCGATCCTGATTTTGTGCCAGTAAACACAGCAGGCCAAACTCGGCTGCGGTAGTGGCCACTTCGACGTCATTACGCTTTAGCTGCTTGCGGGCAACATCCAGCCGTAACTCGCCCAGACGGTAAACGCTGTTCGTATTTACCGTGCTGGCGCGCTTGAAGATATTCTGGATGCGTACCACCAGTTCGCGTGGTTCGAAGGGTTTGGGCAGGTAGTCATCCGCACCAAGCTCCAGTCCAACCACCCGATCCATAACTTCGCCACGCGCGGTCAACATTACAATCGGAATTTCGCTAAATTGCCGGATCCGGCGGCAGGTCTCGAAGCCATCGATTTCAGGCAACATCACATCGAGAACAATCAGGTCAAAGCTATGCAGCTTGATGAGTTCAATCGCCTTGAGGGGGTGAGTTTCATTATCTAGCTCCAATTCGAATTTGGCGAAATACTGCCGCAGTGATTCAGCTAGTCGTTCGTCGTCATCTATTAGTAATAATTTACGCATTCGGTTGCCCGAGTGATTTAAACCTGCATTGTACAACGCGACTCCTGCTTGAGAAGTCGCGTTGCGGGTAATGCTCGGGTTTAATCACTGTCGCCATGGCGGGAGTGTTTGTGCCGATGCTGCAAAAACTTCTCCAGTTGCTGCTTTTGCTCTGCGCTCAACGAGTCGAGAAACACCGCCAGTGACGCAATAACGAGAGGGGCCTTTTCGTTGATCATACTGGTTTTCTGCTGCACCAGTTCAAGCGCCCGGGCCTGGTTGAAACTGGGCTGCTGTAACAGGCTCTCAATTTCAGTAAGGTCCTGAGCCTTTGTAATCCTGGCATCCTGCATGATTCGGGCAACGGTAGTGGCCAGTTCGGCAAAATTTTGCTGTTGCTTACTGTCAAGGTCCAGCTTGCTGGTGACCCGATCGGTCACGAACTCGACCTTTTCCTCGGGGGACATACCCCAGTCGTTATGTTTGCTGAATGCATATACTGCACCGGAACTGCCAACGATAAGTAAAGCGGCAGCAATTATACGCTTCGAAAGTTTCATCAATAATCTCCGTAGTTGGTTGTTTACGGAGAAGAATTCTAGTCAGTTGTGCGTTACAAAGCTTTTCAGCAGCGTAACGATTTGTAACAGTTTGTAACAGCCTGCTCGCTAGCGCCGTTGTTTTTCGATTGCACTCAGCATGCCACGTAAAATGTTTATCTCGTTGCGCGTTACCTCGCTGCGCAGATAAAGCCGCCGTAATCGTTGCATAATCATTCCTGGCTGCTGCGGGTCCAGGTAACCGGTCATCTGCAGAATACTTTCCAGATGCTCGAAATAGCCTTCAAGTTCGGTATGCGGGACCGGCAAATCATTTGTCTCGGGCGAACGGACTGTCGTTGGCGCCGCAGCCTGGCGCTGAAAGATTTCATAACACAGCACCTGGATCGCCGAGGCGACATTGAGCGAGCTGAAATCGGGGTTGGTCGGTATGCATACCATGTAATTGCAAAGTTGTATTTCCTCGTTAGTCAAACCCGAATGCTCGCGTCCGAACACCAGCGCCGTTCGGGTCGTGTTATCCATCCCGGTAAGCCTGGCGGCCAGGTCCGGCGGAGTGAGTTCCGGCCAGGCCAGGGAACGCCGTCGCGCAGTGGCGGCGACTACCCAGCTACAATCCGCGAGCGCCTGCGCAAGATCCGTGCAGGTTTCGCGTTGGTCAAGGATGGCATTGGCACCAGAGGCCCGGGCATAGGCGATTTCACCCACCGGGCATTGTGGATCGACCAGGGTCAGATGGGTGAAACACATATTACTCATGGCTCTTGCCGCGGCACCGATGTTTCCCGGGTGGGTCGTTCCCACCATGACTATCTTGATATTCTGTAACTTCATTGCCTGCTGTCCCGCCGAATCGTCGGATCGGTTTACTTCTGGTTTAATTCAAGACCGTTTGATAGACTGCGCGCCTTTCTCAGTGCGACGAATTCCCACCGATGCAACCAATGCTCAACATCGCGATTCGAGCGGCCCACCGTGCTGGCGATTTTATAGTTCGTAAAATCAACAAAATACCCGACTTAAAGATCGAAGTAAAAGCACAAAACGATTATGTCAGCGAAGTCGATCGGCAGGCTGAAGCGATCATTATCGAGGAATTGCTGAAGGCCTACCCAGGTCATGGCATTGTCGCGGAAGAATCGGGTGTCATCGAAGCTGACGCTGAATATCGCTGGATCATTGATCCGCTCGATGGTACCACCAATTATTTGCATGGTTTTCCCCATTACGCCGTTTCAATTGCCTGTCAACATCTCGGCAAACTGACTCAGGGTGTGATCTATGATCCGATCAAGCAGGAACTGTTCGCCGCCAGTCGCGGAGATGGCGCTACCCTGAACAATAGACGAATTCGTGTTGGCAACCTGAGGACAATCGACGCTGCGTTGATCGCAACCGGTTTCCCGTTCAAGAACCCCGAAAATCTCGATGAGTTCCTGCGGCTATTCAATGCCTTTTTCTCCTCGGTTAGCGATATCCGACGCGCCGGCTCAGCGGCCCTGGATATGGCCTATGTTGCCGCGGGTCGGCTGGATGGTTTCTGGGAATCCGGCCTGAATGCCTGGGATGTGGCAGCTGGCGCTTTAATTGTTCGAGAAGCCGGCGGCCTAGTTACCGACTACAGTGGTGACGGACTTTTCCTCGAAAACGGGCAAATCGTCGTCGGCAACCCACGCATTATTACTGATATGCTGCGTGTCATACAGTCGCAGATTAAAGCGTAGTCGAACTTTCCCGTAAAGCCTGGCGTTGCGCCGATAACTCTACCTGTAGTTCCTCAGTTGCCCTACCAGAACCCCATGAATACTGACTCGTTCAGCGGGGTATATCATCGGCTCCATGTCCTGGTTTTCCGGAATTAACGCGATTTGAGCCTCACCCCTGCGCTTAAAGCGTTTTAACGTGGCCTCGGCCTTGTCGATCATCGCCACGACTATATCCCCATCATTGGCAACGGGCTGTTTTTTAATGATCACATAGTCTTCATCGAGAATACCGGCGTCCATCATCGAATCTCCGGTAACGCGCAAGGCGAACAATTCAGGGCCCATGAACATTTCGGCAAGATTCAATTCCTGCTGATCCTCGATCGCTTCGATCGGGAAGCCGGCCGCTATTTTGCCGGCAAGGGGAATTGTCGGTGGGCTTACCAGGGGCAAATCCACGAGGCTCATGCCGCGCGAATTGCCCTTGACCCGGTCGATGTAACCCTTGTCTTCGAGCGACTGCACATAGCGATGGATAGTCCCGTGCGACGATACGCCGATGGCCATGCCGATCTCCTTGAATTTCGGTGCATAGCCGTATTGGGCGAGGTAATTGCGGATGAACTGGAGTGTCTTTTGTTCCTGTGAAGTTAGCATTTGTCGTAACTCTTCTCGTTTTATTCTCAGTCAGTTTAGAGAATAAAATGAGAAGATGCAACAGTTAGGAGGAACAACTTAAATCTATATGGCGTGCCCAGTCAGGAGGTTCGGCCGCATACTCTTCGCGCTCGGGTTGCTCGTCAAACGGGTGCTGCAACAGGTCGTGCAAAATCTCCACCTCGCTAAAATCCCCCTCTTCGGCACGCTCGATGGCCTGCTGTGCGAGATAGTTACGCAGGACGAACCGGGGATTGACTGCGAGCATTTGCCGTCGCCTCGTTTCCTGATCCGTTGCATCCGCCTCCAAACGAGCCAGGTAATCCTGTTGCCAGGCTGTAAAACCTTCACGGTCGATGAACATGTCCCGCATCCGGCTATCATTATCTTCCGCCAGGTCGGTGTTACTCAGGCGACGAAAAAAATTGGTGAAATCAACCGCCTGTTCCATCAATTCGAATAGCGATGAAATCAAAACCTCGTCACCTTCACGAAAAGACTGCAGCCCAAGTTTCGCAGCCATGCCCCGGTAGTAATGTGCCAGGTAAGCCGGTTGATAGTCCGCGAGTAGTTGTTTTGCGTGCTCGGCTGCCTGTTCACCACTATCCTCATCAAGTAATGGCAGCATCGCCTGCGCCAGGCAGGACAGGTTGAACAGGCCGATGCGTGGTTGTTGATCATAGGCATAGCGACCCAGTTCGTCGGAATGATTGCAGACGAATGCGGACTGGTAGGTATCGAGAAATCCATACGGACCATAATCGATGGTTAATCCCAGCATCGACATATTATCTGAGTTCAGTACGCCATGGGTAAAGCCGACCAGTTGCCATTGCGCAACCAGCCTGGCGGTGCGCTCGATAACCTGGCGTAGCATTTCTGAGTATGGATTTTCGGCGGTGCTGCAATCCGGATAAAAATGTTCGATTATGAAATCAGCCAGGATCTTCAGTTCTGCATACTGCTGTCGGTAAAAAAATACCTCGAAGTTGCCAAAACGCAGATGGCTCGGCGCGAGCCGGGTCAAAACCGCAGCGGTTTCGGGACGTTCGCGATAAACCGCGTCATTGCTGCCGGTAATACACAGAGCGCGTGTGGTAGGAATCCCCAGCGCGGCGATAGCTTCACTGCAGAGATATTCACGAATAGTAGAGCGCAACACCGCGCGCCCGTCGCCCATTCTTGAAAATGGAGTCAGTCCCGAACCCTTGAGCTGAATTTCCCAGTCTGAACCACCTGAGTCGGTGATTTCACCGATCATCAGGGCGCGTCCGTCACCCAGCTGAGGTACGAAATGCCCGAACTGATGGCCCGCGTAGAGCATCGCGATCGGATCGCTGTCGGCGCTGATTTCACTGCCACTCAACAGATTGACCAGTTGCTGGTCCTGAAACAGCAACGGGTCGATATCGAGCAGGTCCGCTACCGTGGGGCTGAATGCGACCAGGTATGGATTGTTCAGTGGCTGAGGGTCGACCCGACGATAGAAACTATCGGGTAAGCGACTAACCCGGGTTTGCACCTTCAACTGGGGTAAAACTGACACGCCTGTTGCTACCGGAAATTAAAAGCCGGAGTATAATTTACTTCTTCGAATAAAAGCCCCGCATTGTGCGGGGCTTTAACTACAGTTAGTCAGGCTTTATCGATTAATGCGGTTGTCGATCAGGTTATCTACCACGCCGGGATCAGCCAGGGTTGAAGTATCACCAAGATTATCGAGTTCGTTGGCGGCTACCTTGCGCAGTATGCGGCGCATTATTTTACCGGAACGGGTTTTCGGTAGCCCGGGTGCCCACTGGATGATATTAACCTTGGCAATGGGCCCTATTTCAGCGCGCACCAGTTTCACCAGTTCATCTTTCAAAGCATCGCTGCCCTCTTCGCCGCCCATCAGGGTGACATAGGCGTAGATACCCTGCCCGGTTATGTCGTGCGGATAACCGACCACCGCGGATTCGGCGACTTTTGCATGTTTCACCAGTGCGGATTCAATTTCTGCGGTACCCAGGCGATGCCCGGAAACATTGAGTACATCGTCCACTCGTCCAGTAATCCAGTAATACCCGTCTTCGTCGCGGCGTGCCCCGTCACCGGTGAAATAATAGCCTTTGAACATGGCAAAATAGGTTTCGTAGAAGCGCTTGTGATCACCATATACAGAGCGCATCATCGAGGGCCAGGGCGCGCGCATCGCAAGATTTCCCTCCGCCGGGTTGCCGTCGATTTCATTGCCCTGGTCGTCGAGCAGAACCGGTTGTGCACCAAAAAACGGGAAGGTCGCGGAACCCGGCTTGGTAGCGGTCGCTCCGGGCAGCGGCGTCATCATATGTGCCCCGGTTTCGGTCTGCCACCAGGTATCAACTATCGGGCAACGGCCATCACCGATGATGTTGTGATACCACAACCATGCCTCGGGGTTGATCGGTTCGCCCACGGTGCCGAGTAAACGCAGCGATTTGCGCGAGGTCTTTTTGACCGGTTCGTCACCGGCGCCCATTAACGCTCTAATCGCGGTTGGCGCGGTATAGAAAATTGAGACGTCGTGTTTGTCACAAACCTGCCAGAAGCGTGAAATATCGGGATAAGTGGGGATACCTTCAAACATTAACGTGGTGGCGCCGTTGGCAAGTGGCCCATAGACGATATAGGTGTGTCCGGTTACCCAGCCGACATCGGCCGTACACCAGTAAATTTCACCATCTTTATAATCAAACACCAGTTTATGAGTCATTGCCGCCTGCAACAGATAACCGCCGGTGGTGTGCAAGACGCCCTTCGGCGTACCGGTCGAGCCCGATGTATACAGGATAAACAACGGATCTTCGGCACCCATCATCTCGGGTTCGCACTCCACAGAAGCCTCGGCCATGGCCTCGTGATACCAGACGTCACGGCCACTGGTCCAGTCGACCGGATCGCCACCGCGTTGCACCACGATCACACTATTCACGCTGGGACAGGCGCTGACCGCCTTGTCGGCATTGGCCTTTAAAGGCACCAGTTTGCCACCGCGTACGGACTGGTCTGCGGTAATCACCACCTGGCAATCCGAATCCTGAATACGATCACGCAACGCGTCAGGGGAGAAACCTCCAAACACAACCGAGTGCACTGCTCCGATCCGAGTGCAGGCCAGCATTGCGACCGCTGCCTCGGGAATCATCGGCATGTAAATCGAAACGCGATCGCCCCTGCCGACGCCTCGCGCTTTTAATACATTGGCGAATTTACAGACTTCCTCATGCAGTTCGGCATAGGTAATTTTGCGATCTTCGCCAGGGTCATCCCCTTCCCATATGATGGCAACCTGGTCTGCGCGGGTATCCAGATGACGATCGATACAGTTGTACGAGACATTGAGTTCGGCGCCCTCGAACCACTTTATGTGCAGATCGTCGGCATCAAAACTCCAGTCACAGACTGAATTCCATGGTTTAAACCAGGAGAGGTAATTTTCAGCCTGTTCCGACCAGAAGCCTTCGGGATCTTCTACAGACTGTTGGTACATTTCATCATATTGGGCCGCAGTGATATTCGCCTGCGCAGCAAATTCAGCAGGAACTGGATAGATACTGTTTTCGGACATGGTGCCTTCCTCGGGATTTAATTATCAGGTTTTCTCTCGGGCAAGGGTATGCTTACATAAACCCTCGCATGCGACAAGATGTTCACTCGATCACTTTCGGCTAAAAGGATGAACAAATTTGATCCAAATCAACCGATTTTTCAATCTCATTGACCTCGACATCGCGATAAGTGACACTCGGTTCCAATTTTCAGTAACCGGGGCACCTCGCGCAGGAATGCTGTTTGAGCCGTGGCTGCTGTTAGCGGTCGGAAAACCTGCTTTCGGACTGCTTTCGTCTTTGCAACTGCAGACGAATGTAGATGGATTCTGCAACAACTGCCTGGTCATCCGCCGATCTACCCACTTACGCCGGGGGTATATGCGACCTCCTGGAGCTTCAATTGAATAACACGGATAAAGGACTGTCGACCCAGATCGCAAGCACAATTCTCAACGGTTTCGATCGACATTTCACCATTTTCAGTGAAATTACGAAGGGCGCCAAGCAGCGTTTCGAGAACGCTGACTGGGAGGCAGAGCGAGTAGCCGCGCGTGAACGAATCATGTTTTACGACATTCGCGTCAAGGATGCGATTGCCGAGCTGCGGCAGTTGTTCGATCTCGAACCTTTTGACAGCCAGCTCTGGTTTGACGTCAAACGTGATTACGTACAGTTAATCAGCAACCATCTGCAACCCGAGCTGGCAGAGACCTTCTACAACTCGGTGTTCTGTGCACTGTTTCATCGAGACTACTTCGGCAACGACTACATCTTCGTTCGCAGCGTGGTTTCGACCGAATTTATCGACTCTGAAAAACCCTCCTACCACGTTTATTATCCTGCCAAGCGCGGGTTTCGGTCGTCGATCAAACAGGTCCTGCTCGACAGTGGATTCAATCTGCCCTTCGAAAACATCGATCGCGATGTGCGCAACATTGCCCAGGCGCTGATCAAACATACCTTTCCACGGCCACGGCGGGCGCATTTGAATTTTCAGTTCCAGGTAATCAGCAGCATCTTCTACCGTAACAAGGCTGCTTATATCGTCGGGCGGGCGATAAACTCGAATCTTGAGGTGCCTTTCGCAATTCCAATTTTGCATAGCGGGAAGGCTTCAGTTTATTGCGATGCAATTATCATCGGCAGGCAGGGTTTGACCCGGTTATTCGAATTCTCCTATGTCTATTTCATGGTTGACCACCCGGTGCCGTCCTCGATTGTTACCTTCCTGCGTCGCCTGATGCCAATGCGCAGCAAGGAATCATTTTACTCGGCGATTGGTTTTCACAAACAGGGCAAAACAGTTTTCTACCGTGATTTTTTGCATCATCTAAAACACTCGGAAGACGAGCTGATATTTGCCCCCGGTATCAAGGGCATGGTGATGGCGGTGTTCACGTTACCCTCCTATCCATACGTGTTCAAGGTAATACGTGATCGCTTCCCACCGCCCAAAAAAACGACGCGCCAGGAAGTGCTGGACACTTACCGCCTGGTCAAGATGCACGACCGGGTCGGGCGTATGTCGGATGTACTCGAGTATTCCCATGTTGCGCTGCCGCGCGCGCGTTTTGCCGGGGATTTACTCGAAGAGCTATACGAAACCTGCGCTGATAGCGTTTCTGAGGAAGGTAACCAGATAGTCATCAAGCACCTTTACATCGAACGTCGAATGACACCGTTAAACCTGGCTGCACAGCGGGCCGACGACCATTATCTCGGCCACCTGATGAAAGGTTACGGCGATGCGATCAAGGAACTGGCTGCGGCGAATATCTTCCCGGGGGATTTGCTGATGAAAAATTTCGGCGTTACCGGGCAAGGCCTGGGCCGTGTCGTGTTTTACGATTACGATGAAATCTGTTACCTGACCGAATGCAACTTTCGCAAGATACCCGAGCCACTTTACCCGGAAGATGAATTCGCTGCAGAACCCTGGTATAGCGTGGCGGCCAACGATGTTTTTCCCGAGCAATTCGCTACTTTCCTGTTTGCCAATAATCGGCTACGCCAGGCGTTCATGAAACACCATCGCGATTTACTCGAAGCCGATTTCTGGGTGCAGAAGCAGGAAAACATCGCGGTCGGAATTTACGAGGACGTTTTCCCCTATGCGCAAAAACTCCGTTTTGCGCGTTGACTCAAAACAACGCCTCAGCGCAGAGCAGGATTCCATCTTCATCGCTGTACAGGTACTCGCCGGGTCTGAAAACAGCACCGAGAAACTCGACCTCTACATTTAACTCACCCTTGCCCTCGCTGCTGCCGCGTGTCGGTGTGGTTGCCAGCGCCTTGACGCCGATAGTCATCAAAGCAATATCGGCAGAGTCACGGATACAACCATTGATAACTACTCCCTGCCAGGCATTATCCCGCGCCGCCGCCGCAAGCAAATCGCCCAGTATGGCGCCATCCATCAATGCATTGTTATCGACGACCAGCACCCTGCCGCCACCGGAAGTTCTGACCTGATCACGCACCAGCGAAAAGTCGCCAGAGGATTTAATCGTAACCATTTCACCGTAAAAACGGGCATTGCCTCCAAAATTACGTAACCCGGGCAATACAGCCTGTACCCTGCCCTTGTTTTCATCACTCAAATCTGCAGTTTTGAAGTTCATATCGAGTCTCATTTGTGTATATCAAATCGTATCCGCTAAAACGCCATTCGCCGCTCTTGTCCAGTAACCCGTCGCCCTGCCGAAAAGGATCAGCTTGCCTGCAATGCCTCCTGTAAAACGCAGGCGATATGGCGGCTTTCGCGTTTTGCACCGTCACGAATCTGATGTCGACAACTGGTACCATTGGCAATCAGCAGCGTGTCATTGCTGGATGCTCGTATCGTTGGCAGTAAACTGAGTTCGGCCATTTTCATCGATACGTCATAATGACTGGCTTCATAACCGAAGGCCCCGGCCATACCGCAACAACCGGAATCGATGACTTCAACCTCGAGTTCGGGTATGAGGGCCAGGGTCTGTTGCATCGCGGTCATCGTAGCAAACGCCTTCTGGTGGCAATGTCCGTGCACGAGCGCTCGCCTGGCTGTCAGGGGCCTGAACTTAAGCGGCAGTTCCCCCGCCTGATGTTGCTGCGCGAGAAATTCTTCCAGCAACAGGGCGGATTCGGCCAGCGCGGTGGTTTCCTCACCGGGCAGCATGCTTTTAAACTCATCGCGCAGGGTTAACAGGCAGGAGGGTTCCAGGCCGATTACCGGAACTCCGCGTAAAATATAAGGCTTAAGCGCTGCGAGCAGGCGTCGGGCTTCATTCCGAGCATCTTCTACCAGTCCCACCGCAAGGAAGGTACGACCACTGCACAGGGGGTGCCTTGCGTCGGCCGGTTGTGGCAGATGTACCCGGTAGCCTGCCGCCTCGAGCACGGTCTTTGCAGCGCGCGCATTTTCAGGCTCAAAATAGCGTTCGAAAGTATCTACCAGTAACACTACTTCTCGACCGTTCGCCTGCATCGAGGCAGTCGCTTCATGGCGGTCGTCGAAGTAATCCGCGCGCCACCGCGGCAGTCTGCGCGCGGCGCTCAGACCGAGGAGCTTTTCGCTCAGCCATGCCAGCCCCGGAATTGAATCTCGCAGATTCATGATGTAATTCAAGCGCGCGGCAACGGGCGCGTAACGCGGTAAATGGGCAATCAGCCGGTCCTTTAGTGGCAGGCGATGATGTTTGCGGTAATGATACAGGAATTCCACTTTCATCTTTGCCATGTCAACCCCGGTGGGGCACTCGCGCCGGCAACCTTTGCATCCGACGCACAGATCCATGGTGTCGTACATCTCAGCCGAAACCAGCGCATCGTCACCCAGCTGTCCGCTGATCGCCAGGCGCAGGGTATTCGCTCGCCCGCGGGTCAGGTGCTGTTCATCCCGGGTGACGCGATAGGAAGGGCACATTACGCCGACATCCGCCTTGCGACAGGCACCATTGTTATTACACATCTCGACGGCGGGTCCGAACCCGCCCCACTCCGACCAGTCCAGCGCGGTTTGCAGGGCCGTCACCTGGTAACCTGGCGCATAGCGAAACAGGTCGCGATCATCCATTTTGGGCGCACCGACTATCTTGCCCGGATTGAATAATCCCGCAGGGTCGAAACTATCTTTTACTTCTTCGAATGCACGCTGCATACGTGAGCCGAACATACGTTGATGAAACTCCGAACGCGCCAGCCCGTCACCGTGCTCGCCGGAATGCGAACCCTTGTACTCCTGCACAATATCCAGCGTTTCCTCCATGATAGCGCGCATTTTCCGCGCACCGTCGGGTTCCTTCATATTGAGGATCGGGCGCACATGCAGGCAGCCCACCGAGGCATGGGCGTACCAGGTGCCGGTGGTGCCGTATTTTTCAAACACCCGTGTCAGCCGATCGGTGTACTCGGCAAGGTCTTCCAGCTGTACCGCGCAGTCTTCGATAAACGACACCGGTTTGCCTTCGCCTTTCATCGACATCATGATATTGAGTCCGGATTTGCGGACTTCCCATACCGCGGCCTGGAACTCCGCGTCAAGCGCCTCGACTACGGCATCGGAAAAGCCGAGATCAGCCATCAGTTCCACCAGTTGACGAAGCTTGCTCAATTGCTGGTCACGATTATCACCGGCAAATTCCACCAGCAGCAGCGCGTCCGGTTCGCCCCGGACGAAGCGGTCGACGGTAGCACGAAACATTGGAATTTCACGCGATAAATCAATCATCGTGCGGTCCACCAGTTCAACCGCGCTCGGGTCCAGTTTGACGATATGCTGGGCTGAATCCATCGCCTGGTGGAAAGTCGGGAAATGACAAACCCCCAGCACTTTATGCGCGGGAATGGGTTGCAATTCCAGGTGCAAACGAGTAAAAAACGCCAGCGTCCCCTCCGAACCTACCAGTAAACGCGCGAAGTTTGCATCATCTGCACTGGTTACTTCATTGATGTTGTATCCCCCGACCCGCCGCAATAGCTGCGGGAACCGGCGTGCAATCTCAGTCGCTTCGCGTTGGCCCAGCGCTACCAGTTTGCGTATTAATTCAGCACTGGATTCATTCCGGGTGGTATGGGCTTGATCGGCAAAATGGATATTGCTGCCGTCGGCCAGCAAGGCATCAATGGCCTGGACATTGTGCACCATATTGCCGTAACGAATAGAGCGCGCCCCGCAGCTGTTGTTACCCGCCATACCGCCGAGAGTCGCCCGATTTCCGGTAGAGACGTCGACCGGATAAAACAGTCCGTGCGGTTTCAGCTGTTTGTTGAGCTGATCCAGCACCATACCCGGAGCAACGCAGATGCTGCTAACCCCGGGATCAAACTCGATCACCTGGTTCAGATACTTGCTCGTATCCATAACCAGCGCGGTTCCCACAGTTTGTCCAATTTGTGACGTGCCGCCACCGCGCGGCAGGATCGGAACGTCGGCGTCAGCTGCAATTTGAATGGCACGCAGTATGTCCTGTTCGTTGCGTGGCACCACGATACCAATCGGCTCAATTTGGTAAATAGAGGCATCTGTACTGTAGCGACCGCGGCTGAAGGCATCAAAAATAACTTCGCCTTCCAGTTCGTGTCGCAGTCTCGCCGCCAGACCACTGTCACCAATACTGGCTGCCGTTTTTTTTGAAAGTATGTAGTTTGTGGACAACGAAATACCTGTTAACAAGCCCTGAACAGTGGAGCTTGCGCAACAAATTCAGGTAAGGCAGGATTGTCGCCCAAAGCAACAGATATAACAAACACCTTGAGCCACTCTATCCGCTCATTAGTACACCAGGAGAGTAATTGATGTCGATACCTGCAGGGCGCCACTTTCTTCAGATTCCCGGACCAAGCAATGTTCCCGATCGGGTACTGCGCGCGATGGATATGCCGACCATAGACCATCGTGGCCCGGAGTTTGCGCAACTCACGCTGCAGATTCTGCAAGATCTGAAAGCGGTCTTCAAGACCTCGGCCGAAGTGGTCATTTATCCCTCCTCGGGTACCGGGGCATGGGAAGCGGCACTGGTTAACACGCTGTCCGCGGGTGATAAGGTATTGATGTTCGAAACCGGACATTTCGCTACCCTGTGGCGCGGTATCGCCAGCGACCTTGGCCTGGATGTCGAATTTGTTGCGGGCGACTGGCGCCATGGTGTGGACCCTGACGAAGTTGAAGCCAGGCTGCAGGCCGATAAAAATCGTCAGATCAAGGCGGTGATGGTGGTTCACAATGAAACCTCGACCGGCGTCACCAGCCGTATCGCAGACATCAGGAAAGCCATCGATAGCGCTGCGCACCCCGCCCTGTTCATGGTTGATGTTATCTCGTCGCTGGGTTCGATCGACTATCGCCACGATGAATGGGGGGTTGATGTCACCGTTGCCGGCTCACAGAAAGGGTTGATGTTGCCGCCGGGTCTCAGTTTCAATGCGATTAGCGGCAAAGCGCTGCGGGCCGCCGAAACGGCAACCCTGCCGGCTGCATACTGGCGCTGGCAGCCGATGATCAACGCCATCAAAAACGGTTACTTTCCATACACCCCGGCTACCAACCTGCTTTACGCGCTGCGCGAATCACTGCAGATGCTACACGATGAAGGACTGGAAAATGTGTTTGCCAGGCATAACCGCCATGCTGAGGCAACCCGCCGCGCGGTGCGTGCATGGGGCCTAGAAATCCTCTGCCTGAATCCCGACGAGTACAGCGCTGCCCTGACCGCGATAATGGTGCCGCAAGATCACGATGCCGATTATTTGCGTAAGGTGATTCTTGATCGTTTCAACATGTCGCTCGGTACCGGACTCGCCAAAGTACAGGGTCGGGTATTCCGGATTGGCCATCTGGGTGATTTTAACGACCTGATGCTGGCGGGTACGCTGTCCGGCGTTGAAATGGGATTGATCGCCGCTGGAATACCCTTTACCAGGGGTGGTATAAACGCCGCCCTTGATTATCTGGCGAGTGATTTCTAAAGCGATCGCGATGGCGGGATAATCTTCCTTAAACAGACCTTCCGGTCTCCTTTAACGATTTGATCCACAGCCATCGAGGGCACTTTTTGTCTTTGCTGACGTTTGTACGGTGCTAGTGGCGCAGAAATGATTTTGCGATTGTACCTATATAGTGCACCAAATCATTGCCGGCTTTATTCAGCACCTGCCCGGGCAGCGGTTGCGGGCCCGTTGTTTCCGGGGGGACATCGGATCTCTTCTTGTTGATCAGCGTTCGCCTGGATACGCTCATCATATTCCAGCGCCTGAGAAATTCGGCCTGCTTTTCCTGCTCCGGAATTTCTTTTGAAATCTCTGCCGCCAGATTGTTTGCCGATGTACTTTTGGTTTCATGCTCTTCCATGATGAATTTCGCAACCGGGCCTATGAAATCGGCCAGCAGGGTTGTCATCGAATCCAGCTCATCTTCGCTTGGCACAAAATCCCGTGCTGATTTCTGTTTGAGCGGGGCTAGCCGCTCTGCCGGTGTCGACGACTTCTGCTGGAGCCTGGGCAGAGCCTGTTTTATATCGTGCATGAACTCCAGCACTGTTTGATACCTTTTCTTGCGATCGACCTCGAGACCTTTGGTCACAACAGGAATAAGCGCGGTCGGGTAAACCGCCGAGTAGTCAATACGGTTTCCAGGTGGCATATTGACAATTTCGGTTAGGTGGGAGCAATGCACCAGGGAGCTATCCGGCATCATTTTGAGCAACTCGAGAAGTAATCGCGCCGCCGAGAAGACATCGGCACGAGAATCGGCCTCTAATCCAAGTCTCAGCTCAGGTGCCATGTATCGAGGCGTACCCATGAAGCTCCCGATCATTGTCAGGTCGGAATTCTCGGTGATCCTGGCCATACCGAAATCGGCCAGCTTGATCTTGCCACTCTTGTTTACAAGCAAGACATTGGAAGCCTTGACATCGCGATGAATAATATTTAATCCGTGTGCTGTATGCAGTGCCTTGAGTAACTGCGATATGATGGCAATACTGCGCCTCAGGCTGATGCCGCGCCCATGCTTGAGCCTGTGCTTGATAAGCCTGTGCAGTGAGACCCCGTCGACATATTCCATGATGATGAATGGCCTGTTGCCGTCTTCCCCGTACTCAAGAATGCTGACCACGTTGGGGTGGATGCATCTTGCTGCCGAGACTGCCTCCCGTTTGAACCGCGTTAACAGTTCTTCACCCACCTTGCCGCTCATCAGATGCGGATGCAGGGATTTAATCGCTACGCGGCGTTGGATGTCAGGATCAAATCCTTCGTAAACGACGCCAGTTCCCCCTTCACCCAGCGACGCTCTGATTTCGTATTTCCCTATCTTTTGCGGCATGTCTCCCATGCTGCCTAGCCTGGGTTATTTTCAATTAGTGTGGGCATGAAAAAAGTGGCCTGTTGATAAAAGTCCTGCTGTGTAGTTTGTTCATGCGCCGATACATACTGCTTCATGTACTCTCGCAATACTTGCGAGGCCGATATGTCATGCGCTTTACAGGTATCAAGAAATTGTTTATGCAATCCAGGTTCAATTCGAATTCGCAGGGCCGCTGTTTTTGCCATTGTGTTGCCATTGGATACACATTACTTAAGCGGCCAGTATAAATGCTTAATTTCCGCGGCTCAACTTGTTTCGCCAGTAGTCACAGTCTCCTGGCGAAGTTATTCTTGCTCGATTTTGAGCTATAAAGTGCCTCGTGAAGTCCTGTTTACCGATCCGGGAAGTTCCTCGCAGCCTGTGCCGCACTGTCAATCCGATGGTGGCTTCGGCATTGATTCGCGGTGTCCTCTGCAGGCAGCTCGTAAAGTATGCTTAAATAGGTAATACCGATAATTTTTATCAAGGAGCACGATAAATGACAAAATTAAAAAATACCCTGAGTGTATTGTTTCTGGCGCTGTTGCTCGGCGCCTGTTCCGATAAAACCGTTATTGAAAGTGACATGGGTCTCAGCGATGCCCCCGACTGGGTCAACGAAGGCACGCAGGCGGTTAGTGATGATGATGGCCGTTTGATCCACGGTGTTGGAATGGCGCCGGCTATGGGAGATGTTTCCCTGCAAAAAGCCACTGCCGACAACCGCGCCCGCGCTGAAATCGCGCGCGTGCTTTCCACCTATGTGGACGCGGTAATTAGAGATTACACCGCCAGCACCGGTAGTACAGCCGACCAGAGCGTCGAGCGTGAAATTCGCAGCACGACCCAGTTGGCTTTAAGTGGTGCGCGTATACTGGGTCACTGGAAGGATGAAGATACCGAAAACGTCTATGCTTTCGCGGAACTTGATATGGAGGCCGTCGATAAATCGCTGGCAACAGCGACCTCTCTGAGTGAAGCCTTCAAGGGCCACTACAAAGAAAACGCCTCTGCTAATTTTGAACGTTTCATGGAGACTGAGTAACAATGAAAATCTACTGGGCTGTAATATTGACGAGTTTACTCGTGGCAGGCTGCGGTACGAAGGTCACCCGCATAGATGTGGATGAAACAGTCGATCTCAGCGGGGCCTGGAACGATACCGACTCGCGCCTGGTGGCAGAGGAAATGATCGCTGACGCGCTCTCACACCCCTGGACTTCAAACTTCGCCGGCCAGCGCGGTCGTGCTCCGGCGGTTATTGTCGGTACCGTGCGCAATTTCAGTCACGAGCATATCAATATGAATACCTTTGTTGCCGATATGGAACGTGCTCTGGTCAATTCAGGCCGGGTCGAGTTTGTTGCATCCAGCGACGAGCGCGGTGAAATTCGCGAGGAAAGAACCGATCAGGATTTGAATGCCAGCGAGGAAACACGCAACGAAGCAGGCCAGGAGACTGGCGCGGACTTCATGCTAAAAGGCCAGATAAATACGATTGTTGATGTGGAGGGTGATCAGCAGGTCCGTTATTACCAGGTGGATTTAACCATGATCAGCCTCGCCGATAATCGCAAGGTATGGCTAGGTCAGAAGAAAATCAAGAAACTGATTGAAAATGCCTCGGTGCGTTATTAGTGAGTTGCGTGTTTCGATCGTTGCTCGCTGACCGACTGAATGCTATCCATAAGAAAAACCGTATTAACCGCTCTGCTGCCTGTTTTATTACCGGCCTGTGCAGCGCATCAAAAGGAGGTGAATTCTCTCGCCGAGCAGCTTGAGCGTTCGACACCCGAGGCGATCCTGCTATCCCTGCAGTCAATCGACGCCCCCGAGCGTGATCGTGCGCAGTACCTGCTTAACAGCGGCCTGCTGAAAAGTATAACCGGTGACTTCGAAGGCGCTAATCACGACCTGCAGAGCGCTAAACTAATCCTTAACAGCCTGCAGGCGATCAGCGTCAGTGAAAACCTGGGTGCCTCCATAGTCAATGAAACCCTGCGTAGTTATGACGGTAGCGCCAGCGAGCGGGTGCTACTGCACCTGTTATTGGCGATCAACTACCTGATGCTTGACGATCTGGATGCTGCCAGAGTCGAGGTTTTACAGGCGGATGTAGTAATGAAAGAGCTGGCCCAGGAAGACAAGCCCATCGGTCAACTGGCCAGCGCACATTATATTGCGGGCCTGGTTTACGAATTAGGTGGTGAGCTCGATGACGCGATGATCAGTTATCGCAAGGCGGCGAAAATAATGGCCCTACGCGATATGTCACCTCCCCCGGCCCTTGAAAAAAGCCTGCTTGATCTCACTCAGCGGCTGGGACTGGATGAAGAGTATAGGAAGTACCGCGAGCAGTTCACCTCAGCTGTCAAACCGCCCGCATGGAACGCAGCAGAAATTATCGTGATCTACTGGGACGGTGTAGTGACCGCTAAACGGGGTAATTCCACCAGCGTGTGGGTGCCTTCCCTGGGCCAGGCAGTATCCCTGGCTCTGCCTTATTACCCGCCGTCGAATTATGTAGAAAACCCTCTCGTACTGAGCATGGCCGGAGAACTCCATCGCACCGAAACAATTGAAGACATTGAGGCGCTTTCAAGAGAAGATCTGCAAGATGAATCAGCGGCAATCCATGCCATGACACTGACGCGCATGATAAGCAAATATGGAATAGTAAAAAGTGCCGGGAGCCAGAATGACAGCCTTGGTTTATTCGTCAATATTTTCACCATGTTGAGCGAAGTGGCCGATACCCGCAGCTGGAACATGTTGCCATCGACCGTTCAGTTTGCCCGCTTTACGCTGCCTGCGGGCAAGTACTCGCTACCTTTTCCGCATTATCCAGGATCACCGCAGGCAGGACCTGCAGAGACGAAGCTAACTGTTAGTGGGGGCGAAAAAATCGTACTATTTGTACCGGCCGTTAGCCGGAAAATATTTTCCTATACCCAGGTTTCACCATACAAACCGGCAGCAAGGGAATCGAGGCTGTAAAGTTAAATGGTCCATAAGGATGAAAATCTATGAAGATTAAAATTGGCACAACCCTTATTCTGGGATTTGTATTAACGGCCTGCGGCTCAACGCAGCCCGACTGGCTGGATAAACCCGCAGAACAATATCCCCAACAGCGCTATCTCAGCGCCGTCGGTGAGGCAGATGATCGCAACACCGCGGATGGCCGGGCGCTGGCGAACCTGGCAAAAATATTTGAAGTCGCGATCAAGGATAGCTCGCTGGACTTTTCCCAGGCCCAGGTGACTAGTGACCAGTCACAACGTTCCGTCAGCAATACCCAGGCGACCTCGCGTTACGTGAGCACCGAGGCCAGGCAGGTTCTCGAAGGTGCGCAACTGGTGGAAAACTGGCAAGCCGAAGATGGGAAATCCTACGCCCTCGCTGTATTGGAAAAAGCCCCGGCAGAGCGGCGCTTTCGTGAGGGTGTGCGCAGCGCTGACCGACAAATTGAAGATCGGGTAAGGTATGCCAGTCAACAGGCGCCAAATGCCGTGGTGGCACTGGCGGCGCTGGAGCAGGCCAGAAAAATCGAACATCAGCGCAGCAACCTGAACCGTAATCTGAGTATCGTCAGCGGCAAAGGCATCAAAGGGTATTATGATCGGGCCAGCCTGGAAAAACTTCTGCGTAACGCGCTTGTTATTTTGCATTTTAACGTCGAGGCAGACTCAGCGCAGCTGCACCAGAGCGTGGAAAGCGCAATTGCCGCGCTGGGTATCACGCTGGATAAGAATGCGCCTTACCGGCTAACGGCCACGATGGATACCGAACCGGTACAGCAGAAGCAGGGCTGGTACTGGTTACGCGGCTCGACGGAACTTAGCCTGGTTTATCAGGGTGAGGCAATAGCCAGTAAAAGGTGGCCACTCAAGGTATCCGCAACCGACAAGGGTATGGTGGCCCAACGGGCGAAGGATAAGCTGAGCGAAGAGATGACAACTTACCTGTACGATTTGATTACTTCTGCGGAATAGATCTGCAAGCAGTTTGAATGCTAGTGATTCGCTGCTTCACGTTTAAAGCCGGGCAGCATGATTAAATAAACGAATTATGTTTGATTTCCGCATTGAGTTATCCAATAATGCGGCTCACGAGCAATACCATGGCTAATTCCTACTACAAGCAGAACCATCTGAAGAAGCTGCGTGCATTCTGCCAGACCGCCAGGCTAGGTAGCATGACCAAAGCGGCCGAGTCCCTGTTTGCCAGCCAGCCAACTATTTCATTACAAATTCATGCGCTCGAAGAAGAAATGGATACCATCCTGTTCGAACGCAGCGGTCCCAGGTTAAGCCTGACCACCGAAGGCAGCATCCTTTATGATTTATGCCTGCCGCACGTCCAGGGGATCGACCGGCTCAAGGAAACCTTCGATGCCCACTGCGGCAACCTGACCTCGGGTGAGCTTAATATTGCCGCTGGTGAATCGACAATTCTATATGTTCTGCCGGGACCGGTTGGTAAGTTTTCCAGGCAGTACCCTGCGATTAAACTGCGGCTCGCCAATGAGACCGGTCGCAACGGTATGGAAATGTTGCGCACCGATTCGGTCGATTTTGCTATCGGATCGATGCTTGAGGTGCCGGATGACCTCGTATACGACCCGATCGTCACTTACAACCCGGTGGTGATCACGCCACTCGATCATCCACTGGCGCAGATGGACAGGATTACCCTGGGTGACATCGGCAAGTACGGGATGATTCTGCCGCCGCGACACCTGAGCACATGGCATATCGTGAAAATGGTGTTTGCCCAGCACAACGTTAATTTTCGCGTCACGCTTGAAGCCGGTGGCTGGGAAGTAATCAAACGATACGTCAGCCTCGGCCAGGGAATTTCCATTGTCACCGACGTTTGCATCACTGAAGAAGACCGCGCCAGAATGAGCGTTATTCCAGTAGACCAGTATTTTCCGAAGCGCAGCTATGGCATCGTCACCCGCAAGGGCAAATTCCTGTCCGCGCCATCCAAGCGTTTCATCGAAATCATGAACGAGTGCTTTGATCGAAGTGACAGTGAGTAACAATTTTAATATCAGATAGATTGTCGACAATTCACGCCGATACATGATTATTAATCCTAATATACGGCATTGAGAAACCTGCATTGTCTACAATTGGCGCTCGTAATATGATGTGTCAAATGTCTTAAAAATAGTAAAAGCGTTCGCATAAGGGGTAAGCAATGTCATATCAAGACGAGTATCAGGCATCGATAAATGATCCCGCCACTTTCTGGGCGGAAAAAGCCAGACAGATCGACTGGTACAAACCTCCCACCAACGTGCTCAGCGTCGACGAACATGGTATCCATCGCTGGTTTGCCGACGGCGAGTTGAACACTTGCCATCTGGCACTCGATTATCATGTCGACAATGGTCGTGCCGATCAGATCGCGCTAATCTATGATTCACCGGTCACCAACCAGCAAAAGAAATTTAGCTACCGTGAATTGCGTGATGAAGTCGCGTTATGTGCCGGTATGCTCAAGGCCCAGGGGGTCGAGAAAGGTGATCGCGTCGTCATTTACCTGCCGATGATTCCCGAGGCGTTAATTTCAATGTTGGCCTGTGCCCGTCTGGGTGCGGTGCACTCGGTTGTTTTTGGCGGCTTCGCACCGCCTGAGCTCGCGGTGCGTCTCGACGACGCGACGCCGAAGGTTTTGCTAACTGCTTCCTGTGGCATCGAAATAAACCGTGTTATCGAATACAAACCCATTGTCGATAAAGCAATCGAGATGGCAGAGCATAAGCCCGGTCGTTGCATAGTACTGCAACGGTCACAGGCAACAGCGAGTATGCAGACGGGGCAAGATCTGGACTGGGAACAGGCTATTGCCGACGCGGAGCCTGCCGCATGCGTTGCAGTCAGGGGAACCGATCCGCTCTACATACTTTACACCTCGGGCACGACCGGCAAACCCAAGGGTGTGGTGCGTGAAAACGGCGGCCACGCAGTAGCGATGAAGTACAGTATGAGCGCAATTTATGACATCGAACCCGGCGAAGTGTACTGGGCTGCGTCAGATGTCGGTTGGGTAGTCGGTCATTCCTACATCGTCTATGGTCCCCTTATTCACGGTTGCACAACGGTACTTTACGAAGGTAAACCCATTATGACGCCGGATGCTGGTGCTTTCTGGCGCGTCATATCCGAGCACGGCGTGAAAGCGTTGTTTACTGCACCGACCGCCTTTCGTGCCATCAAGAAAGAAGACCCGGAAGCATTGCTCGCCCGGCAATACGACCTGTCATGCCTGCAGACTATCTTTGCCGCCGGTGAACGTCTTGATCCGCCAACTTACGAATGGCTGGCAGAAACTTTCAAGGTACCGGTTCTCGATCACTGGTGGCAAACCGAGACTGGTTGGGCGATTGCAGCGAACCTGCACGGCCTTGAATCCATGCCGGTTAAATCGGGTTCATCGACGATGCCGGTGCCGGGATTCAATGTGCAGATCCTCGATGAAGCGGGCCATCAGTTGCCGTCCGACGAGCAGGGTTTTATCGCGATTAAACTACCTTTGCCGCCCAGTTGCCTGACCACTATCTGGGGTGATGTCGAGCGCTTCAAATCAAACTATCTGGAAACCTACCCCGGTTATTTCACCACCGGTGATGGCGGCTATTTCGATGAGGATGGTTACCTGTTCATCATGGGTCGCGTCGATGATGTCATTAATGTTGCCGGACATCGACTGTCCACCGGCGAAATGGAAGAAATCGTCGGTAAGCACCCGATGGTGGCCGAATGCGCCGTCATCGGCCGCCGTGACGAACTCAAGGGCCAGTTGCCGATGGGCTTCGTCGTGCTGAAGGACACCGAGGGCGTAAAACCCGATGAAATCGTGCAGGAACTGGTCGCCCTGGTGCGCCAGGACATCGGCGCGGTTGCCGCATTTAAAGAGGCTCTGGTGGTTGGACGTCTGCCCAAGACACGCTCCGGCAAGATCCTGCGTAAAACCCTGCGTGCGATGGTCGATGGAGACGACTACGTGGTACCTTCGACGATCGAAGACCCGGCCGCACTCGATGAAATCAAGGTATTGCTTTAGTCCACGATAGCGATAACCAGGTCCATAACATTGGTATTGGTCGGGCCGGTCACAAACAGGCTGTCATGCTGCTCGAGATAATTGCCCGCATCCGCTTCTTGCAGAGCCTGGCGGGCAGCATCGGGATCGCTCCAGGTCCGGCCATCGACCAGCCCGCCGGCAGCGGTGGTCGGCCCGTCCGTACCGTCGGTACCTGCGACCAGCAGGCTTACGTTTTCCCGTTCTGCTATATATTCGGCAAGCGCTAATGCCAGACTCTGATTGCGCCCACCCCTGCCCGGATCATCCGGTAAAATCACAGTGGGTTCGCCACCCCAGATATATACCCCGGGTTCAGCTCGCTGCAGCTGCTTACCGATCACGGGGGCCAACTCGAACACATCCCCGTAGAGCGACTCTTCGTTGATACGCACCGTGAAACCCAGTTCGACTGCTTTTTGCTCAGCCTGATCCCGCGCGATCTGATTTGAAGCGACGATCCTGGAACTTGCGACTGTTCTGGCGCGATGACAATCGCCAAGCCCGGAACCGATGGTCTCAATACCATCGCCCTCGACATCTGAAATGGCGTACACGCGAATTTCAGCGCCATGGAAAGCTTCCACGAGCTTGCCGTCCTTGATTAGCGAGGTCTGTTTGCGCCGCGCATTGATCTGCCCGATCGTCTTGCCTCCGGCAATCATTTCATCAGCGATTGCCTGTAAATCCGCCAGTAACATACCTTCGGGTAAACTTTCGGCAAGCGCCGAAGCCCCCCCTGACACCAGCAACAATACACGGGCATCGGCAGGCATCGAACGCATTCGCTCGAGCAACACCCGCCCCGCCTCGAGTGACTGCTGATCCGGAATCGGATGCGCTGCCTCGATGACCGTGACCCGGTCACGGGACAGGATATCCGCATCGGCGTGACCATACTTGGTCACCACCAGCGCATCGCAGGTTGGCAGATTATCCAGTGCTCCCTCGCACATGCCTGCCGCCGCCTTGCCAACCGCGAGTACCAGGTCAGGATAGAAATCGCTGTCTGCACTGAGCGCGTTGGCAACCGCCTGGTATCCGGAAACGGACGTAACCGCCGCATTCCAGATATGATTTATCGCTGCATTTCCAGGGTCTGATCTGACCATTCGATTTCCCAAAATCAACGTTGCAATACTGTGTCGTGAAAACGTAATAAAAACAAGACGCAGGCAAGACAGTGGCGGATATTATTGCAGAATTTGTTGTATACCCGGTAAGGGATTATGATGTCAGCCCAATCCAGGATTATCGCGCGGGAGAAATTGTAATGACTGCATCTGTAACCACTACTCTGAATGATGTCAACATCGATGCCGTTGCCGGCCTCGCTGGCAAGATTCAGCAGGAACCCGAAGTAGCCGCGACCAAATGGAATGCCAAAGTAAACTGGAAAGGCGGTTTCCGTTCCGAGGCTACGATTCGTGACTTTGAACCGCTGACCTCTGACGAGCCTGATGCGCTTGGCGGCACCGATTCGGGGCCTAATCCGGTCGAGCAGGTGCTGGCCGCACTTGGCAATTGTCTTGCCGTTGGTTACGCCGCCAATGCGACCGCTGCGGGAATCGAACTCAGGGATCTCAGCATCGAACTTGAAGGCGATCTCGATCTGCATACCTTCCTGGGTCTGGCTAGCGGCAATGCCGGCTACGACAATATATCGGTAAAAGTTAAAATTGATAGTGATGCAACGGCAGAAGACATTAAGGCGCTGCACGAAAAGGTCGTCGGGACCTCACCGGTAGGACATACCTTGTGTCGGGAAGTACCGGTTAGTATCGACCTGGTTTGAGCACAGCAGCTTAGCGATAAAATACCAGTGCACGCGCCTCGACACTCTCGCGAGGTTTCGCATCTGCTGGGGCATCGGGCAGTCGAATCGCGCTGTGAATACTGCAGGGATCAACCCCGCCATCGATCGAATCGAAGGTCTTAAACAATAACACCTCGTCAGGGCGCATTTTCGAAAAGTAAAACCAGCGTTGCTCATCCCGGTGCAGCGCAAGCTGAATTTCGCCGGTGTGATTGGCCGCGCGACGTTCGGTGTCGACCAGGTCGGCTGTTGTCAGGCTGCGTGTGTCACATAGCGCAAGTGGAAAATCTTCAACCGGATCGACCAGCGGACGCCAGATATTAATAATCTGAAACCTGCCCTGAGCGAGATTATCGGCTTCATCGCCCAGGCTTTCCTGCAGGCAGACAAAACCGGAGTTCGAAGTGTAGTCATTGTGAACCAGGTAAGCCGGTTCACGCACCTGCTTGAGCTCGCGCAGCTCCGGGTCGGAGGCGCGGACCGTGTAATCGAAGATATGGACGCGGTAGCATCCGGTATTCGCCTTGAGGAAGTCTTCGATTTCTGTCGCATAAACCGAGTCGATCTCGGACTGGTCGAGAAAATTCTGTACCCGGGTGGGGAACTTATGCAGACTGAAACCCGATGGATGCAGTCCAAATTCATCTTTTAAATCGTTATCCACTCGCAGCCTGGCATCCTCGACCTCAACAGAGACAATACTCATCGGTTGGTCGATTTCATGGGCCGCGTTGCGCCCCGCACTGGACGCATAATAAATGGGTCGCTCCGATCTCCCGGCTAAAAATTCAACCTGCGCCTGCAATGACATATCAACCTCACTTCAATTCTGGGTGGCGGAAACAATCGAGCGTATGATCGTTGACCAGCCCGGCAGCCTGCATAAAGGCATAACATATGGTGCTGCCGACAAATGTAAAGCCTCGCTTTTTCAAATCCTTCGACATCGCGTCCGAAACGGCCGTATTGGATGGAACCTGTTCTATTGTTTTGCGATCGGTTTGCAGCGGCTCACCATCGACAAAATTCCACAGGTATTCATCCAGTGACATACCCTGCTCCTGCAATTCGAGCAGCGCGCGTGCATTCTTGACGAAACCATTCACCTTGAGTCGATTGCGTACGATGCCGGGATCCTGTAGTAAAGCGGCTATCTTTTTATCCTCGTAGCGCGCAATTTTGCCGGCATCGAAATTATCGAAGACGCGGCGATAGTTTTCCCGTTTGCGTAATATGGTAATCCAGCTCAATCCCGCCTGCGCTCCTTCCAGGCAGAGAAACTCGAACAACAGGCGATCATCGTGTACCGGCACGCCCCACTCCGAATCATGGTAGTCCTGGTATAGTTCGTCGTCACCGCACCACCAGCAACGGGTTTTGCCGGGTTCAGCCATTGGTGTGTTCCACAAATGCCTTGATGCGCCGACAGGCTTCCTCCAGCTCGGTGTCGCTTACGGTGTACGAGACACGCACGTAACCGGCAGCGCTGGCGCCGAAGGCGGTAGCGTCCAGCACCGATACACCCGTGGCTGAATACAGGGCCCTGACAAATTCGGCAGAATTCATGCCCGTTCCGAGCACATTTAACATCATAAACATGCCTGCATCCGGCAATAATGGCTGCAAGCCGGGCATTTCGGAAAACGCGTCGAACAGGTAATCACGGCGGCGATGATAGATTTCACGCATATGCTGCAGGTCAGGTGCACAGTTTTGCAGGGCGTATGCAGCTGCCTGCTGGATGAACCCGGGTAATCCATAAAGCATGCATAAGGCCAGTTTTTCGAGGTTGGCGATAAGTTCGTGTGGCGCAATCACCCAGCCCACGCGCCAGCCCGACATTGCGTATGACTTTGACATGCTACCGATGGTGACGGTGCGTTCAGACATGCCTGGCAAAGAGGATATATGGTTAAACTCTCCATCGAATACAAAGTTGCCATAAACTTCGTCGGCAATTACCCACAGATCGTTCTGTCGCGCGAGCTGCGCGATGAACTCGAGCTCTTCCCGGTCGAGCGCGATACCGGTTGGATTGCTCGGTGAGGCGTAAAATATCACCCGCGTACGTTCGCTAATCGCGTTGCTCAGCCTCTCACGGTCCAGTCGAAAACCATTCTCGGCATCCAGCACTACCGGCACCAGGGTTGCACCCGGTGCCTGTACCGTCGCCTCGTAGGTTACATACATGGGCTGCAGCACAATCGCTTCGTCACCCGGGTCGAGCAGGCATAACGAGCAGGCAAACAACGCATTTTGTGCACCCGAAGTGGTAATGATGTTGCTCGCCTCGATCACCTGTCCACTGCTGCTGCGATGCTGTCGCGCAATCGACTCACGCAGTTCATCGTGGCCGAGGATCGAGGTGTAATGAGTATCACCCTCGCGCATTGCCTGCAGGGCTTTATCGATCACGGCGTCCGGCGTGGGGAAGTCAGGGTCACCCACGCTGAGCACGATTACGTCTTCACCGCGGTCTTTGGCCTGCCTGGCCAGGTAGTGCATATCCCATACGTCGGCGGCACCACCCTTGACCCTGTCGGTCAGTGAAGAAAATTTCATGTCTGTTGCCAGCCAGGTTTCAATTCATCGAGAAGCGGCACAATCCAGGGCTTGTGTTGTTCGAGCTCAGCCCGGTTGATACCGGTCAATTCATAGGGCAATACCAGCCAGTCGCTGGTTTGCTGCAGGAAATAATCAGGCGGTGGATTCAATTTGCCGGCATCGACGCGGTAATAAGGTGCTGCAATCCGCACCTCGGCTGGCATGTTGCGCTTGTTTTTCTGTTGCAGGCGTTCGATGACGGCATGCACGTTGCGTCCGGTACTGTAAACGTCATCCACTATTAGCAGCGCATCATCGGCGTTCAGGTTTTCAAACAGGTACTGCAGACCGTGAGCCCGTATCGAACTGCCCTGTTCGAGTTGGCGAAAATAATCATCCCGGCCCTGATACGAGGTACGGATAGCGATATGATCGGTTTCAATTCCGAGGTATTGCAGACATTCCTGCACGTAAATACCGACCGTGGAACCACCGCGCCATACCCCGACGATAAAATCGGGGCGAAAACCGCTTTGCTTGATCTGCACCGCCAGCCGATAGGAATCTTCAAGTAGTTCCTGTTCCCCGATAAAGCGCTTTTGCATCGAAACCGTGTCCTTCCAGGTTCATATGATATTCTTGCGCAGCCTAACAAGTGACCCGGATTAATGCACGCGAGATGAGTGAAAAACAATATTTATCAGCCCAGCAGTTGCTCGAGGATTCATTTCGGCTCGGCGCCGAAATCATCAAGGATGGATTTCGCCCCACCATCATAATCGCCATCTGGCGTGGCGGCGTCCCCATGGGCATCGCTGTGCAGGAATTGCTGGCATGGTATGGCATCGAGACCGACCACATCGCTATACGTACATCTTCGTATAGCGGTATCGACGGGCAGGCGGACGAGATTAGAATCCACGGTATGAATTACCTGGTCAAGAACTGTACCCGGGAAGATAGCCTGCTGATCGTCGATGACGTGTTTGACACCGGCTTGACGATCGACGCCGTAATTACTCATTTACACAACAAAGCCAGGCTGAACACACCGCATGATATTCGTGTTGCGGTGCCCTACTTCAAGCCGACCCGCAAACGGACTGAACGGGTGCCGGATTACTACCTGCACCAAACTGACCGCTGGCTTAAATATCCACACTCGCTGGAGGGGTTGAGCATTGAAGAAGTCGCGGCAAATCGTCCCGAGCTGTACGCTATTATCAAGGATCAGCTGGACTAGCGACCTGCGAAACCACCACGTGGTCGGGGTCTGTTGAACTTTTGCCGAAATTCAGAAACAGGCAAAGTACTGCGGCGGCGAGCGCCATCGCCGCAGCCATGATAAAGGCGTAGCGTAATTCGAACTCGCCTATCAGGCCCGCCAGCAACGCGCCGAACATGCCTACCCCGTCGAGCACGGTAAATACGATACCAAGCGTTGTCGCCTCCGATTTACCGGTATACTCAACCGCCGCCGCGAGTATCACCGGCCGCACCGCGGTCAGGATCGCCACCGCCGGCAGCAAGCCCAGGACTACCCAGTAGAGGCTATCACTCAGACCGGCAAACAGGGCGAAAAAACTGGCACCAAATAATACCAGCAGGATCATCGGTTTGCGCCCTCTGCTATCGGTGTACTTGCCGAAAAATGGCTGGCAAATAGAACCGATCATCAAGATCGCGGCGAAAATCAGGCCGGCATGAAAAGGTGATAGCCCGTGTTGATTCTGAAAATATAGCGGTGCCATCGCCAACTGCGCCACCAGCGCCATGTTGTAAAGAATCATTACCAGCATCAATACCAGGCCCGTGGGCTTGAACCACTGACGGGCAAGGCCCCTGAAGTCGATATGGGTAATCTGCCCCGGACTGTCGCGGGTGATCCTGGTGGCGACCGGAATGAATAGCAATCCCATGATTACCGCCGGTATTACCAGGATTTGCAAGGTGGTTTGCCAGTCGAAGTAACCGAGTAAAAAACCGGTACTGAGCGGTCCCAGCACCTCGGCCCCGATACTGCCACCAACCGCGTGAATACCCAGCGCCTGCGCACGACGTTGCGGCATCTCCTTGACCAGGACCCCGGTTGCAATCGGGTGCCAGAAAGCATCTCCCATGACGCCAAACGCGAGCAACAGCGTAATCGCCCAGAATCCGGGCACCAGGGTCGCGCTCAAATAGCCGATCGCAACCCACCAGAAACTGAGCAACATCAGGAACCCCGGTCGGCTCGAACGATCTGATATTACGCCCGCGGGTATATAAGCCAAACCGGCACCGATGCCGTTGATAGTCAGGATCAAACCGACTTCGGCCGGCCCCAGCCCCATACTGGCGGCAATCGCGGGCGCCAGTAACCACAGGGTTCCCGCCACCCAGTCATTGCTCAGGTGGCCCATAAACAGCGCGCCCAGTAAAAAGCGGTGTTTGCTGTCCCCCCCGGTCGGCTTCACTTTTGTGTCACGCTATGTTCCCGCAGACGCTCATAGAACGGCAGGTGATGAAGCAGGTATTCCCTTAATCTCGGTTCCTGCTCGCTGAGTTGATCAAACTCGGTCTGTGCCTGTTGTGTTGCCCTGGCCGATGGCTGACGAATCCCCCGTGAACCGCTGACGCTACGATGCCAACCCTGCACGTATTGCCAGTCCTGCGGGGTAGATTCCTGTTTCCAGCTCAGCGCCTGTTCTTCGTAGTCCAGGTCGAGAGCATTCCAGAACAGGCGCATTGTATGCTCAGTATCGGTTTGCACCGCTTCAGCTTCGAGTACGACGCTGTTGCTTATCCCTATTTTTTGTAAACCCTGCAGCTGCCGCCACTGCGCTTCGAGCCCAATCTCATCCAGTCCGACATCGCTGTCAAGCTTGTAATAAGACAGGATCGAGTGCAGCGGATTGCGGATTAAAAAACAATGGCGTACCCGCCGGCAGAATTTTTCGTCCCGAAGTATTTCAGGCATCACGTAGTAGCTCATATCCTTGGCGAAAAGCGGCGCTTTCTCGGCGCGTTGCAGAATCAGGTCGCGCGTGTCTGCATAGCTCTGCGGATGGTCCTGTTCGGTATCGAAATGTGGCAACGGCTTACCGCCGCTACGCTCGAGATAATAGTAGTGCAGGAATGGTTCGTGCAGACAATCAAAATCACCGCGCTCACGCATAATGCGCTCGATTGCGGTCGACATCGACCTGGGATGAGCCCAGAGAATAATGATGGTATGCATTAATCGGTCCCGTCGGAGGCTTTTATCGCGGCTTCGATTGCGGGGAAATAGAATAGCAGCGATACGGCGCGGAGCAACATGAAAAACGCCAGACCGAGAAACAAGCCATGATTGCCGAACAGCGGAATGGTCAATTGCAATAGCGCGACATAAACCAGCATCGAAATCAGCATGGCGTTGCGCATTTCCCGGGTGTGCCCGGTACCGATGAAGATACCGTCCAGCTGGAAGCTCCATACTGACAGGATCGGGGCAACAATCATCCATGGCAGGTAGCGCAACGCGGTGTCCGCAACGTCGTCGATACCGGTGAACAGATTTATTATCGCAGCGCCAAACAGGAAGTAGATGGCGCCAGCGAGGAACGCAATAATCGCGCCCCAGAAAGTGGTGAGTGCAACCGCACGACGAAATTCTCGCTTCCTGCCTGCACCGTAAGCGCTGCCGGCCAGAGCCTCGACCGCATGGGCGAAACCGTCCAGCCCGTATGCCATGATGCTTTGCAGGTGCAGCAGGATTGCATTCGCCGCGAGAATAACTTCACCCTGGCTCGCACTCCTGGCGGTGAAGTAACTGAAGGCGAACAACAGACATAGCGTGCGGATGAAGATATTGGTATTCGCTTTAAGCAGGCTGCCAAGAGCGGCAGGCTCGAGTAGCCGGGCCCGATTGAAATGTGCGAACGCATTTCGAATCGGGATGCGCAGCAGGTAAAAGCCACAAAACATGGCCAGGTATTCGGCGATCACCGACGCCAGCGCAACGCCCTCGACACCCCAGTCGAATCCGAGCACGAACAAAACATCGAGCAGCACATTGGTTATATTGAGTATCAGCTGCAAGACGAAAGCGGCACGGGTATTATGCATGCCGATAAAGATCCCGGTGAAGGCGTAAACGCAAAGCACCGCGGGGGCGCTCCAGATTCTGACCTGCGCATAGTCGCTGGCAAGCCCTTCCACGGTCGCACTGCTGTCGATCAGGTAAAGGACAAAATCGATCAGGGGCCAGCCAATGATAATGGTGGCGAGGCCAAGTGCAAGCGCGAGGAATAACACCCGCAATAACGTATCCGATAATCTGCGCCAGTCGCCGGCACCGTAGGCCTGCGCGACAAATCCGGTGGTGCCCATGCGCAAAAAACCGAACCCCCAGTAAAGGAAACTGAATATCAGCGCACCCAGTGCAACCGCACCGATCGAATGGGGCTCGGGTAAATGCCCCACCACGGCGGTATCGACCGCACCCACGAGCGGCACCGAGATATTGGAGAGAATGATCGGTCCGGCCAGCATCCAGACCTTGCGATGCGTTATGCTCAACGCGCCCGGCGGCTGATTCATTTCAATTGCCACTGCAGGGCTACTTATCGTCGTCTTCGTCGATATCGATCAAGGTGACATGTTCCGGTGCTTCGTCATGCGCAGAAAGATAAAGCTGGTTGGAGGTAGATTGCGATGCCGGAACGGCGACAAAAGGCTTGCGCTTGTCGGGGCTGCCGGCGCGCCGCCGCCGCGTCGTAATTGCAAATGCGGACAGCAACAGGCAGATCAGCGCAAAGTAGAAAAACAATCCCTGCGGTCCGAGCAGGTTCATGAACTGGCCTGCCAGGATCGGCCCGGTCACCGCGCCGGCGCCATAGGTTATCAGCAACGCGCCGGCAACCTGTACGCGCTG
>CALDDP010000248.1 GCA_937936805.1 uncultured Gammaproteobacteria bacterium | reverse complement strand
TCGAGCAGCCAGCAGGTAACCGTCAGCGCGGCTGGCGGCAACGCGCCGCCGGTTGCTGCTTTCGCCTATAGCTGCAGCGCCCGGGACTGCTCATTCGATTCCTCCGCGGCGTCCGACGACTCCGGCATTACCGGCTGGGCCTGGGATTTCGGCGATGGCACCGTCTCGGCCGAGGCCAATCCCGGGCACGTTTATGCCGCCAATGGCAGCTATACCGTTACCCTGGTGGTAACGGATGCGGGCCTGGCCAGCGACAGCGCAAGCGCATCGTTTCGGGTCAAAAACCGCGGCAATGCCTCGGGCTCCACCGGGAGCGACGCGGGTGGCGGCGATACGGGCGGATCGGAGAAAGGCCGCAAGAAGTGTACCGACGGCATCGACAACGACGGCGATGGTCTCATCGATACCGCCGATCCGGACTGCCAGTAACGGGTCAGACCACTATAACTTGCTGTCTACAATGCTTCACAGTGTAATGAGGTGCGACCCGTAGCCTGTTGCATGTAATTTAAGGAATTAATACCCTAAATATCGAATTAAGCCCCGCCACCGTGCGGGGTTTTTTATGACTGCTGGGCGTCCGTTCCTGGCCGATTCGAGAAGCCCAGCAAGCTTATCTGGGCGTCAGCTTACGAGAAATCTGCCCCTCAAATTTGATGAGTCAGCGGCGATACGCGACCCAAAGGAGACGCCCATGCTCTAACAAGAAAAAGGGTGCCATCCCCTTTATCTCCTAGTGGAATTACCATTTATCCATGTTGCTATGCGAGAATAGTGCGCAAACTATTATAAAGGAGGATTAAAAATGCTTAGTAGAATCCTGATAGTTACTGCCGCAGTTGTTTTATGGACCAACCCCATGTTGGCCGCCGCGGAAGTAGAGGTACTATGGCTGGGGCACGCGACTGTGCACTTTACCAGCGTCGAGGGCAAGGTCATCGTTGTCGACCCCTTCCTTAAAAAGAACCCGAAGACACCCCCCAAATACAGGGACCTCAAGGCGCTGGGCAAGGTTGACCTGATTCTGGTGACCCATGGCCATCGGGATCATATTCTAGATCTCAAAGAGTTGGCAGAGCTGAGCGGCGCCACAGTTGTCTCGCCCTACGGATTCGCGCTCAACATGGTCTCTCTCGGTGTTATCGACGGCGAAAAGTCCATCGGGATGAACAAAGGCGGCACGGTTTCGCCGATCGGCCGGGGTATAAAGGTCCACATGGTACCCGCGGAGCACGGCTCAAATGTCGATTTCAAAATGCCCGGGTTAAAGCTGGAGCCCGGCGCACCCCGAGCAGTTGATGCCGGCCCGGCAGTTGGTTACGTAATCGAATTTGAAAATGGATTTTCGGTTTATCATTCCGGCGACACTGCGGTCTTTTCAGACATGGCGCTGATCCGTGAATTCTACAAACCGGATCTGGCAATGGTCTGCATAAGCGGACATTTCACCATGGATCCGGAGGGCGCGGCCTACGCCCTCAAGAATTTCCTCAAACCGAAGCAGGTGATTCCGATACATTACGGAACCTTCCCAGTTATTAACCGTACACCAGCAGAGCTCAAACAAGCGATGGGTAACTCGCCAATTGAGATTCTCGACATGGAACCCGGGCAGTCAATGCGGTTCTGATTCCGACCCAAGATCCCTTCAATCGGGAACACCGGCCCTGCGCAGGCCATCGGCGAGGCGCTCAGCATCAGCCGGTACCTTGAAGGGATACCAGAAAGCTACGCCCCGGACCGAGAGGGGATCGAAGCCGCGCCAGTTTTCTTCCACCCGGTCGATGACGGACATGGCTTCCGCTGCACGGTTCAGCTGTCCCAGGGTTGCGATCAGTAACCGCGACGACCAACGATCGTTTGGATTTAGGACCACTGCCCGCTGTAGAACAGCCGCCGCCTCTTCGTACTCTTCTATGCCGAAACGGGCCAGGCCGAGCTCGTATAAATACGAAGTTGGGTAATGGGGATTGAGGCGTATCGCCTTCTCTATCAACGGCAGTGCTTTATCCGGGTGGCCCGCCAGGTTCAAGGCACCGGCCAATGCGACATAACCATCAGGATTGTTGGGGTCCATCGCGATCGATTTCTCGCCTTCGGCAATGGCCTCGTCAATACGACCCCATTGTGCAAGCATGGCAGTTGATATCTGCAGAGCTAGCGGTGTCGGCTCTTCCATGGCTTTTGCGAGATATGTTTCAGCCTCGAAACGAACGTCGTGTGGGCTTTCGAATCCCAGGGCGATATACCAGTAACTTTTCCAGGCTTGCCAGTTGGTCAAAGATAAGGCAGCGTAAGCACGTGAATACCCGGGGTCCAGTTCGACGGCCCTGTTAAACAGGGTGATCGCCTTACGGAAGCTTTCTGGTGTTTGCCGAAGGTATTGCTCCCAGCCCTTGAGAAAGAAGTCGTATGCTTCCGGATTTTCAGTTTCTTTTCGAGTGATCTGGTCTTGCTCAACCTGTGTCAGTTTGATGGACAGGGTGGTGACTATCTTGCTTGTAACTTTGTCTTGCAGGGCAAAAACGTTATCGTAAGTCCCGTCATAGCGATCGGCCCAAATATGCCCTCCCGTTTTTGCATCGATCAATTGTGCATTAACGCGAACCTGATTTCCGGCGCGGCGCACGCTGCCTTCGAGCACGTAGTGTACAGCCAATTCCTTGGCTACCTGCCGTACCTTCACCGATTTGCCCTTATAGGTGAAAACTGAATTGCGAGAAATTACAAACAGCCCGGATATTTTGGACAAATCTGTTATCAAGTCCTCTGTCATGCCGTCGGCAAAGTATTCTTGCTCTACATCGTTACTCATATTGGTGAATGGCAGCACAGCAATTGAGGGTCTGTCGGGTAACGGGAATGCCATTCGCTCAACCGACGTCGGTTCTTCCGGCCCCCCGAATGGCAATAGCCAGTAGACAGTTCCCGCCACAACGACAATTAGAACAATTGCTATAACAACTTTTAGCCGTCCAGATTTTGCCGATGTTTCCGGCTTGTGTTTTTGTTCTGGAGATGGAACCAATTCACCTTCGCTAAGCTCAACTCGGTAAACATGGACAGGATCGTCAAATCCCTTAAGTGTTTGTTCTCCGAGGTCTTGCAGGTCAAAAGGCATGCGCCTTGGGATTGCCTCATGCAGTGCCGCAGTTATACACAAACCACCCGCATCGGCCAATTGCTCGACGCGCTGCGCCAGTACTACCCCGGCGCCCGTTACGGTGTTGTCGGCAATTACCACTTCACCAAGAGCTATACCGACACGTATCTTGGGTTGGAGATCGTCAGGGAGCCGTGAATTGTTATGAGCCTGATCGGCCTGGAAAGCAAGCGTAGCCGCTACGGCATCAGATGCACGCTCAAATTCAGCCAACAATGCATCACCGCGGAGTTCATGTACCAGACCATGATATTTCTCTATGTTTTGACTAAAACGTTTGAAAGCATCTTGGATACGCTCATGAGCAAGTTGTTCGTTTTGTTGCACCAGCGCGGTTGAGCCCGCGACGTCAGCGTGCAAAATGACAGCTAGTTTGCCGGCCAGACGATCCATTGTCATTGGTAGCCCAATATGAATCAAAGTCAGTAGATATTATCACATGCCAAACTCTATTTTATTGGCTGTTAGAATTTACCCGAGTGTCTCTTGTTGGCCGTATGTCGTCGCTCACTCCTTCATTTTGAGTGTCGGCTATCGGGAAAAGCAGACCCTGAAATCCACTAAGCCGGGGACCGAGAACCCCATAACGGACCCCCAGATTTGATAATTCAGCAGCGGCTCTCGGCACGGAGCTGCCATTAAATTCTTGGCGCAGTTATCCAGCAAGACAATTATTATCTTTAATATGTGAGCTGGCGGAATAAAATTTTGAACGGGTTTACACGTGGCGCCTGTTTATTGATGCTGTTTTGTAAATTATGCAACTCTTGATCATCATATTGGGAGGGATGGGATAATTTATCGTTTATGATTTGCTCAACGCCTGCGGCAAACATTAATGCAGGATTGTTTGATGTTGTATTGTGGTTTCTGATTCTTCTCACTTTGAGTGCCTCGCTTCGTTTATGTTGGATAAAGTTTGGATCAAACCCGAATGCCAGACATGATGATGGCTTGAACAAGTTATGAAGGTTTCATGAAGATTTATTGAAGATTCACCCTGTAAGCATCAAATTCGGGTCAATATTGTTGTAATATGCAGGTTATGTAAAAACAAGGACGATTCAAAAATTGATATATCAATTCAATCAGATCACCCTTGATACCACTCAATATCGACTGTCTTTATCGGGAAATCCCGTTGCGGTTGAGCCGCAGGTATTTGATTTACTGGTCTTTTTAGTTGAACACAAAGACCGGGTTGTTACCCGAGGCGAGCTACTAGAAAATCTGTGGAAAGGAAAAGTGGTGAGCGATTCGGCACTAGGTGCCAGACTGAAAGATGCACGCAAAGCTGTCAGTGATAGCGGAAACAAGCAGGAAGTAATCAAAACCATTCATGGCCGAGGATATCAGTTTATTGCTCCGGTCAAAGAATCTAGACTGGGCAGTTTTTCGGAGAAAGTGTATTCGGCAACTCAGCAGGAGATATCAGCAGAGTCTAATAAGCCTTCGATTGCTGTGCTTCAATTTACCAATCTCTCCGATGATCCCAAGCAGCATTATTTTTCGGACGGAATGGCAACCAATATCTGTTCCCGATTATCCAGAGTTCGATCTTTACTGGTGAAGTCTGGCTATAACTTTGATAGTAACAAGACACCGCTATCACAGATATCTAAAGAACTTGAGGTCGACTACTTATTAGCCGGATCGGTGCAAAGAGAAGATGATCACGTAAGAGTTTTCGTGGAACTAAAGGACGGAGTCTCTGGCGAAATCAAGTGGTCCGAACACTTTGATCGGCGTGGCACCAGCGTAATTGATATTCAAGATGAGATTGCAAGAGAGATTACTGGAACGCTTTGGAGTTACAAGGGGACAATTCGCGACGCAGCACATGACAAGCTTTCACGGAAGCCGACGCAGGACTTTAATGCTTTCGATTTCATTCTAAAGGGGGTATACCACAAGGAAAAATTCACCGACAAAGATCAATTACAAGCTCATGAGTGTTTCGATCAAGCTATAGAGTTAGACCCAAATAGCGCAGAGGCCTTGGGGTGGAGGGCTTGGGCTCACATAATAGATATAACTATGGGATGGTCTGAAGACAGTGCAGTATCACTGGCACAGGCATATTCCGACGCCAGAAGGGCGATCGAGCTCGACCCTTATTCTGAAATGGGCCATTGGGCGCTGGGAGAGGCCTTTATTGTCGATAAAAAATATCAACGCGGCTTCGAAGAGTATGACAAGGCCTTAGAAATCAATCCTAATAATCCTGATCTGATAGTCACCAAAGGTACTGAATTATCTATTTATGGTCAGTTTGATGACGGTATCGAACTTATACACCAGGGTATCGAGTTTAATAAACATCATCCAGAATGGTATTTCTGGCACCTGGGAATTGCCTGTTTTGCGGCTAATCGATTAGCAGATGCGATAAAAGCGTTTAACCAAATGAACAGCCAAAATAAAGATACCTTGATATATCTCTCGGCCAGTTATGCATTAACAGGAGAACTGGATGAAGCTAAAAAACATGTTTCAGAATTATTTAGTATCGACCCGAATACAAATCTTGATGATATTGCGACCTCTCACGATTCTCTTTCGGAAGCATCCTGTCAGCAATTGATTGATGGCATCAATCTCGCGATGGGTAACAAAAAACCCTGCAAAAAACTGCACATTGTTTGATAAATTACGCCCGCTTCACTTCGGAGTCATTCATGCACCACATCACGAGTGACCGCTTGTGGCGGTGATCTCAATCGGCCGACGCAACACCTGCGTTAAATCTCGCTGACTCCATTTAATCGCTGATAAATTCATCTTATCCGTAATCGAGGCAATAAACCTATTTACTTGGTCGCCAGGAATTTCCGGGCGTATAATCACTCGCTCAAGTGTGCCGGCACCCAATGGGGACAGGTACATGACTGGAATACTCCTCATTGGAACTCCGGTTACATACCCTGTAACTTGATAGAGGAGAATGTTATGTCAATGCGCGATCAGTTTGAAAGGCTCAACAATGCATACGCTGGCGCCACCGAGGCAGGAGATGCGGAGGCTTTATCCCGTTTGTTTACCGAGGACGCGATACTGCTGACACCAGGAAATCCTCCAGCCAATGGAAGACAAGCCATCCTGAAAAGCCACGAAAGGGAGCTGGAGGAAACGGAAGGGGGCTACAATTTGCTCATCAAACCGCTGGACTTCCAGGATCAGGGGGATACCGCATACGCAGTGGGCACCTGGGAAACCGAAGATCAACAGGGCAATTGGATGGATGTGGTCCAGCGCCAAAGCGATGATTCGTTGCTGTACCACAGAGTGTGCTGGAACGAGAGTTAAAACCGCCTTCACGCTGTCCCGGTGAGTACAGCCATCGGCTCGATCCTGAGTTGAATCCCTCGTTACATCCAGGTACGGGCGATTCAACTGGCCGAGATTGCTCCACGGAACCGCCCGATGCAGGGAAACAGGATTGTCAGAACTATTCGCCTGCGGGCAATAAAGAAATATGAAGAGAAAGCGGTTCCCGCGAAAAAATATTGCTTGATCTGAATCAATGTAATTCGAATCAGCAGTGTTGCGGTAGCTACAGTCGCTTTGCCAGAGGTTAAAATGGCAACGAGAGGTTACTATCAGAGCCAGCGTGGTGCTTTGGTATTAGCTGGATCTCGAAACCACCTGTTGACCCTGGCTGTTGTTTTTCTGTGGTCGATAACATTATCTAACTGGAACTTAAAAATGAGCTACACAATTGACCGTTTGATCACAGACACTGATTTTGAAGAAGTCGATAGCAGAACCCGCACAGCGCTGGCGGCACATGGATTCGGGGTGCTCACCGAAATCGACGTCAAGGCGACGATGAAGAAAAAGCTCGATGTCGAGATGACGCCTTATCGAATTCTCGGTGCCTGTAACCCGCAAATGGCCCACCAGGCGATCGGCATGGAACCGAAGATCGGGGCGATGCTGCCCTGTAACGTGATTCTGCGTGAAGTCGAAGGCGGCGTTCAGGTGAGCGCGGTTGATCCCATCGCCTCGATGCAGGCAATCGATAACGACTCACTGCATGCGGTTGCGGGCCAGGTTCGCGATATGCTGTCCATGGTGGTAGAGGAAATCTGATCGCGCTGCAAACAGCTTAAGCGCCCTGCTCCGACATCGCTTTGACACAGCGCACCAGCGCATCGATTTCCGCTTCCCGGTTATAGTAATGTACGCCGGCGCGAACCAGATCGGGTAATTGCCTGCGCGTCGCGTCAATCAACGTGCTGACAGGCGAACTCACGCTGACGTGAATCCCGTTTTCCCTGAGGCCGCTTTCAATCCCGGCAGCATCAACCCCTGCAACCGCAAAGGTAACGATGCCGCACTTTCTCTTGCCGATATCATGCAGGCTTACGCCGTCAATTTCACCCAGCCTTGCCCTGAGAATATCGGCCAGTCGGCTGACTTCCGTTTCGATTTCATCGAGACCTATATTCAACGCATAATCAATCGCGCTGCCCAGACCCAGCTTGGCCGCGTAGTTACTCTCCCAGTTCTCGAAGCGCCTGGCATCCTTGCGCAATTCATAGTGGTCGGCATCGATCCAGGTAGCCGAGAAAAGATCGATCATCGGCGGGTGCAGGGAATCGAGAATACGATTGCTGACATAAAGAAATCCAACCCCCCTGGGTCCACGCAACCACTTGCGCCCGGTGGCGCTCAGGAAGTCGCACTGGATCGCGTCGACGTCGAGGGGTATCTGGCCTGCTGACTGGCAGGCATCGACGAGGTAAAGAATATCGTTCGCCCGTGCGATCGCCCCGATCTCTTCAACCGGGTTAACCAGACCGCCATTTGTCGGTACATGCGTTATCGATATCAGTTTGACCCGCTCGTCAATCATTTTGCGCAGCGACTCGATACATAGCTCGCCGTCGGCAGTGGAAGGAACGGTCTCGACAACCACTCCCCTGTCACAGGCAATCTGCAGATAAGCCAGGTAGTTGGACGCATACTCGGCTTCGGCAGTCAGGATACGATCACCCGGTTCGAACGGAATCGAATAAAAAGCCATCATCCAGCCGACAGTCGCATTTTCTACGATTGCGACTTCATCGCGTCGACAATTTAGCAGGCGAGCAACCGAATCATAAACCGCGTCGAGTTGATCTGACCTGAGCCGTTCGGCTTCGTAACCACCAACGGCCGCCTCGAGTCGCAGATGATCAATCTGCGTTTCCAGCACGCAACGCGGCATTAGTGCCGCACCCGCGTTATCCAGGTGGGCCACACCTGCCTCACAGAGCAGGTCTCCGCTTACAGATTCTTTATCTATGGGCATATTTTATTCCTGTGGTTAATCAGATGATTCCGATTCGATCGGCTCCGCTTGCATTTTCTCGACGGTATTACGCATACATACATCGTTAATGATCGTGATCAGCACGAAGCTTAGCAACATGAGCATATACCAGGAAAATAATTTGCTAATTGATACCAGTTGCCACTCGAGCGATTGATTTGGGTATATCCAGATATTCGCATAGTTCGCCACGTTCTCGGCAATCCAGATAAACAGGGCGACCATGAACCAGCCCAGCAGCAGGGGCATGTGGCGCAAGGTTTTTACCACTTTAAAGTAGATCGTGGTTTTCCAGAACAGAAATACCGTCAGCAACAGCAGGATCCAGCTCGCATCCGGCAGGTAGTGGTGACTGAAAAAATTGAAGTATATCGCCGCTACCAGTAACAGGAAACCGCCAAACAGGCAGGCATAAGCCTGCTCCAAACCGAACAACCAGAGTTCTTCGAGCCAGGTCACGCCGGCCTATAACTCCCCGGCGCGGACTATAAGGCTTGCGCGCAATCTAAATCGGCGGTGGCGCAGCACAGACCAGCTCATACGGATAGCGCTCAGGGATACCGCCTGTATGTTCAAATACATCCAGCGTGACTTCAAAGGCCGGCCGGGTTATTTCAACATGGGGCGTCCAGCAACCCAGTTGCTGATAGCTGGCAATGCATTGCTCCAGCGCGGCAGCATTGATATCGGGGAAGTACTGCTGTTCGGCAGCCGCGATCTCGCTGGCCGGAGTACGGTTCAGGTACTGCCTCGCATTGGTATAGGCGCGGGTAAAGGCTTGCGCCATGTCGGTCTCGAGCCATTCCCGCGATGCCGCCAGGCTGGAAAACGCGCAGGGACCAATTTGCGGACCGACCTGCGCGACAATACTTCCGATTCCATCGTCTGCAAGTTGCTGCGGGTAAGGACCTTGTTGTTGCACATACTGCCCCTGGCCAGCGCGAAAGGCCTGGTCAATATCATCCGGACCACCCGGCGTAAGCGCAACAATCTTGTTGAAATCGATGCCCGCCCGGTGGCAGGCATAGCGAAACATCGCGTTCGGTTGGCCGCCACCAAACATGACCACCTCGGCGCCTTCCAGTTTTTGCCAGGAAAAATCTGCATCGGCGTCTCGTCCGGTGATGAAAAAACCATCCATTTCGTTGACCTGGGCAAAATGCAGCGGGTAGTCGGACTCACCCCTGGCGATCGCGTTGAATGCCTGACTCGGAGCCGACTGCACCACGTGAGCGGAGCCGTCGCTGATCGAGTCTACTGCCGGCACTCCCGGCGGCGACACCGACCACTCGTAGTCAAGCCCTTGCTGTTTCAGGAAACCACCCGCCATGGTCGCGATCAACGGCGAGTAAAACGCCGAGAACAGCGTGAACTGGATATTAATTTTGGCCATTTATTTGCTCCTGAATATAGTTGTTGCCTTATGTCACTTCGAACCAGGTCACCATACCGCCGGCCATGTGTTCGACCATATGACAATGTATCAACCATTTACCGGGGTTATCGGCGACGAACGCCATACTGCCCTGCTCACCACGTGAGAATAGCGTCGTATCCCGCCAGATCCCGGGGCTTTTGTCATGGATGAAGTGATGCCCATGGATATGCATCGCGTGCGGCCAGCTATTGTTATTATTGACATCGAGACTGATCGCGGTGCCGCGTTTAACGCTGAAAAGCGGCTTGTCCGGCATGCCCACAATACCGTTTATCGCCCAGATCTTGTTATTTTTGACCAGTTCGCGAATATCCATTTCCCTGCCTTCGAAGGTAGCGCTGCGCATGCCGCCCATGGCGCCACCCTCCATTAACAACGGTACATGTTGAAAACTGTCCGGCAGGAGCGTTTTATTAATCGGGTTTGGTGACAGCGCAATCGGGCTATCCGGCAACTGTTTCCGCCTGGCGGTAGCGGCGAACTCGAAGCTGGCGATCTCGTAGGCATACTCACCGATCACCAGTTCGATCAACGAGCGATGACCTGGATCCGAGGTCATATCAATGATCAAGTCCATGCGTTGCCCAGGTGCAAGTACTATCCTGCCGTTATCCACCTTGAAGGGCTTCACCGGTTGCCCGTCTACCGCTATCACCGAGATTTCGGGTTCATTAAACAGCAGGTTCATGGTGCGCGCATTGGCGATATTGACCAGGCGCAGGCGAATGCGTTCGCCGCTGGCCACGCCGAAGCGTTTTTCGGTCTCACCGTTTACGGTAATGACATTGCCCAGGCGCCCGGCATGGGACCAGTCATGCAGGGAACCGAGGCTTTGCGTATCCATCTGCATTGCCTCATCCAGTCGCCAATCGTCGATCGCAAATACCAGATCCTGATCCACCAGCGGTGGCTCGTCCTCGGCAACGATTAACACCCCGGCCAGCCCCAGCGCGAGCTGCGCCCAGGAACGTTTATGGCTGTGATACCAGTAGGTACCGGCATCCGGAGGGGTAAACCGGTACTCGAATGTTTCGCCCGGCAGCACTGCCGCCTGGGTCAGGCCGGGCACGCCATCCATCGCATTATCAATACGTATGCCATGCCAGTGCACGGAACTGGGTTCGTCCAGCGCGTTATGAAATTGAATGACCGATTCACGTCCTTGCGGAATGCGCAGCACCGGCCCTGGAATCGACTGGTTATAGGACATCACCCGGGTGGCCTGCGCCTGATCGTCGCGAAACTTCTTCAGCCCCGGCTCGGCGCGCAGTCCATGTGGCGCCTCGCGGCTACTCGCAATCGTGGCAACAGGTCTGAGCATGGCGCTACCGATCAATCCGGCCGCCCCTGTCTTGAGAAATGTTCTTCGCGTAACCATCGTCATTCTACCCTGCTCTAAAACTGCTACTTAACCACCTGGTCCCAACACAGATGCAGGCTATCCAGGCAGGAATGCGCAAGCCGGACACAACGCTCCGGACTCCAGCCCTGAATCTCGTCGACAGTTCCGCTGGCATCCTTGAACGGCATTTCCAGGGTCATCACCAGGGCTTCGAAACGCTGTGCCAGCGAGCTGGAACAATAGCTCATGTTCGCACTCCCGGCAGAATTTACCGGATAGCCATGTTCAAACTGGAAGTCGGGGTTGACGCTGGCCAGGGTCGACTTGAAAAGCTCGAGTTGCTGTTGGCGCGCCTTATCCCAGCCCGGAATACCTTCGGTACCGGCGATAAAATTGTAGGGCAAGGCTTCGTCACCGTGCACATCGAGTCCGAAATCCAGCCCTGTTTGTTTAATTTTCTCCAGTACACAAAGCACTTCAGGGCTTTTTTCGGGCGTAGGGTTGTCCCATTCGCGGTTCAAATTCGAACCAGCCGCATTGGTGCGCAGGTGTCCCCGCCGGCTGCCGTCCGGGTTCATATTCGGCACCAGGTAAATAACCGCCCTGTCGAGAATCGCATTGACCACCGGATCGCTGTGATCGACCAGGCGATTGACCATACCTTCCATCCACCATTCGGCCATGGTTTCACCGGGATGCTGCCGCGCCACCATCCAGATGTTCTTGCGTCCCTGGTCAACTTCACCGAAGCGCAGGCAATCCATGGCCTGGCCATCCAGCGTGGTGCCTATGGTTTCGACCTGGCAGCGCTCGCTGGTTTGTGCAAATGCGATCAGGTCTGCGTGTCGCTCCATCGAGTAAGGGGCAAAATAGGCAAAATAGACCTGGTCTTCACTGCTATTGTGTTCAATGATCAGGTTTTCACCGTCGTATGCAGTATCCACCCGAAACCAGAATTCCCGATCATAACTCGCGACCGCCCGGTATCCCTCCCAACCCTTTTGATAGGAGGCGCCTGAAGCATTGGTTATCACGTATCTGCAATCGAGGTCTTTTACATTTGCCGCGCGAAAATAAAACCACTGGTAAAAATCCGACTGATGGTCGGCACGGATATTGAGCAGGATATCGGTCGGATCGCTAGAATCGACACACTCGATATTGCCGCCATCGAACTGGCTGGAAATGAACATGGCTTTTCTCAGATTAAAATCAGTATGAGAGAATACTGTATGCGCTGGATAATTTCGATTGCTTTACTACTTCTGCTAGCGGGTTGTGCTGACCTGGGTTATTACTGGCATAACGCGAACGGCCACCTCGCGGTGATGAACAAACGTGTCGATATCGATGACATGCTCGCCGATGAGCAGCTCGATGCCGGCCTGCGCGAACGTCTGCAGCTGGTGCAGGAAATTCGCCGCTTTTCGATCGAACGGCTCGACCTGCCGGCAAATGACAGCTACCTGAGCTATGTCGAA
>CALDDP010000247.1 GCA_937936805.1 uncultured Gammaproteobacteria bacterium | reverse complement strand
GCGTGGCGCGCGCAACTTCAAGTTCATAGACCGTACCTTCAACCTGAAGGTCAGTACCAGCATCGCGATCCTGGAATTTTTTCTCGAACGAATGGACGATGACCTGTACCTGCACTTCGAGGTGATTCCTGATCACCTGCCGCAAAAACTCAAACAGGTTCTGGCACGGTTTCCGTCCGGGTCGCTGCAGTTTGAAATCGGCGTGCAAAGCTTTGATCCGGAGATTCAGCAAACCATCAGCCGCAAACAGAGTAATGAAAAAACCTGCGCTAACCTGCAATGGTTGCGCGAACACACCGGCGCGCATATTCACGCCGACCTGATCTTTGGTTTGCCCGGGGATACGCTGGAGAATTTTGCCCTCAGTTTCGATCGGCTGGTGGCACTGAAACCGCAGGAAATCCAGCTGGGAATTCTGAAGCGGCTGCGCGGTGCGCCGATCAACCGACACAACGATGCGTTTCAGATGCGTTACAATCCGGCGGCACCGTACAATGTGCTCAGCACTCGTGACATCGATTTTGCCACCATGCAACGCGTCACTCGCTTCGCCCGATTCTGGGACATGATCGGCAACTCGGGGCGCTTCAAAAACACGTTGCCGTTGCTGCTGACGCAAAGGCCGTTTCACGACTTCCTCGAATTGAGCGACACGCTTTATGCAATTGCGGGAAGTAGCTGGAAGATTTCGCTGCGCAGGCTGTTCGCTCTGCTATTTGTTGCCTTGACCGAACAGCTCAACCTGAGACCCGACCTGGTGCGACAGGCGCTCGACGCGGATTTCAAGTTATCAGGACAGAAAGGCGCGCTCGATTTCGACAGCCCCAGGCTCGAAGTAGTGTCCAGTGCCGGGGTTGCCAATAAACGCCAGCGTCAGCATGAGCGGGTTAACGGGTAAGCCGGATGGCTGGTCAGGCAAGTCCTGCTTGCGGTGTCATCCAGAGTACGAGCAAATTCTAGTCTCCGAGCGCGACGCCCTGTTGTAAGGCTTTGGCCCGACGCCGACGATAGGCAGGCACGAAGATCAACAGCAGTCCGAAAATCAGCAGGCACAATGTCATCGGCCGTTCATACATAAAGGCAACCCCGTCGGTCAGGTTCACCGAGCGCGCAAAATTATTTTCCATCATCCCGCCGAGAATGAAACCGATGAGTAACGGTGGCAGGGGGTAATCCGCAAAACGCAGTATGGTTGCGCAAACACCCAGCCCGACCAGCAGCAGCAGCTCGGTCGCATTGTTCTGACCGATGTAGGCGCCGACCATGGTAAAGAACAGAATGAAAGGAATCAGGTAGTTGCGCGGTACCGTCAGTAACCTGGCAATGTACGGAATCAGCGGCAGGTTGAGAATCAACAGCACGGCGTTGCCAATATACATTGAAATGATTACCGACCAGAACACCGAGGGGTTATCGACCATCAGGCGCGGTCCCGGGTTTACGTTCAGCGCGATCAGGGCGCCGAGTAAAATTGCGGTGGTGCCGGAGCCGGGTATGCCCAGCGTTAACAGGGGCACGAATGAACCGGTACAGGCTGCGTTGTTGGCGGTCTCCGGCGCAGCCAGTCCCTTGATCGACCCCTTGCCGAATTCTTCCTGCTCCTCGCCCTTGGCGATATTACGTTCGACCGCGTAACCGAGAAACGACGCCAACGTCGCGCCAGCTCCCGGCATCACTCCGATGAGAAAGCCCTGCACGGACTGACGGGCGACCACGGGAGCGATGGTGCGTGCTTCGGAGCGGGTTATGCGCAAGTCCTTGATGGCTTCATTATCGCCGCTCGATTCCGCCCGCTTGGGGTCGAGCACCAGGTAGAGCGCTTCCGGCAGGGCGAACAGGGCCATCGCCAGCGTGATGAAACTGAACCCGGACTGCAGATCTGTCAGGCCCATGGTAAAACGTGGCGCGTTGAATAGCGCCGATTCACCCACCGTCGCCAGTATCAGGCCTATGATGGTCATCATCAGGGCCTTGGTGACCTTGCCGGTACCTGCGAACGCCGCGATTGCCGAAAGACCGACGACCATCATGGCGAAGTATTCAGCCGAATGAAACAGCAGTGCGACCGATGACAGGATCGGCGCAAACCCCATTAACAGGATCGCGCCAACGGTACCGCCGCTGAACGAGCTAACCGCGGCGATGGTGAGTGCCTTGCCAGCCTTGCCCTGGCGGGCCATTGGATAGCCATCGAAGGAGGTTGCAACGGTACCGGCTACCCCCGGAGCATTGATCAGGATAGACGAGGTCGAACCGCCGAAAATAGCGCCGTAGTAAACACCGGCCAGCAATATCAGCGCTGCCGAGGGATCACCCAGGGTAATTGCTACTGGGATCATGATCGCGATGATCGACATTGGACCGAGACCGGGCAGCATGCCGATCAGGGTGCCGATCAGGCATCCTGCGACGACCAGGAGCAGGTTTTTAAATGATAAAGCCGTTTCCAGGCCAAGTAGAACGCCTTCCAGCATGTCAGATTCTCCTCAGCCCAGAAACCATGGCAACGGTCGCAGGAATATTCCCAGGGCTTCCTGCACCAGGTACCAGATGCACAGGGCGCCAACCAGCGCTACAGCGATCATAGTCACCAGCTTGCGTTCGCCGAGAGTCCAGCCGGCGCCAACCAGGAACAGGGTAGTCGCGGCGATAAAGCCGACGGGCCGCAATGCGAGCGCGTAAACAATCATCAGCGCAATCAGCGCGAGGGCCTGCCCAACCTTGTAGTCGCGCCACTTCTTTAGATTGATATTGCCTAGCGCATCACCCTCGGCATCTGCTTTGGGACTGGGCGCAAGCAGAATAAGCAGGGCAAACAACACGCCCAGGACACTTAATACCATCGGCATCGTATTAGGCAGGAATACCATGTTGCGCTCGAATGGCAATAACGGGTAGTTGTAGGCGGCGTAACCGTAAACGGTGCAGATGACCAGAAAAACAATAGCAATCCACTTGTCCAGTGCCATGGCAGAATCTCTTCAGTTTAAAGCAGGAATAGCGGGGCGCTGCGACGCCCCGATCAGTCGACTAGTGGTTACAGAAAACCGAGTTTGATCATCATGTTCTTGATCTCTCTTTCCTGTTTTTCGAGGAAGCTCGCGAAATCGTCACCCGGGTTGAAGATATTGACCCAGCCGTTGCGTGCCCGCACGGCTTCCCATTCCGGCGTATTGTACATGTTGGCGAGCGCTTTACGGTATGCCTCGGCCTTGTCTTCCGGCAAGCCCGGGGCCGCGAAAAAACCGCGCCAGTTGACAAACTCGGCATCGTAACCCTGTTCCTTGAGCGTTGGCGCATCCTTGTAGGCGTCGACTCTTTCCGCCGCGGTGACGCCGATGATTTTGACTTCTCCGGCGTTAGCCATGGTGACCGCTTCCGAGAAGCCTGTTGACAGCGCCTTGATTTCGCCTGATAACAGCGCCGCCATGGCCTTACCGCCCGCATCATAAGGAATGTACTTGACCTTGGTTGGGTCCTGGTTGGCCGCCAGCATAGC
>CALDDP010000246.1 GCA_937936805.1 uncultured Gammaproteobacteria bacterium | reverse complement strand
GTTTTTTTGCCATAGTGGTTTTTCGGATTCCTGTAAGCGCAGAGGGTTGAGTTACGCAGGCAGCCTGGATCTGGCAAAGCGCTCGCATTTTTTGATATAGCCTGCGGTGCTCAGTGGCATCGGTACCCGCGCCCCGGCAATGTAACTGATTAACCGCCTGCCTTCCTGGATTAAATCCCGACTGTAAGCCATACGCATGCGCAGCATTTGATCAGCATCATCCGGCACCTCGGGTTTGAATGCTTCGAGCAGTTCGCCAAGCGCCACGAAGTTTGGCCATACCTGAAAAATACGCGGGTCCTTCTTCATGGTTTCGGCAGCTTGCCGGGCCGCCGTGGCATATTCAACCACCAGGTCTTCAAGCCCTGCAAATTGCTTTCGGCTGGCGAACACCTCAATCATGCAATCAGTAACCTCATCGATTTCGCGCATACTTTGCGCAATCTTGACAAATCGAGACTGGTAGAAGTCCGCGATGGGCATGGTAAAGGCTTTAAAAGGTTCCCCCCATACTTCATCGATACCTTCGCAGCCACTGTGATGCTTGACCTGCTGTCCGAGGCTGAGTGCTTCCTGGAAGCAACCGCTGCACTGACGCATCAATTCGTTACCGTGGCTAACCTGGACGCCCAACTCGCCGAGATCGACGATCGCGGTAAACAAATCAGTCGCCCGATTGAACAGAGCGCCAGCCAGCATTGCGGCGTTTACGCGCTTGCGCTCAGGGTCGGTCTCCTGTTCATAGGCTTCGCGGGCAAGCTCCAGGCTGCTACCCGGGGTGTTTATTCCTGCTTCGGTATGGTGGAAAGCACGGCGGGTGAGGCTATCGATCAAACGTTTTCGATTCGCCAGCGTATCTTCAATCGGCGCATAATAGCGGATCCAGTAACCATCGTAGTAAACATATTCGATAGTGTCGATAGTCCGCCGGGTGCCGTCTTCCGGGGGTGAATTACTTTCAGTAGCGGTGATCATGGAATCCGCGTGCTGTTTCTACCATTGGGGATCTGACAATCATAATTCAATCCGGCTACAATGTTATGAAATCTGTTGAGGTAATCAATTAAAATTTTGCATACAGGGAAGGCACCTGGCTCATGCTGTGAGCCGTTATCGATCCATAATGGCCTCGGTTAATCAAGCAAACTTGTCATGGCCTTAACTATCCTGAGTTCAAATCGCGTCGAAACACTGCAGTTGCAATTGACTCAACAGCTCGCGGCACAGCCATTACGTGATCCTTTCGCGCAGGAAGTTATCGTGGTTCCTACCTACGCCATGGGGCGCTGGCTAAATCTGCGCATCGCCCAGCAACAGGGAGTCGCGGCCAATATCGATTACCCGCAGGCAGGCGAATGGATATGGACGCTGGCCGGTGCGATACTGGACGATATACCCGGGCAGGACCCTTATTCGAAAGAAGCGCTCAACTGGCAGATTTTCAATCTGTTACCCGGGTTGCTGGAGCACAAATCGTTTGCATTACTAAATCACTATCTGGGTGACGATCTTAACGGCCTGAAGCGCTGGCAGCTGGCGCAACGCATCGCCGATGCGTTCGATCGTTACCAGCTTTATCGCCCCGCAATAATTCGCGCCTGGTCCAGCGGAGAGGAGCATCACTGGCAAGCCCGGCTGTGGCGTGAAATAGTCACTTGCGGCAAGCAGGAGCATCGCCTTGAAGTCATCGGCAGAGTGATCGACTGCCTCGCCGACGACGCCCGGTCGCTAGAGCTTCCCGAGCGTATCAGTCTGTTCGCAATGTCCCGGCTGGCCCCGGTATTCATCGAATTCGTACACGCCCTCGCCGGCAGAACCGAGCTTCTGCTGTATCAGCACAACCCTACCGATCAGTACTGGGCCGACCTGGTCAGCGAGAAAGTGAAGGCGCGCAAGCGCTTACAAAATCCTGACCATGTCGAGTATTTCGATACCAGTAACAGCCTGTTGGCTTCGTGGGGCAAGCAGGGACAGGCGATGCAGGATCTGTTGCTCGATCTTGGCTCGATCACGGCTACCGAAATCGAGGCCAATCATCCTCCCGGCAATGCCAGTATTCTGCAGTCCCTGCAGGGCAGCCTGTTCAAGCTTGAATCGCCACCGCCGCGGGCAGTTATCGACGATTCCGTTAGTGTCCACATTTGTCACAGCCCGATGCGGGAATGCCAGGTACTGCACAATCACCTGCTCGGCTTGCTCGATCGACATGCCGAGTTGTCGAGCGAAGACATTCTGGTTATGGTGCCCGAAATCAGCCGCTATGCACCTTACATCGAGGCTGTTTTTCAGCACGATGCCAGCGGTAAACGCCCCGGGCTGGCGTGGAATATTTCCGATATCAGCGTCAGCGATGGCCACCCGCTGGTCGGAGTATTTTTGCAGCTGCTGGGGCTGCCCGGCAGTCGCTTTACGCGCTCTGAAGTGCTGGCTTATCTCGAATGTGCCCAGATCCGTGATCGTTTCGGTATCGAGCCGCAGATGCTCGAAGATATCTATCAACTGGTCGATTCAGCACAGATTCGCTGGGGAATCGACGCTAACCAGCGTCTTGCCCTGGGACTTCCTTCGATTCACGAAAATACCTGGCAACAGGCCTGGGAACGTTTTTTTGCGGGATATTCGATGGCCGCTGATGGTCTCTGGCAGGGAATTGCCCCGATCAGCGAAATTGGCACCGATAGCGGAATCGCCATAGCGCGCTTACGATATCTGTTTGAACGCCTGGTTTACTGGCGACAAAAGCTGGGTAGTGCTGCCAGTGGCTTTGTATGGCAACAGCGCCTGCACCAGCTGATCGAAGAGTTCTTCGCCCCGAGGGTAGTAACCGAGGACCTGCTGCAGCCACTACGCAGTGCAATTAGTGAACTTGGCCATTCTGGTTCTGCTGAATTAAGCCCCGCGCTGGTCAGCTACTGGATGGAACAACAGCTGGCGACCAACCAGCAGCCGGGGCTACTCTACTCAGGAGGCATCACCTTCTGCGGCATGCAGCCAATGCGTAATATCCCGTTTCCGGTAATTTGTGTGCTGGGCATGCAGGATGACGCATTTCCGCGCCGGGAACACTCAGCCGAGTTTGACCTGATGCAACAGCGGTGGCGCCCGGGCGACCCGCATAGGGGCGATGAAGACCGTTACCTGATGCTTGAAACCCTGCTCTGTGCGCGTCGCTATCTCTATTTCAGCTATTGCGGTCGCAGCCTCAAGGACAATAGCGAGTGCCAGCCATCGGTGCTGCTACGCGAGCTGCTCGACTATATAGACATTTGTTTTGGCAGCGCTGATGACGACCCGCCAGTGAGTCGGCAAATATCCCGGGTTCATCCCATGCAGCCCTTTTCCAGCAGAAATTTTCAGCCAGAGGAACCAGGTTTTGATCAATACTGGTACGAGACCGCCGTGCAGCTTGAAGCCGGTCGCCCGCCTGACCAGACTCCATCCTGGCCACAGGAAAAGCTTACTCCGCTGACAGATTCAGACAATGAAATAGACCTCGCCGCCCTGCTGCGTTTTTTTGCCCACCCGATCCGCTATTTCTTCAGCTCGCGACTGGGCTTAAGGATTCCGCTGCAGACAACTTCGACAGACGAAGAAAGTTTTACCCTGCAGGGATTACAGAAGTGGAAGCTGGGGGAGCGTTTTGCGGAAAACTTTCTGCGCGGCAAGCAGAACGACGCTCGGCAATTTGCGGCTGAGGGTTTGTTGCCGCATGGCAGGGCAGCCGATAACGGCTGGCTATTGCTGCAGTCGGAGTACCAGGCACTGCTCGATCAACTGGGTCATTTTCGTGGTCTCGAAGCGACGAGCAGGACCGTCGAGTGTGGCCTCGAAAATGGACTGTTTCTGTATGGAGAGGTAGAGGCCTGTTACACGGATATCGGCCTGATGCATTTCAGCGCAAGTAAAACCGTCAGCAGCAGGGCGCTGCTCTCGCTCTGGCTGAATCACCTGGCGCTTTGTGCCACGCAACAGCTGACGGGCAACGAGATCAGCCAATTGATTATTCCGACCGGCAAAGGCAAGCGTTTCGAGTATCTCGATGCAGATCGCGCCAGGACGTTACTGGCAAATTACGTCCAGCTTTTTCACCAGGGCCTCGACTATCCCCTGCCGGTATTTCCAGATACGAGTTACGCCTGGGCATCACATGCAGACCCCGAAGTCGCTATGAACAAAGCGCTTGCCGCCTGGAACGGAGGCAACTTCAGGAATGCTCCGCGCGGAGAACGTGAAGACGAATTCATCAGGCTCGCTTTACATAACAATACGCCTGATCCGCTCGCCGACAGGTTGTTCCAGCGGTGCGCGCGACAAATATACTCTCCGGCAATCGAATATGGTGGCGGTAGTGACTGACCCCGTCGAACTAAAAAACCTGGATTCCAGGGCTATCCTGGAGCTTGATCTGGGCGGTATCAAGCTGATCGAAGCCAGTGCCGGAACCGGCAAAACACATACTATTGCCGATCTTTACCTGCGACATATTCTCGACGGCAGACAAACCTCGGAAATCCTGATTGTTACCTATACCAATGCCGCCACTGACGAGTTACGTGGGCGTATCCGTAAACGACTTTACGATGCGTTGCATCTGTTCGATCAGCCGGCTACCGACAAGGACGAACTATTTCAGTTGTTGCTGGAACAATGGCAAGGCCTCGATGAAAGCGCCCGCACCATGCAACAGCGGCGGCTGCAACTGGCCTTGCGCAGTATGGACGAGGCTTCGATTTCGACGATACATAGTTTCTGCCAGCGCAGCCTGCAGGAAAATGCGTTATCCGGTAACCAGTTGTTTGACAGTGATTTGCTGAGCAACGATGAGCAGCTCTGGGAAGCGGCGATAAAAGACTGGTGGCGGCGTCAGACCTATAGCCCGGATAGCGATACCTGGAATTTGATAAAGCAGCACCTGCCGGATTTAAATAGTCTGATTGCAACCCTGCTCGAGTTACGCAACAAGCCCTCGGTAAGGCTAATTCCCGCCGCTCAGGACAGCATCGCAAGTCTGTTAACCCGGTCGCGGCATATTACCCGCTCCTTGCGAGGGCTGGCACCGCTATGGCGGCAACACCGCGGCGATATTGTGCGGATTGTAGCGCACTCGAAGGTATTGAGCCGCGCCGCGAAACTACCCTATCACCCGCAACAGGTAGATGCACTTTTCGATGCCGCGGATGAGTTTTTCAATAACGAAGAAGCCAATACAGTATTCGACAACTTCGAGTATTTTGGCGCAAGCTGGCTTGAGCAAAATTCAAAACCCAGCAAAACAGGACAGGACCCTGAACTGGGACATCAGTTTTTCGAGGCGGTTGACCCGATCGCGCAATCCTGGCACAACTTTAGCGGCACGATTGCAGCGCAACTTCGTGCCGATGCTTTCCTTGCTGCCTCCCGACAAGTGCTCGAAAACAAACGTGAAATCGCCTCGCTAGCCTTTCAGGACCAGCTTTCCCTGTTACTCGACGCACTCGAATCGGGCAGCGGTGCGGCCCTCGCAGAAAAACTCAGGCAACAGTATCCGGTCGCGATGATCGACGAATTTCAGGATACCGATACCATTCAGTACAAGATTTTCAGGCATATATATATGTCCGCCAAAAAGGCAAACCTGACCCTGATCGGCGATCCCAAGCAGGCAATATACAGTTTTCGTGGCGGTGATATTTTTACCTACATGCAGGCCAGACAACTGCCCGGGGTAACTCTGTTCGGCCTGCAAACCAACTGGCGTTCCCAACCAAGGCTGGTGCAGGCTACCAACACGCTTTTTTCATATCGTGCCGAAGCGTTTATTTACCAGGATTCCATCGCTTTTACGCCAGTCACAGCGGTGGCGCAAAATAAAAACCATGAACTTCGCCTGGACGATCAGTCCGCAACTGCAATGACGCTCTGGCAGCTGCCCGCAAAAGAGAATGATGAGAACTATTCGCGCGATGAGATGCGCAGCATGATAAACCAGGCGATCGTAATCGAGATCGCCGGCCTGCTGGAAAAGGCGTCCCGAAAATCCGCGACTATTGATGGACGAGCCGTGCAAAACGGTGATATTGCGATACTGGTACGCCAGGCTTCCGAAGGGCACGCCTTGAGTCAACTCCTGCATCACCACGGCATCCGCACGGTCACTATTGGCCGGGATTCGGTTTTCAAGAGCGATGAGGCGCGCGGACTATACGATTTACTGCTTGCCATTTCCCAATACCGGGACTCCGCTATAGTCACGCGTTCGTTGTCATCCAGCCTGCTTAACCTGGATTACCGGCAAATAGCTGCGGTAGTCGACGATGACAATACCTGGCAAGGCTGGCTCGACGACTTCGATGAATTACAGCAGCTCTGGGAGAGGCACGGCTTCATCGCAATGTTTCAATCGATGCTGCATAAGTTTGCAATTATCAGCCAGCTGACACAACAGGACCGCAATGAAAGGCGGCTCACCAACTTACTGCAGCTTGCTGAACTGCTGCAGCAACAGTCCAGGATTACTGCCGGCATGTCCCCCCTGCTTGGCTGGTTTCAGCAGCAGTTCGAAGAAGATGGTAACGAAGACGCCGAACTGCGGCTGGAAGACGACGAAGCACTGGTAAAGATTATAACCATACACAAATCCAAGGGCTTGCAGTACCCGATTGTATTCGTACCTTTTCTGTGGTCCTGCAAACAAGTCGACCGCGCCAAGGCAGTCTATTTTCATGATGCGGAATTCCTGCCCTGTGTCGATCTCGGCTCTCCTGATATAGAAAAGCACTGGCTGATCGCAGAGAAGGAGAGGCTTGCAGAGGATGTGCGCCTGTTGTATGTGGCGTTGACGCGCGCGCGTTCCAAGGTTTACCTGGCCTGGGGCGAAGCCGGGGCTTCGTCCAGATCAGGCTATGCCAATCAGACCGCTTTGGCTTATCTGCTGCATTCGAAGCAAACTCCACGTGACCTGGATACGACCGCAGCGAACGGATTTCCCGCCCACATGGACCTTGCCACCGATGTGCAGGCCCTGGTTGATGGCAGTGGAACGACGATAGAGCTGCTTGCGTTACCTCGTGCCGACCTGTCGTCAGTGTTCAGTTCGAAAGCATCTAAACCGCCACTTGCACAGCTTGCAAAATTTTCACGCAACAACATGATTCAATGGCGCGTCAACAGCTTTACCGCACTTAGCCGTGGTATTCATCAACCAGCCCATTTCGGTGACATCGCCAGCCATGGCGACCCTGTGCTCGACTTTCCGGCCGGCAGCCACGTGGGGCTGTTACTCCATTCATTGCTGGAGAATATCGATTTTCAGCAGGACATTCGCAAGCAGTGCACAAAATTATTTCCCCGCTTGCTGCCGCTGGCCGGAATTTCAACAGAGCAGGAGCCGACGCTGGTTACATGGCTCGAACAGATAGTATCGACACCGCTGGACGGCGCCGCGATGAAGCTGAATAACATTTCCAACCGGCAAAGGCTTAACGAACTTGCTTTCGATTTTGCTCTCGACCACCTGTCCATCGATGCCCTCAACCAGTTCATGCAGTCCCTCTCTCCACTACCGTTACAGGCTGTCAGCAGCGCCGAGTTTGGTGGACTAATCACCGGGGTAATTGACCTGGTGTACGAGTATCACGGCCGTTACTACCTTGCTGATTACAAAAGCAATCTTCTCGGTAGTAAACTGGAGGACTATCGGCCCGAGAATCTTCAGCGGGCAATGCTTGGCCGGCGCTACGATTTGCAAGCGCTGCTCTATGCCGTGGCGCTGCATCGCTTGCTGGCGATACGCCTGCCGAATTACGACTATGAACAGCACTTCGGTGGCTGTTACTACCTGTTCTTACGCGCGATGAGGCCTCAACATGGCAAAAATTACGGTATTCATTTTAATCGACCCGGGTTGCGAACGATTCAGCAACTCGATCTGTTATTGAAGTTTACGCCGCTCGAGTCGGCTGACGCATGAGCTCGATACTACACAATCTCGCGCGTAACGGTGATATCAGCTGGTTAAGTTATTACTTCGCCCAATTCGTGGCCGGGCAGGCACAAACCGGTATTGATGATTTGCTGAGCCTCAGCGCCGCGCTGGTAAGCGAAGCGAACCAGCGCGGCAATGTGTGCATAGAACTGGGACGTTTCAACCAGCGTCCACTATTCGATTCGAACTACCCCGATGGGACTGAAATACCATGCGGTATCGATAGCGACAGCTGGTGCACTCAGCTGCGTGCCAGCCCATGTGTCGGTGGCCCCGACGAATCCGCGCCGTTGACGCTTGACGGCGAACGCCTCTACCTGAATCGCTACTGGAACTATGAGGAACATGTTGCCGGCAGGATCCGTGCAATGCTCGAGACCAGCGACAATTCTGATGCCGATCGAATAGCGCAACAGGTTGAGCAGATTTTCGCCGATTCGGTGTCGCTAGATGCAGATCAAAAACACGCTGTCGCAACCGCCGCTCGAAACCACTTTTGCGTCGTTTCAGGCGGTCCGGGTAGCGGTAAAACTTCGACCGTAATCCGTATATTGGCAGTATTGACGGCTTTGGACCCGGGCATACGCATCGCTCTGGTAGCACCAACCGGCAAGGCTGCAGCCCGAATGATGGATTCGATCAGCCAACGCGTAAGCCACATCGATATCGATCCGGCGGTGCGCGACGCGTTACCCACCACGGCCTGCACCATTCATCGCCTGCTCGGCTATCGACGGCATGGCTATCGATATCATGAGCGCCATCATTTGTCACTCGATTGTGTGGTCGTCGACGAAGCGTCGATGATTGATCTGAAACTAATGCATCACTTACTGGCCGCTTTACCGGCTAAGGCACGGCTCATTTTACTGGGCGACCGGGACCAGCTGGCATCCGTCGCCGCCGGCAACGTGTTGGGCGATATCACCGGGCATGGCATTACCCTTGAACCGACGAGCGCACCGCTTGCCGCATCGATAGCACTGTTGCGTAACAATTACCGATTTGATCGTGATAGCGCCATCGGCGAGGTCGCGGCTCATGTCAACCAGGGCCAGAGTGGCGCGGCTATCGAACTGCTGCGACTCGGCGACAGGGGCCTGCGCTGGTATGCCGTCGACGACGACCAGATTCACGCCGACGCCCTGGCCTGGCTCTACTCGGCTTACGAACCTGTTTTCGACCGTAATTCACCATCCGAAGCACTCGAGGTCTATGAAAAAACACGCCTGTTGTGCGCTACCAACCGCGGGCCTCTTGGTGTGAAAGCACTCAACCTGATGATTTCGCAGGCTATGCTGGCACGTAATAATCAACCCGAATCCGATTTATATGCCGGCTTGCCAATACTGATTAAACGCAACCATCACGAACTCGGCCTGTTTAACGGTGATACCGGAATTCTATGGCAGTATCCAACCGGGCTACGCGCCTGCTTCCGCGATTCCTGCGGCGGTATTCGTGACCTGGCAGTGAACCGCTTACCTGAATTCGCACCCGCCTGGGCCAGTACGGTACATAAATCACAGGGCTCCGAATTCGATTCGGTGTTCCTGCTATTACCGTCAGACCCGGACTCTGAAGCACTGTCGCGTGAGCTGCTCTATACCGCAATCACCCGGGCCCGGCAGCAGTTTATTCTGCACGCGCCGGAGGATGTCGTTACGCGCTCGATCGAAAGCCTGACCCAACGCCATTCCGGCCTTGCCCGCAAACTGGGCTGGCCGTGTTAATCAGCGCTTCCACACTGGCGCATGCTTGCTTTCAGCGCCATTTGTACTACACAAGTAAGCACTATCAAATAGGGATCACCTGTGCATTTCGGTAGAACGTCAACCCAGTTTTTCCGAACCGCCCTTCGTTATGAGTAACTCCGGCCTCGGCAAAGCCCTGATCGTCGACGACGAAAAAACCAATCGTCTCATTTTAAAGTCGCTGCTTGGCAAGCAAGGTTACCAGACCATTGAAGCGGTCAATGGACAGGAAGCTATCGACTTATTCAATCGGGAAAACCCCAGTATCATATTCATGGACGTAATGATGCCGATTCTTGATGGCTATGAAGCCACTCGACAGATCAAGGCAGCCTCATCAAATCGTTTTGTGCCGATCATTTTCCTGACCGCTATGAGCGATGAGGAAGCGCTTGCGCAATGCATAGAAGCCGGTGGCGATGACTTTCTGATCAAACCCTATGACAAGGTTATCCTGCAGAGCAAAATCCGTTCGATGCAACGTATCGCCGCACTGAACCGCGAGGTACAGGGCATGTACAGTATGATTCACCGTGAGCAGGAAATCGCCGAGTCTGTATTTGTCAACGCGATTCAAAGCTCCAACATCGAAAACCCCCATCTGCGCCATGTTGTGCGCCCCGCTGGTATTTTTAGCGGGGATATGGTGTTGTCGGCATATTCTCCCTCGCGCGATCTTTTCTTTCTCACCGGAGACTTTACCGGGCATGGCTTACTCGCCGCTCTCGGTGCGATGCCTGTTTCCGAGGTCTTTCGTGCGATGACGACCAAGGGATTCAGTCCCGAGGAAATCCTTACCGGTATCAACAAGAAATTGAAGTCGATGCTGCCCGTCGGAATGTTTTTCGGTGCCCAGTTCGTAGTCGTTAACCATGACCTCGAGCATGTGCGAGTGTTCAATGCGGGTATGCCCGACGTGATAATCGTCGATGGCGAAAGCAACCAGATCAGGCATCGCCTCGTGTCCACCGGATTACCGCTTGGTGTCGAGGCGAACATCGACCCCAAGGAAATGCTGCAATACGCACCGATTTCTTATAACGACAAGATCCTGATGCATAGCGACGGCTTGACCGAAGCGCGCAATGCTGGGGATCAGGAGTTCGGTAGCAACCGCCTGATAGAGTCCATCGGCAAGGCACCGAAAAATAAGATTTTTGATCAGATCTTCACCGATCTGGATCAATTCTGTGGTGATATCACGACCCAGGCCGACGACGTTACCCTGGTGGAAATCGACTGTGTACATGACGTATTGCCCGAAATCGAGGTACACGACTACATCAAGCCGCCTACCCACATGCTCGGTGATCGCGGCGAGTGGAAACTGTCCCTGCGTTTCAACGGCACCCGCCTGCGCGAAACCAACCCGGTTCCGATTCTGGTTAATTACCTGATGGAAATGGAAGAGCTCGAGGCCGAACGACAATCGCTGTTTACCGTGATGACGGAATTATACGTAAATGCCCTCGATCATGGCGTGCTCGGGCTGGATTCTAATTTGAAAGCCGACCCGGCTGGCTTCGAAGCCTATTTCAAAACACGCGAAAGACGGCTCGCAAGTCTTGACAGCGGCTACGTGATTTTCAATTTGTCGGTTGAACAGGAATCATCACGGCGCAGGATATTACTGCGTATCGAAGACAGCGGCACGGGTTTCGATTTCGAAAATCAAGCACCGCCGTCATCAAGGGAAACAGCGCTCAGCGGGCGCGGATTAATGCTTATCCGGGACCTCTGCGAATCGCTCGAATTTCACGGCAAGGGTAATATCGCGATTGCCCGTTTCGGCTGGAGTACAAACTAGCCTGGATCGAAGCTGGAGGCTCCCCTTATCAGTTATCACGCCCGGGTGGGATGCGCCGCGACTAGCCCGGCATTCAATAACAAATCCTTGAAGTCGGCGGGCCAGCTTATTGCGCAAGTTCCTGTGAGACCAGAAAATTCATTATCTGGATCATGCGCTCATTACTTCCGGCCAAAGATGCAGATACCAGGTACTTACCGTTGACTATAACCGCCGGCACTCCGCGATGACCGTAACGCTTTTCCTTTTGTACGTTTTTACGCACCTGGGTTTCGACCGGAAAAGAAGCGTAGTTCTCCCGAAAAACCTTTTCGTCCAGCCCCTGGCTGGCGGCAAATGCGGCAATCGAATCGAGACTGTCAAGGCGCTGGCGCTTGAGATGAATCGCTTCAAATATAGCCTTGTGGGTTTGCTCAAGTACACCCATCATTTTGAACGCGTAGTAGGCGCGGGCAAGCACAGTCCAGCGCGGGTTGAGTGAAGAAGGTACCTGTTCGAATACAACACCATCGGGCAGCCCAGACGCCCAACGCTCGACATAGGGTTCGAAACGAAAGCAATGCGGGCAGCCGTACCAGAATATCTCGGTAACAACCACCTTGTCCGGTTGCGTGGTCTTGACTGCGGGCGAAATTAACTGGTAGTCGGTATCGACTACGAAGGCGGTTTGCGCAGATGCAGTGGTCGAAACCACCGTCAACAACGCTAAACCCGTTAGCCAGCGCTTAATCATTATGCTTCTCCTGAAATAATCCATCACTGATGGACAGGTATTGTCGCGATTAGTTTTATCGCAAGCTTATATCGCCGCAGATTAATATCCGCTGAATACAGCCAGCAACCAGGTTTACTCGATACCGGCGATATACGCTGCTACCGATTTCATCTCTGAGTCAGACATACGAACCACAACATTGCGCATCATTTTACCGGTGTCGTTAGCGCGCATACCTTGCTTGAAATTTTGCAGCTGGGTAACCACGTACTCGGGATACTGGCCCTTCAGCGATGGCCAACCCGCGGGGCCATTGCCCTTGCCGCTCGGTGAATGACAACCCATGCAGGCCGCTACACTGGTTTCAGCAATGCCACCCCGGTAAATATTTTCGCCCGCTGCGATCAATTCAGGGTCAAAAGGCGCGTTTTTCGGTTGCTGGCTTGCATAATAAGCAGCGAGATTCTTCATGTCATCGTCATTGAGCAAGGCCACCATCCCCGTCATCGAGGCATTATTGCGACGGCCCTCCTTGAAGTCTTTTAGCTGCTTGTAAGTGTAGTTAGCATGCTGGCCCGCCAGCGATGGCCATGCTGCGTTTGAACTGTTTCCATCCGCTCCATGGCAAGCTGCGCATACGGCGCTCTTAGATTTGCCGGCTTCGATATCAGCCGCGTTCGCGGTGAATGGCACCAGGCAGAATAAGGCCAAAATCATGGCTCCAAATTGGCTTGCTTTCATTATCTCTCCAGAGGGAAAACGTACGGAAATTTTGGGCGCAAATGTATATCATACCCCGGCCGCTCGTTCAACAATAACCCGATGGGAACTATGAGTATTTCATTCAAGCAAGCCAGATTTGTGACCAGTGCCTTCGAATTATCGCAAATGCTTGCCGATGAGGGTGCCGAGGTCGCGTTTGCAGGTCGTTCCAACGCGGGGAAATCGAGCGCAATCAACTGCCTGACGCGGCAAAAAGGTCTATGCAAAACCAGCAAAACGCCCGGGCGCACACAGCTGATCAATTTTTTCGAGCTTGATCAGGATCGCCGCCTGGTCGATTTGCCCGGATACGGGTTTGCCAAAGTCTCAAAAAAAATGCGCGGCCACTGGAACCAGGTACTGACTGCATTCCTGCTCGAGCGCCAGGCCCTCAAGGGCCTCGTTATCGTAGTCGACATCCGTCGTGGCATCAGCGAGCTCGATCAGGGCCTGATCGATATGATGGGAAACAGTTTGCCGCTGCACGTGCTGCTGACCAAGTCGGACAAGCTGTCACGCTCGGCAATTAACAAGGCAATTGCCGACACCAGGGCCCGACTGGTTGGCCCGGAGCAGAGCGTATCGACACTATCAGTGCTGAATCGCCAGGGACTCGAATCGCTTGAACAGGTTTGCCGAAAATGGCTTGAGCCCGATCCGTCCCGCTAGCACCATATCGCAGCGCAGGGTGAGTATAAAAAAGCCCTGGCAGTTCACTGCCAGGGCCAAGGGGTTGACCCGGTTGGGGTTTCCGGGTCGTTGTCCGTTCATAGGAGGGAGAACGGACATAGCGCTGGGCTATAGCGCTACTTCGGTAGACACCTGATGCGCCCTTTAGTTCCTGCGGCCGGTTGCCGCGCTGGCGCATCAACTGCCTGTAATACTTGCTTAACTGGGGCCAGCTTTTCTAAATTCAACCCCGCATATGTCTTGCTAAAGATATACGTTACATCGAAATAATCAGATCTGCTCGAAACCCGGAATTCTCCGCCTCGGGAGATGCGAAAGAGTAGGCGCCCAGCCTGGTCGCTGCCTTTTACGGGACCCGGGTCTTGTTTGAGAGAATTTAATATTATTGACCAGGGCATGCACCCTGGATTCGAACGCAGTGCAACTGGCAGCTCTGCAGACGCATGATGCAGCTTTAGCCGCTAGGAGAATCGAAAATGAGTAAACTATTCGGCGCTAATGGGCTTCGTTCCAGTTCGCGCCTACCCCGGCATCCACTTCCAGATCGACCGACAGCTCGGCTGCGCCGACCATCAACCCGGCGATAGCTCCGCTGCAGGATTCGACCTCGCTCGCAGCCACTTCGAATACCAGCTCATCGTGAACCTGCATGATCATTTTACACTCGGGCCCTGTATCAGCTAGCCAGGCTTGCACCCTTATCATTGCCCGCTTGATTATATCGGCAGCAGTACCCTGCATGGGTGCATTAATCGCGGTGCGCTCGGCATATTGACGCACATTAGCATTGCGCGCGTTGATATCGGGCAAGTACAGCCTGCGTCCAAAAACCGTTTCCACATAGCCCTGGTCACGTGCGAGTTGCTTGGTTACTTCCATATAACGCTTGACCCCGGGATAGCGTTCGAAATAAGTATCGACATACTGCTGCGCTTCGTTACGGCCTATATTCAACTGTTTACCCAGACCAAACGCCGACATGCCATAGATCAGACCGAAATTGATCGCCTTGGCAGCACGGCGTTGCTCATCACTGACCTGCTCCAGCCCGCTCCCGAAGACCTCTGCCGCGGTTGCGCGATGCACATCCAGACCCCGGCTGAAGGCATCGAGCAGGCTTTCATCAGCCGACAAGTGCGCCATGATGCGCAACTCGATCTGCGAGTAATCGAGTGCCAGGATTTTACAACCATCAGAGGCCACAAAGGCTTCCCGAATACGGCGCCCCTCGGGCGTTCGAATCGGGATATTTTGCAGGTTCGGACTAGTCGAAGACAGGCGTCCGGTAGAGGCAACCGCCTGTTGGTAAGAAGTATGGACACGCCCGGTTTTGGCGTTGATCTCCTGCGGTAACTTGTCGATATAAGTCGACATCAGTTTATTCAAACTGCGATGCTCCAAAAGCAGGGCCGGGATTTCATAGTCTGCAGCGAGCTCCTCGAGCACATCTTCAGCGGTCGAGGGCTGTCCTTTTGGTGTTTTACGCAATACCGGCAATTCAAGCTTTTCAAAGAAAATTGCCTGGATCTGCTTGGGGGAACTCAGGTTGAAGACCTCCCCCGCCTGCTGATAAATCTCGGTTTCAATCTGACCTAATTTTTGATCGATTTCCTTGCCCTGGCTACGCAACATATCCTGATCAATCAATACGCCGTTTTGCTCGACATCGAGCAGCACCTCAACCAGGGGCATTTCTATCTCGCGATAAACTCGATTCAGCTTTTCATCTTCGTTCAACGCTGGATTCAATACCCGATGCAAGCGCAGCGTGACGTCAGCATCCTCGGCGGCATAATCGCTGGCCGGTTCGATCTCAACCTGATCGAAGGTTTTTTGTTTAACGCCCTTGCCAGCGATATCAGTGTAATGAATGGTATCGTGGTCGAGATAATATTTTGCCAGGGCATCCATGTTATGCCGGCTGGCAGTCGAGTTGAGCACATAGGATTCAAGCATGGTGTCGTGCGCGATACCTCGCATACGAATACCTTCGCCGAAAAATACATGACCGTCATACTTGATATTCTGGCCTATCTTTCCTATCGCGGAGTCTTCGAGAACCGGCTTCAGGGCAGCGAGCACTGCCGTTTTGTCAAGCTGCTGCGGGGCATTTTCATAACGGTGCATCAGCGGGATATAACAGGCCTCGCCCGGCTCCAGGCAAAGGGAGATACCAACCAGTTCGGCCTGCATGTAATCGACGCTG
>CALDDP010000245.1 GCA_937936805.1 uncultured Gammaproteobacteria bacterium | reverse complement strand
TCACCGCCCCGATAAATTCTTCCGGTAATAATATGTTGGCCTGAATGATCGGTTCGAGGATATTGTCAATCTTGTTGATGGCTGGCAAATCAGCAGGGTTATGTATCTCGACAGTTTCACCCGCGGTAGTTTCGACCTGGTAAACCACGGTAGGCGCCGTGGTAATCAGGTCAAGGTCATACTCACGTTCCAGTCGCTCCTGCACAATTTCCATATGCAGCATACCCAGAAAACCACAGCGGAAGCCAAACCCGAGCGCCTGCGAAGTTTCCGGCTCGAACTGTAACGCGGCATCGTTCAATTTTAGTTTTTTAAGCGCCTCGCGACAGTCTTCGTAATCGTCCGCACTAATCGGAAACAGGCCTGCAAATACCCGTGGCTGGACCTGCTTGAAATCTGCCAGGGGGTTTTCGGCCGGTTGCTGTGACAGCGTAATGGTATCGCCGACACGCGCAGACTCGATATCCTTGATTCCAGCGATGACAAAGCCGACGCTACCGGCCTGCAGTTGATCTCTCTGTTCGCGTTTGGGCGTAAACACACCAACCTTCTCGACCAGAAACTCACGCCCGCTCGACATCATCCTGATCTTTTGCTTGGGTTTTATCTGCCCTTCCATTACGCGCACCAGGGTTATCACACCCACGTAACTATCAAACCAGGAATCAATTACCAACGCCTGTGTGCGGTTATCTTCCGAGCCAACCGGAGGCGGGATTTTTTCAATAATCTGTTCGAGCAAGGCGTCGATGCCTAGACCTGTCTTGGCGCTAACCTCGATTGCCTCTGAAGCATCGAGCCCGATAATTTCTTCAATTTCGAGTTTTACCCGATCAGGATCGGCTGCGGGCAGATCGATCTTGTTGAGCACGGGAATCACCTCGAGATCAAGATCGATGGCGGTATAGCAGTTGGCAACACTTTGCGCCTCTACGCCCTGCGACGCATCGACGATCAACAATGCGCCTTCACAGGCTGCAAGCGATCTCGATACCTCATAAGAAAAATCGACATGCCCGGGGGTATCGATGAAATTAAGCGTATATTCCTTACCGTCTTTAGCCTTATATTCAAGCGATACGCTTTGCGCCTTGATAGTGATACCGCGCTCACGCTCCAGGTCCATGGAATCAAGCACCTGGGCTTCCATTTCACGTTCGCTCAATCCTCCACAAAGCTGGATAAATCGGTCAGCCAGCGTGGATTTGCCGTGATCGATATGGGCGATAATCGAGAAATTACGTATTAACTCCATGCGCATAAATGGTATCTGCCCTGCCCGGCCTCATGATTTTGCTGCAAAGTAATTTGCCAGCGCAGTTGGCGGCTGGCTATGGATGTATGAAAACCCGCGAAGTTTACGCTAAAGCGAGCGCAGCTACCAATGCCGTTTCATCGAAAAAATAGTGACAGATTTCTGTATCGCCCAGGCACAGCACCGGCACCATTGCGTCATAGCGCCGGATCAGCTCGGTATCCCGGTCAATATCTACTTCGAGCCAGCTGACCTGCTGGTGTTTGCGGGCGAATGCCACCAGCGCTTTGCGCATCGCATCGCACAGGTGGCATCGTTCACGGTAATAGAGAATTAGCTCCAATCAGCCCGGGCCCGCTCAGGAATCGTCGGGACGGATCGCGAGAAATACGGGTCCGGCGCGACGCTGCACCAACAGGGCAACAGATTTTCCGGATTTCAACTCATCGGTAACAACCTCAAAATCGTCGACCGAATCGATTGCCTGGTTATCGATCATGGTAATGACGTCGCCTTTCATGATTCCGGCGTCGTTAGCCGGCCCGGCGTCATCCACTTCGACAACCTGCACACCGGCTTCTATTTTGAGACGTTTCCTGGCTTCACTGCCAAGTGCCTCGACTTTCATTCCGAGTGCCGATTCCTCGATCACCTTGTCTTCTTCGGGAGTATATGCGGCCTGGGTTATGGCGCCCGGCAGTTCCGCAATCTGCACCCCGATTTCCTGTCGCCGCTTGTTTCGAATCACGGTGACCTGGGCCTGCTTACCCACCTTCGCCCGCCCTACCAGCGGCGGCAAAGAACTGGAACGAATCACTTTTTTGCCATTGAACTCTACAATTACATCGCCGACCTCGAGTCCCGCCGCAGCAGCCGGACTGTCATCGAGCACTTTTGCCACCAGCGCCCCGTGGGGGTCGTCCATACCAAAGGACTCTGCCAGTTCTCTGGTGACTTCCTGGATCAATACACCCAGCCAGCCGCGCGATACGGTGCCGGTCTCCTTGATCTGGTTAGCAACATCTACCGCCATCTCGATGGGAATCGCGAACGACAGGCCCATGAAGCCGCCGGTACGGCTGTAAATTTGGGAATTTATGCCGATGACTTCGCCATCCAGATTGAATAACGGGCCACCGGAATTTCCAGGGTTGATCGCAACGTCGGTCTGGATAAACGGCACGTAGTTATCGCTTGGTAAACTGCGCCCCTTGGCACTCACTATTCCGGCCGTGACACTGTGATCGAACCCGAATGGCGAACCAATCGCCAGCACCCATTCACCCACTTTCAGTTCATCGGAGTCGCCAAACTCGAGAACCGGCAGTTTTTCAGCATCGACTTTCAGCACGGCAACATCAGACGCCTCATCGGAGCCAATAATTTTTGCGACAAACTCCTTGCGATTTGACATGCGCACGATAACTTCATCGGCTCCGGCAATGACATGGTGATTAGTGAGGATATAACCGTCATCGGAGATTATGAACCCCGAGCCCAGCGACTGTGCATCGCGACGGCCACGCTCCATTTCGTCACGATCAAAAAACTTTTCGAACAACTCCCCGAATGGCGAGCCTTCGGGAAGCTCAGGGAGGTTGTACTCTCTCGAACTGCGGCTGCTGGTCCTGGCCTTGGTCTTGGTACTGATATTAACCACCGAATCCTTGGCTTCATCAACGATAATGGTGAAGTCAGGTAGCGAGGCCTGGGCCGCTAGCGGCAAGCTAAACAGAACAACGAAAATGATACGGTAAACAGAATTGGTAAAATATTTCATCGATTGCTTCCAAATTATTTCGAATACGGTTTTAGGACTCAAATCAGGGTCCGGGGTTCACTCTGATATCCACGATATATGGGGTTAACGGGTCATGTTCAAGCGGATGGGAAAGATAGCGGGCAAATTTATATCCACCGATAAACCCGGCGCAGGCGGCCAGCGCAATCAAAACATCCGATTCGATGGCGAAACTGGCGATTAATCCTGCGATAACCATACCCAGCAAAGGCAGGCCGTAAACAGTCAGGCTTGCTCGTACCAGTGCCGATTCAGACAGGCCCAACTGCAACCTGTCGCCGGGCTTCAAATCACGATCAGTTTCGATAACGAGTGGTTTCGAGCGCTTGCCCAGCAGCCGTCCGAGTGCGCCGGTGCCGCAACCCTGACTCAGTTCACATTGACCGCAGGCCGAGCCTCGCTGCAGCTCAAGTTCAACCCGCTTGCCATCGCGGCGAGTGACGATCGCCTGTTCAGAAATCATACCGGGATCCTTGAATCAATTTATCGATTGATAGAGTTTGATACCAAATTAAGACGATCGCAAGGTGCGTAAGGGCAACGAGCGCCCGGATCTGACCCTCGTTGGAAATTACTGCTGCCGATAGGACACCGCTTCGGCCAACTGTTTCACGGTTACTGCCGGCACTTCGCCTATCGCAGTGACCGAGTAATCATTCAAAAGTCGGATAAAGGCATTGACTGCGCCCATCGAAGACTTTCCAACAGAACTGAGGCCGGTTTTCCTCTCGATGAAGATCGAAAGCGAAGCCAGACCGTCTGTGTAAACCATCTGTTGAACAAAGTGTTCTGTACCGGGAATTTTACGTTTCAATACCGATTCGCGCCAAAAGCCGCCTGGCACATCGGTAAGTTGCCAGGCGTTATCCGCCGCAAACGATTTTGAACTGTCACCACTGTGGTAGCGCACCAGGGTAAAACTTTCATCTATTTTCGGCATCGTATCGACGACCAGTTTTTCATCAGCGCCGAACAGCTCCAGACTGGTAAACATGACCTGCTCGACCACCTTTCCCTCTTCATTGATCAGGCTGGATTTCATCATCAACCCATTTTTTTCGTTAATCCAGAATTTCATACCGTAGCGGTACTGATCCCTGGGATCGATATGAACTACCACGGT
>CALDDP010000244.1 GCA_937936805.1 uncultured Gammaproteobacteria bacterium | reverse complement strand
TCTGCCGGTCATTACTACCGTCCATGGACACGATATCACCAAGCATCAAAATGCGGTCGCACAAAGTTCGACTAACCGGCGCTTTTTCAATCGGGTCGACTGCATCATAGCCGTGTCGCAGTTCATGGCCAAACAGGTGCTTGCCCGCGGATGCCCGCAAGAGAAGCTGCTGCAGCATTACATCGGCATCGATCTGGACAAGTTCACCCAGCAAAAAGTCGAGTCGGAACAGCCGTCATTACTGTTTGTAGGCCGACTGGTGGAAAAAAAGGGCTGTACCTATCTGTTGCAGGCGATGGAGCATTTACAGAAACGTTTTCCTGATCTCGAGCTAACGATTATGGGTGAAGGCGAGTTGAAATCGTCGCTGCAGCAAGAGGCACTGGCGAGAAAATTGAAGGTCCACTTTACCGGTGCTGCAAGCGCGGCTGATATCAGGCAACAGCTGGCACGCTGCTGGTTGTTCGTAGCACCAAGCATTACCGCGGCAAGTGGCGATATGGAAGGACTTGGCATGGTATTTCTGGAGGCCCAGGCGCTGCAAACCCCGGTGGTCAGCTTTCGCAGTGGTGGCCTGGTCGAGGCGGTCGAGGAAGAAAAAACGGCTTTGTTGAGCGCCGAGAAAGACGTCTCAGGACTCACCGAAAACATTGCCAGTCTGCTGGAAAATCAGGGCCTGCGTCGCAATATGGGTGCCGAGGGGCGTAAACGGGTCGAGCAAAACTTCGACGTGCGTAAACAATGCGCCAAACTGGAAATGATCTACGCTAAGCTTGACTGATGTTTGCCTCGGTAATATTTACGACCTATAACCATCCCCGCTGGCTGGAGAAGACGCTATGGGGATTTTCCGTCCAGTCTTATCGGGATTTTGAAATTATCGTCGCCGATGATGGCTCCGGCCAGGAAACCCGCAACGTGGTGGAATCGATGAAATCAAAAATCGATATCCCGATCCAGCATCTCTGGCAGGCCGATGATGGTTTTCAGAAATGCAGAATATTGAACAAGGCTGTCGTCGCAAGTCGGGGCGAATACCTCATTTTTACCGATGGCGATTGCATCCCCCACCCCGATTTTGTCAAGAACCATGTCGAACTGGCTGCCGAAAACACGCTGCTGTCCGGCGGCTATTTCAAACTGCCGCTTGAGGTTTCGCGCGCACTTGGCAAACAGGATATTGTGAACGGAAATTGCACGCGACCGGGCTGGTTATTAAAACACGGGGTGGCGTTTACGCCAAAAATTGCCAAGCTTTTTTCTCACCCGGTCATCGGCGCAATACTGGACGCATTGACCATTACCCGTGCCACCTGGAACGGACACAGCTCGTCTACCTGGAAGAAACATATCCTCGCCGTAAACGGCTTTGATGAGCGCATGCAATACGGTGGACAGGATCGTGAGTTCGGCGAGCGCCTGATGAATATGGGCATCAAGGCCCGCCAGGTGCGTTACCGCTGCAGTTGTGTACACCTGGACCATGGACGCGGCTACGCAGGTCCCGAATCGATCGCCAGAAACAGGAGCATTCGACGGCATACCCGGGAAAACCGTATCACCCGCACTGAATTCGGTATCGACTCGTCGCCGGCTGATCCAACCGGATCATCTTGAGCAATGTCCGCGCCTGAACTCACACAGCAACAACTCGAGCAACTGCGCAGCGCGCTCGAAGATAAAAAACAACAGCTCCAAGCGCAGCTCGAAAGCACCAATCCGGATACGAAACCGGTAGCTCTCGACCAACAATCAGTCGGTCGGGTCTCGCGCATAGATGCCATTCAGCAGCAGCAAATGGCGCTCGCCAATCAACAACAGTCCACCCAGCTGCTGCAGCGTATCGAACTCGCACTGCTGCGCATCGAGTCCGGTGAGTATGGATTCTGTTTTCAGTGCGGGGAACCGATAGCGTTCGAGCGGCTGCGAGCGCAGCCTTTCGCCGGACTATGCATCGATTGTCAATCAGCCAGCGAAACCGCCTAGTCCTTCCCTTTATTCCTGTTCAGTCTCTTTCTGCTGCTTGCGCATGAACTGGCGGCGGTATTCGATAGGCGGGTTCCAGGGTTTTCGGACTGCCGTCATACTCGCGCATCATTTGCTGCGAGTAATTTTCCAGCCGGCTGATAAATCGATGCCAGCGGCGCTCGATTTTCCTGCGTGCAAACCAGGCTATGTTATCGAGCCAGTTTATCGCGCTGTGATTGCCAAGCCCGTCGATCACCACCAGGCGAGCCTGTTGCGGCGAGATTTTCTGAAATAGAATATTGTAACGTCCCATATCGACACTGAAGATAACCAGGTTGTCGAGCAGGTATTGCCTGAGTTCTTCGAGGTAAGGCAGAAATTCGGCTAGCGGGTAGCCCCGCTCGAAATGCCACCACAGGGACCTGGAAACAGAGCCATCATAATCCGCGACCAGATCGACGACGAAACCTTCCCCCAGGTTGGTTTTCAGCTTGCCGTAAAATTGCGGTATATGCCGGAAGTTACGCATCCCGCGCCGCGCCAGGTTCCGGTACAGGATGAGTTCACGCCGGGTTTGCGTGCTGCTCTCTCCTTTTTGGATTTTGATTACCTTGTGCGCATCCCCGGGATGGAGGTAGCAGGCACGTTCCTGTCCAACCCCGATCGGTTCGCGGGTAATTTGCACTATCTGTTGATTCATCGCGCCGAAAAAGATATCACGAATCGGCATGCTTGGCTGTACCCGTTTATCGCTTTGTAATATGCTCCAACGATGCCCTTGACCGACCAGGAAATCAAAACCTACCACCGGGATGGACTGGTAATCCCATCGACCTACCGGGTACCGCAAGCAACTCTGGCACATATCCATGAGCTTTATCAAAAGTTGCTGGAAGACAATAAGGACAACCCGGATTTCTCACCAGATTTCATCCTCGGACCCCATCTGAATGCGCACGGCAGCTACGGCGTCAAGGGTGATCCCGCGTGGCTTGAGTTTGCCCGCATCCCGGAAATCCTGGATATGATCGAACAACTGATCGGCGGCGATTTTGTATTGTGGGGCGTCACCATTTTCGGCAAGCCGGCAAAGGCAGGCAAGGCGACGCCGTGGCATCAGGACGGCGATTACTACCCGATCGAACCACTGGAAACCATCACCGTATGGATTTCGCTGGATGGTTCCACGCCAGAACAGGGCTGCATGAAATTTATACCGGGTTCGCATCGCGCACATAAGATCTATAAGCATCATTTCGAGCATCGTGATGACTACACCCTGGCGCAGGTCATCGACAATGACCAGGTCGATTTGAGCCAGGCGCGCGATATAGTGCTCGAACCCGGGCAGATTTCACTGCACGATGTTTACCTGGTGCATGGCTCCGATGCGAATCATTCGTCAAAACGTCGCATGGGACTGGTACTGCGAATTATGCCGGCAACCAGCTTCTACAATCACAACAGTGGCAAAATCAAGGAAGACGCCGGTTCTCCACACGGTTATTCAAACCGGGCGCTGTTCCTATTGCGTGGCGAGGACCGGTCAGGGCGTAACGATTTTACCCGGGGACACGAAGCAAAATGACAGGCATCGGTTTTATCGGCGTCGGTGAACTCGCGCTTTATACCATTAAAGGAGTGCGACGCGGCGGTTACCAGGGCCCTGTTCTACTGAGTCCGCGCAATCGCGAGAAGGCGAACTACCTGGCTGCAAATTATGATTGTGAGGTAAAGCGGGATAACCAGGCAGTGCTGGATGACAGCGACTATATCGTCATCGCGACCCGCCCGGCTGACTGCCTCGAGACCCTGCGCGGCCTCGAATTCAAACCGGGACAGGTTTTGATCAGCGTGGTTGCAGGCATCGAAGTCGAGCAACTGCGAACTGCTTTGTCCACCCAGGTAGAGATCGTACGGGCAATGCCGGTCAGTAGCGCGGAAGCCGGCGCCAGCCCTACCCTGATTTATCCTGATAATGCATTCGTGCGTGAGTTTTTCGATTACTGTGGCAATTCGATTGCGGTCGATAACGAGATATATTTCAACCAGGGCAGCGTACTCGCCTGTGTCTATTGCTGGTTTTTCTCGTTATTTGAAGAGTTGATCCAGTCGACCCGGGGACCTGCCCTACCGGCAGATTTAAGTGCAGAGCTGGTAATGGGTATGGCTAAGGGTGCGGCACAACTTGCCCTCGCCAGTAAAGATATCTCCCCGGGTGAAATAGCCGGCAACATAGCAACCGAGGGCACGTTTTCCCGGCTCGGCCTCGACCTGCTCGAAGAAAATGCCGCCTTCAAACCCTGGCGCGAAGCCTGCGAGTTACTGCAAAAGCAACTGGCCGCAAGCGACTAGCTTCTTTTCCTTTACTAGTTCTGTTGTCAGTATTGTTTCGACAGTGCCTTCCATCGCAATTCTCATTGAAATGAGCACTGGCGCCCTGCCCATATTTGCCGGCTGCCAGCGATACAATCAGCAGTGGCGCAGCGGTAAATCGGAAAGTAAAAAATAATTCTTCGATGATTTGCGATTTGACCTGTTCGCGCGGCTGGTCTTTAATGGTTCCGACAACGTAACCTTTACTCAATCATGCCCTCCAGGGACACCTGCATTTATCTCGGCCAGGCACTAGCTGACTATGGATTCAAGGATGGCCACCCGTTCGGCCCGCAGCGCCACGACGTGTTCCAGGCCGAGTTAACCCGGCTAGGCCTGGATAAACAGCTGACCATCCAGGCGCCGGTCTCGGCCGCTAGCGACCGTATCCACCTGTTTCATACCAGCGACTATATCGATAAAGTGCGCGACTATTCAGTCAGCGGACATGGTTACCTTGATGGCGGAGATACTCCTTCTTTTGTCGGCATGTTCGAAGCAGCAAGCCATGTTGCCGGTTCGGTCACCGATGCGATCGACCGGATCATGAAAGGAGAATTCCGACGGGCGTTCTCTCCAATCGCGGGCTTGCACCATGCGCGACGCAATATCGCGGCCGGGTTCTGCGTATTTAACGATTGCGGCATCGCGATCGAATATCTGCGCGCGCAATACGGCATCAAGCGCGTTGCTTACATAGATATCGACGCCCATCACGGCGACGGTGTATTTTACAGTTTCGAGGATGATCCCGATCTGCTCTTCGCGGATATCCACCAGGACGGTCGCACGCTTTATCCCGGCACGGGTTTTGCCAATGAAACCGGAACCGGGCCAGCTGAAGGCACCAAGCTGAACCTTCCTGTACCACCTTTTTCCAATGATGCTATTTTCCAGGAAGTATGGCCATTGATCGAAGACTATCTGCGCAGCAATGAACCGGAGTTCATATTGCTGCAATGCGGCGCCGACAGCATCAAGGGCGACCCGATAACCAACATGGAATTCAGCCCGGCATCACACGCTTTCGCCGCCGCAAAACTGTGCCGGATAGCAGACGATTACTGCCAGGGACGCATGCTGGCGATGGGTGGTGGTGGTTACAATCACGAAAACATCGCGCACGGCTGGACCGCGGTGGTCGATTCGATGGTCAACAGTTAAGACCCGGGAGATCGTCCCGGGTTCAGCGCCCCTTGAACAATGATCCGAGGATGCCTCGCACCAGCGCACGGCCGGTGCGACCGCCAAGGCTGCGTACGACGCTTTTGACAAAGGTTTCAGCGATACTCTGGCGTGGCCTGCCACGCGGTTTTGGCGCCGCATGCGCACGTTTGCGCGGCGGTTTTTCCGCTGCTGCGGCCTTTGCCGCTGTCGCCGCACGTTGCGCCAGCTTTTCGAACGCGGATTCCCGGTCGATCGCGGTGTCATACTTTTGCGCAAACGGGCTTTGCAGCAAAATCTCGCGGACTTCCGCCCTTTTTGCAGCTCCTATTCTGGACACAGGTGGTTTGACCAATGACCGTTTCACCATAGACGGCGCACCATTCGCCATTAACGTGGAAATGAGCGCTTCACCGACGCCCATTTCGCTGATTGCATCTTGTACCGAGAAGCTTTTATCGCTGCGGAATGTCTGCGCTGCACTCCTGACCACCTTTTGCTCTTTCGGGGTAAACGCACGCAACGCATGCTGTACGCGATTCGCCAGTTGGGCCAACACCGAGTCCGGAATATCGCCCGGACTTTGCGTAATGAAATAAACGCCGACCCCCTTGGAACGTATCAACCGCACCACTTGTTCGATTTTATCGATTAGTGCTTGCGGGGTGTTCTTGAACATCAGGTGTGCTTCATCGAAAAACACAACCAGTTTGGGTTTTTCGGGATCTCCGATTTCCGGCAGGTTTTCAAATAGCTCGGACATCAGCCATAACAACAGGGTCGAGTAAACGTCGGGTTCCTGCACCAGTTTGTTGGCAACCAGCACATTCACGAAACCGAAGCCACTATCATCGACCTGGATCAAATCGTCGAGCTCGAGCATCGGTTCACCAAAAAACTTTTTCGCACCGCTGCGTTCCAGCATCAGCAAACGTCGTTGAATGGCACCGACCGAACTTTTCGAGACATTACCGTAAAGACTGCCGAGTTCGGCAGCCGTTGACGCAACGTGCTGAAGCATCGCACGCAAATCCTTGAGATCGAGTAATAACAGGCCATTATCATCCGCCACCGCGAAAGCGATGTTTAGTACCCCTTCCTGGGTTTCGTTCAAACCCATCAATCGGGATAACAACACGGGACCCATATCGGAAATCGTCGCACGAATCGGATGCCCCTGCTTGCCGTACAAATCCCAGAAGACTGTCGGACAACCCCGCCATTGATCTAACGGCTGACCCAGTGCCTGCAAGCGTTCATTGACCTTAGGATGAGATTTGCCGGGCTGACTTATCCCGGAGATATCGCCCTTGACGTCAGCCAGGAACACCGGCACACCCTGTTGCGAAAAACTTTCCGCAAGCGCCTGCAGGGTCACTGTCTTGCCGGTTCCGGTTGCACCGGCGATGAGACCATGCCGATTAGCCCGTTTCAAATTCAGATGAACCGGGTAAACACCGCTCCTCCCGGACTTGTCCTGCGTCGCATAACCCAGCAACACATCTTTATCTGTCATTATTGATTACCCGTTTTCCATAGTTATTCATAAGAACTGCAGCGCAGACAATCGCTCTACTCCCAGCTGACATAGGTTTCGTCGGCAACTGCCGCCTGCAGCAATTCGACCAGGGGAACCGCGCGGGTATGCATACTGACCGCTGGCTGATCATCGTCCTCGTTACCAGCAGGCTCTGCCTGTGTCGGTAGTTTTGCCAGTGCCTGTTTGAGATTATCCAGCGCGGTCGGCACATCCTCCGCGTTTATCGCGCCCGGCACCGAACTGCCGAACGCCATCATGTCAAGCATCTCGCACCCGACCTCGCCCAGCATCGTAATGTTCGCATAGGCGCTGGTTTTGAAGGTTACAATCATGGCATCAATCCTGATCTTTGTTGAGGACGTACTGCAGGATACCACCGGCCTCGTAGTAAGCCACTTCGTCGCGGGTATCGATACGGCATAAAACCTCTACCGACAAAGTCGAGTTATTAATGTCGGTGACCGACAGGTCTAATCTTTGCCCGGGTCGCAAACCGTTTTCCATACCGCTAATGGATATTTTTTCTGCACCGGTCAAATTCAGGCGTTTGCGATCGAAGCCGTCAATAAATTGAAGCGGCAAGACCCCCATGCCGATCAGGTTGGAGCGATGAATACGTTCGAAACTCTCGGCAATCACGGCCTTGACGCCAAGCAGGCGAGCCCCCTTGGCCGCCCAGTCACGGCTTGACCCGGTCCCATATTCCTTACCGGCAATCACTACCAGGGGCGTAGCTTCGCGTGAGTATTGCATCGCCGCATCGTAAATGTTCATCTGTTCGCCACCCGGCATATACCGCGTGACTCCTCCTTCGACCGAGGGAGTCATTTCATTGTGGATGCGGATATTGGCGAAAGTGCCGCGCATCATCAACTCGTGATTTCCGCGACGCGACCCGTAGGAATTAAAGCTGTTGCGATCCACCCCCTTCTCGAGCAGATACCTGCCGGCAGGACTGTCAACTGCGATTGCACCGGCGGGTGAGATATGGTCGGTGGTTATCGAATCACCAAGCAGCGCCAGGATACGCGCCTGCATAATCGGTTGCAGTTGCCTGCTGTTGTCGAGCTGGAAGTATGGCGGATTGCGTATGTAGGTCGAAGAATCATCCCAGCCATAGGTCAGGGCGTCATCAACGTCTATTTCCTGCCAGTTGCTATCCCCGCTGAAGACATCGGCATACTGTTCGCTGAACATGACCTGGTTTACCTGCATCACCGCATCGGCGATCTCCTGGTTGCTGGGCCAGATATCGCGCAGGAACACCGGCTTGCCATCGGCTGATTCCCCGACCGGCTCGGAGGTCAGGTCAATGCGCGTACTGCCGGCAAGCGCATATGCGACTACCAACGGAGGCGATGCCAGCCAGTTCGACTTGATGTGCTGATGAATGCGCCCCTCGAAGTTGCGATTACCGGAAAGCACGCTGGCAACATTCAAATTTTTCTCCCTGATCTGCGTCTCAATCGCCGCGGGTAGAGGCCCGGAGTTGCCAATGCAGGTGGTACATCCATAACCGACCAGGTTAAAACCAATCGCATCCAGGTCCTGCTGCAAGCCGGTGGCATTCAGATACTCGGTTACCACCTTGGAACCCGGTGCCAACGATGTCTTCACCCAGGGTTTGCTGGTTAAACCTGCGGCACGCGCATTACGCGCCAACAATCCGGCCGCCATCATCACCCTCGGGTTGGAGGTATTGGTGCAGGAGGTAACTGCCGCGATCACCACGTCACCGTCGAGCAATTCTTCATCGCCGGCGCGTTCGCTGACAGCAGAATCGACGATGGACTGCGTCGCGGCTTTGATACCGGACAACGCTACCCGGTCCTGCGGGCGCTTGGGCCCGGCAAGTGAAGCCTCGACCGACGCCAGGTCCAGCGTCAATTTGCTGCTGAATTCCGGATCCTGGGTATCGGCCTCGTACCACAATCCCTGGGCACGGCAATAGGCCTCGACCAGCTGCAGCGTTGCTTCATCACGCCCGGTGAGGCGCAGATAGCGAATCGTCTCCCGGTCGACCGGGAAAAACCCGCAGGTGGAACCGAATTCGGGCGACATATTGGCCAGCGTGGCGCGATCGGCAAGCGGCAACTGACCCAGGCC
>CALDDP010000243.1 GCA_937936805.1 uncultured Gammaproteobacteria bacterium | reverse complement strand
CTTCCGGCATCCTGGTAATAGCCTGCTCGAAATTCTCGAATCGGTCCGGCGTATGCCGGTCCATTGAAATCCCGATAATTGCGGTCAGATCCAGGCCCAGCGCGTCGGGGTTCAGCAGGGTGACGTGACCGGCAATTAAGCCGGATTCCTCCAGCCGTTTTACCCGTCGTGAACAGGGCGTGGGAGACAGTCCCACCTGGTCGGCCAGTTCCAGGTTACTGATTCGTGCATTGGTTTGCATCAGCTTCAGTATATGTTTATCGATTCGATCGAGCGCAATACTCATGATCTCTCCATAAATATAAATATTTGGATATTATACCTATATAAATGTATTAATTTAGATTTTTATAGCTTTATTTGCGCAGTTTAATGGTTAATACGCAATCGTTAACTAACAAACATCGACTAAAGTCACTAAACAATCTAACTACAATCGCATCCACCAGGAATTAACCGTGTCATCGTTTAATCACAGAAAATATCGCCCGTTTCCACCCGTCGCCAAAACAGACCGGCGCTGGCCTGATAATGTCATTGAGCACGCACCGGACTGGTGTAGCGTCGACCTGCGTGACGGCAACCAGGCGCTTATCGAACCGATGACACCCAGCCAGAAGCTCTCCATGTTTCAACTGCTGGTCGATGTAGGATTCAAGGAAATCGAAGTCGGCTTCCCCGCCGCATCGCAACCGGATTTTGATTTCGTGCGTCAATTGATCGAACAGGACCTGGTGCCCGATGATGTCACTATCCAGGTTTTGACCCAGGCACGGGAACCGTTAATTGCGCGCAGCTTCGAAGCATTGCAAGGCGCACGCAGTGCCATTATGCACCTGTACAACTCGACCTCGACCGTACAACGCGAGCAGGTATTCAAAATGTCGCGCGAGGAAATCAGGGGTATTTCAGTTCAGGGCGCAATCTGGGTGCGCGACTATGCCGCCGCACAACCGGAGACGGCGTGGCAATTCCAGTATTCGCCCGAAAGTTTCACCAATACTGAAATGGATTATGCCGTCGAGATCTGCGATGCGGTTATCGACGTTTGGCAACCAACTCCCGGGAACAAAGCCATTATCAATCTTCCGGCAACCGTGGAAGTCGCAACGCCGAATGTCTATGCGGATCAGATCGAAACCATTTGCGACCAGATCGGTCGTCGCGATTGCGTCCGCATCAGCTTGCATACGCACAATGACCGGGGCTGCGGTATTGCCGCCGCCGAACTGGGCGTGATGGCTGGCGCCGATCGCATCGAGGGTACGCTGCTCGGCAACGGTGAGCGCACCGGCAATATGGATATCGTCACCATGGCGATGAACCTGTACAGCCAGGGAATCGATCCGGAGCTGGATTTCTCGGATATGGACCGCATTATCAATGTGGTCGAAGCCTGTACCCAGTTAGCCGTGCATCCGCGGCATCCTTATGCGGGTGAACTGGTGTTTGCGGCCTTTTCCGGCAGCCATCAGGATGCGATCAACAAGTGCCTGCTTATCGATGAACAGGAACGCCGGCTCAAGGGTCCCGATACTCACTGGAAAGTCGCCTACCTGCCGATTGATCCGCGAGATGTCGGCAGAACCTACCAGGAAGTCATCCGCATCAATAGCCAGTCCGGCAAGGGAGGCGTCGCCTATGTCATGGAGCAGGACTACGGCCTTATCCTGCCGCGCTGGTTGCAGGTTGATTTCAGTTCGCATGTGCAGCAATTTGCCGAGCGAAGTGAAACCGAAGTATCCACCGGGCAGATTCGCCAGATTTTCCAGGACACCTACATCGACGTCGATATGCCGATTACTGTTGAAAGTTACCAGGCATCCAGAGCAAAAGGGTCCGACCAGTTAACGGCAATGCTGCTAACGCAAAATGGGCGAATCGAAATCTCCAGTGACGGCAAAGGAATTCTCGACGCCTTCGTCAGCGCGATTAACAGCAAGCTTGATTCGAGGCTCGTACTGGTCGACTACAGCGAACATACACTCGGTGACAACGAGCAATCCGAGGCGATGGCCTACGTGCAGCTGAACATCAATGGCAAGCGCTTCTGTGGTGCCGGCTGCAGTGAAGATATCGTCGGCGCCTCGTTGCGCGCGGTGTTAAATGCCGTCAGCAGAGCCGGCGTCAGAATTGATACCGGGGCTGCACCTGTCCTAGAGGCAATAAAGATTGCCAACTAATTTGCATTTCTCCATTTTTGAAAAGCTCGTATGGCTCCCGTGCTGTTGTCGCGGCCACACAAACTAGAAATGGTCGCGTTCAAATTTTTGATCCCACTGCTTTCGAAAAACTTGTTGCTCACCCTCCCATGCAGTGGATACAGCATGCAGGAAAAAATGCCTGCTATCACAGGTGATTCGAGTGTATGTACGGGTTCTTGTTTGCCAGTCCCCCCTGCCATATTCCCATTCCCAATCGTATTCGGCGATTGCAGACAGCGGATCCGACTCACCAATACTAAATCGGTATAACGACTTTGAAGCCATTTCCATACCGGTTTCTTCGAA